>CAYTOJ010000001.1:0-3579 GCA_964439415.1 uncultured Rickettsiales bacterium
ATAAACAACAGTTTTTCTTTCAACCCTGCCATGTATTTCAGAGTTTGCGTCACTCCAAAATCCGTCATACTTCTCAAGGTAATATTCCTAATATCGCTCTTGCTGCGATTTGAGTGGATATACCTGCTCAATGTATGTCGGCCTTGTATTCGGCTATGGCTTCTTGCACGATGTCGTCAAACTCCTCTGTACATTCGCCGCTCGCTTCGCCTTCTTCCAAGGCAGTCATTAAAGCTGCATATTTTGCTTCTTCCTGCTCCAGTAATCGCAATCCGGCACGCACTGCCTCACTTACAGAACCGTACCGACCGCTTTCTGTAAGCCTTGACAAGAACCCTGTAAAATAATCGCCTAGATTTATGCTTGTTGTGTTACTCATAATACTTATTATTATCATTCTATACCTATCGCACTTCAAGAGTGCGATAGGTATATTTTTTTGTTTTGCGCATGGCCGCCAATCCAACCCCATGCGCGACTATACTGCTCGCTACTTGCCTGCAAAAAATCCACACTCTTCATTCGCGAGCAGTATACGTTACTGTATTTTAGTAATGCATGCAATAGGTTTGAAATTTTAAACTCGGAACCTATGCCTGAAATCTAGCCCCCAGCCCCGGCCATTGCAGGCGCAAAGCCCCGGCGGCCACTGGCTGCTTCAAGCCGTACCTTCTCCATTGCTGCCTCTGCGTGTCTCTGCTGCTGATCAAGCAGTTCTTGGATTTTCTCCTTACCGCCGAACAGGTTCATGCAGATTTCAGTAACTACGCGTTGCAGGCCGCCGCCGCGAATATCCGCTTTTGTGGGATCCATACCGCTGCGTGCAAGGAATACGTCAAAATCACCATAAATTTCGTTCTTAATGGATTCCGCCAGAGCTTTAGGGTCAGCCTTGCCGGAGTTTTTAAACTGGGTACGTAAGTCAAGCATCCCGTCTACCAGTTGTGTAACTGCCTCATCAGTTGCCATATCGCTGCCGAAGAGCTGCCTGATTATTCCCCTGACAGCGCGTGGCACATAACCGTTTAAGCCTTCGCGCCAAATTTCAGCATCAGATTTCGCCACCAGTTCCGGCAGTATCATAGTGGAAATTATGCTTGCAGGTGCATCGTGAAATTCATTATCGGTGAATTTTCCGTGCAGCAGCTTACCTAACCAACCAAAGCCGTTGCGCCGCCCCAGAATATCCAGAAAGCGCATTGAGGCTACCGTGCCGGAGAAATACCTGAGGCTGCCACCGCCAGTTGAGGCAAGTATTGCGGAGGGAATTCCCATGGAATTTCCTTCTTCAAACTGAATTTTTTTTAGAAAGCCCAGAAGATTATCCGGCATATTTTTTGTGTTAAAGGCTTGGTAATTACCAACCGAACAGTTAGTATAAACACGGCTGCCAAGCCACCAGCCGATAGCACCGATGGCGGGGGGGGCAACCGCCAGAGCCACTTTGCAGAATTCATTCCAGGCCAGGCCTTTGCGCTCGTCTTTAGTGAATTTTTCCGCCTCCTGCACCAGCGGCATGTGCTTGAGCTTGTCAAACTTCAATGCCCCATACAGGCCAAATAATGGGGATAGTGGATGATTATCCATGTTTTCCCTGCTTGCACCGAAAGCCTTGTAATAATCCTCAATCGGTTTCTGCGCGCAAAGAAAATTCATGACCCCTATACCGCCAGCGCCAAATAATCCGGCCATTCCGGCACACATAAGCAGATGCCACCCCGGTGCAACATTCACCTTGTTTTTGGATAACTCGCCGAGCCTGAGTATAGGATAGGCAAGCCGCTCCAGCGGCGATAGCGGATCGCCCTGCGTGGGTTGTTCTTTGTCGATATTTACGGATTGATCCATGTATTTTGAATAATGCTATGGATAAACTAGCAATCTATAGTGACACTTTTTTGAATATGAGCATTATTTCTTCAAAATAACCATCTGTATTACCATAAATATTTTGTGCATTGCGGTATTGTTCAGGTTAAGTTATTGCGACTATAAATGCGGCTGCTATTCCTGATGGTATGAAATTATCGAAAATTACTAAAAAGCCTAGCGTTGAAGGAAATATGCAGATTCCCCGCCATATTGCCATAATTATGGATGGTAACGGGCGCTGGGCAAAAAGCCGGGGTTTGCCGCGCATTATGGGGCATAGGCAAGGCTCTGAATCCGCCAGAAGAATAATAGAATCATGCGCAGTGCTTGGGGTGCGCGACCTCACGTTATACGCCTTCTCTTCAGAAAACTGGAACAGGCCGGAGGAGGAGGTGAAAGGGCTGATGGAACTGCTTATGCATTATATAAAAGCCGAATTATCAAGCTTTAAAGAAAAAGGTGCGCGCCTTAGAATAATGGGCAATACAGCAAAACTGCCATTTGAAGTGAGGGGTGTTTTAACTGAGGCGGAAAAGGAAACCATAAGCAACACCAGAATCAACGTTAATGTTGCACTTAGTTACGGCGGGCGGCGTGAGATAGTGGACGCGGCAAAAATACTGGCGGCAAAAGTGAGAGACGGCTTGCTGGACGCAGAGGAAATCAATGAGGCATTATTCGCGGATTCTTTGTATATAGCAGATATGCCTGAACCTGATTTATTAATCCGCACTGGAGGCGATACCAGAATCAGCAATTTTCTGCTCTGGCAGATAGCCTATACCGAGCTTTATTTCACTGAAACACTCTGGCCTGATTTCGGGCAGGATGATTTAATGAAAGCTATAAACAGCTTTTCAAAGCGGGAGCGGCGATATGGTAGGGTCTGAGAACCAGAAACCTGAGGCCAGAAACCTGAAGTCAGAAAATGGATGGAAGAGACTGTTTAATAGAGAACTTGGCATCCGGATTTTATCAGCGGTTATTTTAGCGCCGCTGGTAATTTATGCAGTATTGCAGGGTGGCTGGTGGTTGACCGCACTGGTGATGCTGCTTGCTTTTACAATGATATATGAATGGCATGGATTGTGGGAGAGGATTATTTATAAGCCATATCTGATTTTAAATGCCATAACCATTATAGCCGCGCTTTACCTGGCGCATGATGGGCGCTTCAGGGAAGGCTTCTTTGTGTTCTTCACCGCCCTTATTTTATATCTGCTGCAAATGCCTGGGCTGGCGCGCCGCCGCGCTTACCATGTGTTCGGGTTGTTTTATGTTTTCGTGCCGACCTTTCTTTTAATCTGGTTGGATAAGCAGGAGCATCCAATTATATTTCTACTGCTGATAGTCTGGGGTACTGATATTGGCGCATATTTCGCCGGGCGGCTTATCGGCGGGCCTAAAATCGCGCCTTCAATCAGTCCGAAGAAAACCTGGGCGGGATTAATTGGTGGCATCGTACTCGCTAATCTATTTTATTTTATGTATCTGCATTATGCTGAAGAAAAGGGGACTACATTAGCGCAGATTACTGTTATTTCCATCATCGCCATTGTATCCCAGATTGGTGATTTTTTTGAATCCTGGGTTAAGCGCAAAGCGGGGGTGAAGGATAGTGGCCGCCTGATTCCAGGCCATGGCGGGGTGCTGGATCGGGTGGACGGACTTATTACCGCAATACCCGCATATGCGTTATATGTTTAT
>CAYTOJ010000001.1:3679-38009 GCA_964439415.1 uncultured Rickettsiales bacterium
TTTATGGAATACAAACACGTCTGCTCCGCCTCCCCTTTCAGCTTTTTCGCCAGATTCAGGCGCAATCATAGGGCGCTGGTATCACTGTGGCTATTGGGCGGAATGTTCATTATATCCCTGTTCGCTGAAATGCTGGCCAATGATAAGCCGATACTGGCAAGTTATAACGGCAGGCTTTTCTTTCCGGTTTTCAAAAATTATTCTGAAACCGCATTCGGCGGAGATTTTGAAACCGGAGCGGATTATAAAGACCCTTTCCTGGTATCACGCATTGAGGAAAACGGCTGGATGTTCTGGCCACCGGTAAGATTTTCCTACAGCACGGTCAGCCGTGATCTGGAAGCACCAGCGCCAGCGCCACCCAGCCGCCTGAACTGGCTGGGTACTGATGACCAGTCCCGCGATGTGCTGGCGCGGGCTATTTACGGCTTCCGTATTTCAATTCTTTTTGCGCTGGCTCTGACATTTATCAGCATAAGCTTAGGATTATTTCTGGGCGCGCTACAGGGCTTTTATGGCGGCAAAACCGATTTGGCTCTGCAGCGCCTGACGGAAATATGGGACGGCCTGCCAATGCTGTATATGCTCATAATACTTGCAAGCATAGTGAAACCGGATTTCTGGTGGTTGCTGATGCTGCTCTCCCTGTTCAGCTGGATGGGCATAGCAGCCCTGGCGCGTGGCGAATTCCTGCGGGTGCGCAACTTTGATTATGTGCGCGCTGCCCGCGCTTTAGGTGTATCTGACACTAATATTATGTTCCGGCATATCCTGCCTAACGCCGTTGTATCCTCTCTCACCTATGCGCCTTTTGTGTTCTGCGGCGCTATTGGCGCTTTAACCTCGCTTGATTTCCTTGGGTTTGGCCTGCCCCCCGGATCACCTTCCCTGGGGGAGATGGTATCACAGGGCAAAAATAATCTGCATGCGCCGTGGCTGGGCTTTACTGCCTTTTTCACCCTGGCAATCACGCTATCACTGGCAATGTTCATAGGTGAGGGTGTACGGGATGCCCTTGACCCCCGCAAGTACACTTAAGCAGAGATTTTCGCTGCCCAGCGGGAGTTGATTTTACCTTCATAAATTGCGCGCCCAACGATAACGCCGGATATTTTATTATATGGCGGAGTTTTCAGCTTCATTAAATCGTCAGGCGTGGAGACGCCGCCTGATAATATAAGCGGTATGGAAACTCTGCCGGCCAGTTCCAGAGTCTGGTCAAAATTGGGGCCATTCAACATACCGTCCCGCTCAATATCTGTATGCAGTATTGCGGCAACGCCTGCATCCTCATACGATAATGCCAGGTCAATTGCGGAAATACGGGAACCATGCAGCCAGCCATCGGTTGCCACCATGCCATTCTTAGCATCAAGGCCAACTACTATTCTGTCAGGATGTTTACGGCAGGCCATTTTTACCATTTCAGGGTACTTTACCGCAATTGTTCCCAGTACTACCCTCTCTACCCCCGTATCCAGCCATTCATCTATCTGCTCCAGGCTTCTCATTCCACCACCCAGTTGCAGCTTTATTTTGCCTACATCCAGCATTTCCTGGATGATTCTTTTGTTCACCGGGCGACCCTGCATGGCACCATCCAGATCAACCACATGCAGCCAGGTGTGGCCATCGTTAAAAAAATCCCGTGCCTGCTCAACCGGGGATTCGTTGAACACGGTAGCTTTGTCAAAATCGCCTTGCAGCAGGCGCACCGCCTTACCGCCCTTTATGTCGATAGCCGGATATACTGTCAGTCCGTTTGATGCCATATTATTTACCAGGTTAGGTGTTTATACCCATCGCACTTCAAGAGTGCGATAGGTATATCTTTTATTTTTTCGCAAACTTGAGAGCGGCAAACTTTACTTTTTGCCAAGGAATTCATCCACTTTGCTATTTCGATTAGTATCTATCCACCAGGTATCGGTAAAACCTAAATCATATTTTGGCATAACGTCCGGCCTGCCGAATCTATCCCAGTAGGCCACGCGGTACATGCCAGAATGCCAGTTGGGAACTACATAATGATTCCACAGCAGCACCCGATCCAGCGCAGAGACGGTTGCTACCAGGTCGTCATAACTCTCCACCGCCAGAAGTTTCTCCACCAGTTCATCCACCACCGGATTTTTAATGCCGATTATATTACGGCTGCCCCTGGTATCCGCCGCCTGGGATGTCCAGTAATCTATCTGCTCATTCCCGGGGGACATGGACTGCGGAAACACATTCACCATCATGTCGAAATCGAAGCTCTCTTTACGCTTCTGATACTGGGCGCTATCCACCAGCCGCACATGGGCTTTAATGCCAAGCCGTTCCAGGTTTTTGATGTAACCTGAAAATACACGCTCGAAGGATGCTGTTTCAATCAGGAATTCAATTTCAAAGGGTTTGTCATCAGTGCCTTTTAAAATGTTATTCTCCAGCTTCCAGCCAGCCTCCATCAGTAGTTGCTTAGCTTTGAGAAGATTATCTCGGCTGTTGCCGCTGCCATCATTCTTTGGTGGGTTATATTCAGTGGTAAAAACCTCAGGTGGCAGCTTATCCTTGTATTTATTTAAAATCTCCAGTTCCCGCCCCTGTGGTATGCCTTTGGATTCAAAAGCTGAATTGCCGAAATAACTGCGGTTGCGTTTGTACAGGCTGTAAAACAGGTTCTTGTTAGCCCATTCGTAATCAAAGGCGTAATTTAAAGCTTCCCGGGTTTTAGGGTTTTTGAACTTTTCCCGCCGGAGATTAAACACGAAGCCCTGCATTCCGCTGGGGTTTTCATGTTTGAACTCGCCTTTCTTCAGTACTTCAGCTTTCACTGCCGGGGAATCATAGGCGGTGGACCACATGCGGGCGATGTTCTCCAGCCGCATATCGTATCTTCCGGCTTTCAGTGCCTGCACCGCCACAGTCTCGTCACGGTAATAATCAAAAACCATTCGCTCGAAATTATAGCGGCCACGGTTTATGGGCAAATCCTTGCCCCAGTAATCCTCGCGCCGCTTGTAAGTGATGGAGGCTGGCGGTTGGGTCTTCTCCACCACATATGGCCCGCTGCCGATAATGGGGGTAAGCGTGGTTTTATCAAATTCATTAGCGGTGAAAAACGCCTTGGAGATAATCGGCAATGACGCGCCGACTATTATAGGCAGTTCCTTATTGGTAGTGTTGGCGAAGGTGAATTTCACTTCCTCAGCGGAAAGCTTTTCACAGGTTTTTACATCCCGCAGCAGCATCCGGTAATTGGGGTGGCCTTTGCTTTTGAGTGTATCAAAGCTGAAAATTACATCCTCAACGGTAACTGGCTTGCCATCGCTCCACTTCGCCTCCGGGCGGAGTTTGAATTTCACCCAGGATTTATCATCCGCCACTTCCACGCTGGAAGCCAGCAGGCCGTAAGCTGAAAAAGGCTCATCCTTGGAGTTTTGCAACAGAGTTTCAAATATATATTCCGAGCCTACCGCGCTGATACCTTTAAGAACGAAAGGATTCAGATTATCAAAAGTGCCAATCATGGAAAGGCGCACTGTACCTGCCCTGGGCGCGCCTGGGTTTACATACTCAAAATTCTTGAAATTAGTGGGGTATTTAAGCTCGCCGTAAGTTGCAAAACCATGCATGGGCGTAGATGCATAACCTGTTGATGATAATAGAGCAAATCCAATTACAGCCGCTGCCCGCGTCAACTTTAAAATCACCATCCCACCCCTGCTTTGTAATTTCCTGCCTGAATATACCTAAAACACTTGAAGAGTGTTCTGGGTATAGATGAAGTTCTCGGTGTACCTAATGCACTCTTGAAGTGCGATAGGTATAGGTTAAATCCACACTTCTTCATACGCGAGCAGTATAATAATGCAAATCTTATCCATATATACAATACTGCATGATGGACTGGATAAAAACCAGGGCTATTAGTAATTCAGAATCCAAGTGTTTCTCTGCTTTCTTCATAATTTTTTTACGAATGGACTATAAGTTCCGGCTGTGAACCTGAATAAAAAAACAATACCCCGGTTTCGCAGTCTGCCGTTAGCTCTAACGGTTGCGGTGTCATGCATGGCGCTGTCTGCCTGCGACTACCTGATACGCCCGGAAAAAGTTGACCCTAAGCTGGGTTTGGATAAGCAGGATTATGAGGAACTGAACTCACGCAGAATTGCAGATGCTGCCAGGATTCGGGATGAATCAGCCAGAGCTGATAAAAACATCCCCCCCATACCAGGGCTGAGTACTGGTATATCAAGCCCGCCGCCGCCGAAGATTGGGGAGGATGTAATAGTCTCCCTGGCGGTGACGGATGATGTACCCCTGCGTGATGTACTGGTGGAGCTTACCCGCCTGGCGGGAATTGACCTGGAGATGGGACAGGGAATTAAGGGCGGCGTTATCTTCAAAGCGCAGAATCGGCCTTTAAGTGAAGTTATAGAGCGCATATGTATGCTTGCAGGTTTGAGATACAGCCTGTCCAAGGGGATATTGAAGGTTGAGGCTGATACGCCGCTGGTGAAGAACTATACCATAGATTTTCTGAACATAGAGCGGAACGCATCGGGCGGAATTTCGGTCAATACCAATGTGCTATCCGGAGCTGGCGGTGATTCAGGATCGCTTAATACCGGTTCTAATGAAAGCATAGATACGAAAGTTGAGAGCGACCTGTGGAAAGCTCTGGAGAATACAATCCAGGCGATATTAACCGATAATCCCGTGCAGACCAGCAAGGAGAAGCAGAAGCTGAAGCAGGCGGAAGTGGTGGATAAGGTTCAGATGCCAACGGCTGTGTCACCCGCAGCGCTTCAGGGGATGCCTGCGAATGCGCAAACTGGACAGGTTGTGTCTGAGGCTCCGTTTAACAGTGTTAATGGATCGCCCGCGCCTGTGGCCTCACCTGCTCCGCCGAGTATAAAGCCTATGCAGGCTGAACTTAGCCCTGCCGCCGGGGGAGATGAAACGCCGGATGCTAAATCTGAGAAATCAGATGCATTTTTTGTGATTAACCGCCAGGCGGGGATACTGACAGTAAAGGCAACTACGGTTCAGCATAAAAAGATCGCTGATTACCTTGAGAAACTCAGAATTTCCGCATCATCACAGGTATTGATTGAGGCTAAGATAGTTGAGGTGACATTAGGCAAGCAGTTTCAATCAGGCATTAACTGGCAGGCGGTTTTCAATGGCAGTACCAATATAGGACTTAATTTCAGTGATTTTGACCCGGCTACAACCGGTAATCAGATAGCCTTCACATTAAAGCCTGATCTTGGGCTTAACCTGGAGACTGCCGTAAAACTTACCGAGCAGTTCGGTACTTCGCGCACTCTCTCCAGCCCCAGGCTCACCGCTATGAATAATCAGCAGGCGGTGCTTACCTTCGCTAAAAACCAGGTGTATTTTGAAATCAAAGTGGTGAGGGAGCAGAATACATCAAATTCAAATAACCAGAGCCTGCTTACCGTGGATAGTACCGCCAAAACAGTACCGATAGGTATTATCCTTAACCTTCAGCCATCCATAGATGTAGTTAATAATGAAGTCACACTCAGCGTGCGGCCAACATTATCCAGGATTACGGAGTTTGTGGATGATCCATCAGTTGCCTTCCTGGCCTCACAAAGCAAGGATGTTACCGTTCCGCCGAATAAAATACCGATAGTTGAGGTGCGGGAGATGGACTCAATGCTTAAATTACAAAGCGGCCAGATAATGGTAATGGGCGGCCTGATGGAGGATAAAAGCAATAACACTGATAAGGGCGTGCCTGATTTAAGCGACCTCCCCGGAATAGGCGGATTATTTAAATCAAAGAACTACTCAAACAGCATGGTTGAACTGGTGATTTTCATCAAGGCGACTATTGTATCGCCCCGTATCGGCAATGTCCATGATGCCGACAGGGGTATTTACAAGAGATTCACCAATGATCCAAGACCGCTGAAACTCTAAACTAATTCCTAAGTTGTACTAAAGACATGATGAGAACTACTATAAAATATGTTTTTCTTACCGCGATCAGGGACAGGCTATTTTTCGCCATATTCGGCCTTGGTATCGTCAGCTTTCTGATATCCTGCTTTTTTGGTGCAGGTACAGTTACGGAAATTCAGGAAACCCGGCTTGCCTTTGCAGCGGGAAGCCTGCGTGTGACGCTGGCGCTGGGTCTGATCGTATTCGTCTGCTTCCATATAAGGCGGATTTTTGAAAGCCGTGAGCTGGACGTAATCCTGACAAAACCCATGAGCCGCCTGACATTTATAATGTCATACCTCAGCGGCCTGGTATTTGTGGCGTTTCTACTGGCGGCTTTCGCCTGCCTGCTGATTATGCTGCTTGGCCGCTTCCAGCAGCCTCAGCCAGCTTTATTATGGGGTTTCAGCCTGTTTCTGGAGGGGATGATAGTGTTATCCTTCGCGCTGTGTGTATCCCTTATCGTCAAAAGCGCTGTTCTCTCGGTTCTAGGTTCAATCAGTTTCTATTTAATCGCCCGTATGATGGGTTTTTTCATGTTCATGGTGCATAACCCCACCATGCAGGGGGGGGCTAAAGGGCTTGGTACTAAGTTCATCAAAGTGGTATCGGTTATTGTGCCACGCTTGGATCAATTCGCCCTTTCCGAGTGGCTGGTGTACGGGGTGGATTATAAAGCTGCGCTTACTCTGATAGTTCTTCAGGCTTTTGTTTACATACCTTTTCTTGTTTCAGTTGGGTATTTTGATTTCAGAAGAAAGCAATTTTAGCGTATGAGAAAAAGCTTGCGCAAAGACTGGGCGTTGTTGTTTTTCTTCTCATTGCAGGCTTTTTTCTGGTGGGAAAACAAAGATGTTATCCCTAAGCTTGCCATAGTCACGCCGCCGCCCACAATGCGCGAGATTTACGGCTTCTCACTGGGTGACAGGCAGTTTTATTTCCGCCTGCTGGCATTTGAGATGCAAAGCCTGGGGGATACTTTTGGCCGATCCACCCCGTTGAAGGATTATAACTTCGCATTGCTACAAAAATGGTTCTTCCGGTTGGATGAGCTGGATTCAAAATCCAACGTGCTGCCGTCATTAGCGAGTTATTATTACAGCAATTCACAGAATCCTGAGGACTGTAAATATCTGGTGGAATACCTGGAGCAGCACGCAAACAAAAATATAGAGGAAAAATGGTGGTGGCTTGCGCAAGCTGCGTACTTAGCCAATCATAAACTCAAAGATAAAGAATGGGCGCTACGTATAGCCATAAAGTTGCAGGATCTGAAGCGTAAGGATGTTCCAATCTGGGTGCGCCAGCTTCCGGCCTTTATTTATGAACAGATGGGCGAGCGTGAACAAGCCATGCGTATCATAGTGGATATTCTGGATCACAAAGAGCTTTATTCAGACGGTGAACTTAACTTCATGCGCTATTTCATTGAAGACCGCCTGAAGAAAGAAATTCCGGAAGCATTTATCGAGCCTAAGAAATGACTAGTCGCTCCCCAGGTGGTATTGCCTCTCGTATCCCACCCGCAAGCGGTGGGGGAATCTACGCAGCGCTCATCTCTCCATATCCACTGAGCTTCGAAGGGCAACTGTTTCTGCAACGCTTGCTGCCAATTGTAATCGCCCGTTAGATTTCTCATTGATCTTCTGAATATGCTCTGGGGAACAAAATGACTTTACTATTGCTCCTAGGATGTGTGCGGTATCAGGATCAGCATCACCCATAATCTCAGCAATTGACCCTGTAGCCATGAGCAATCTACGTCTTGCCATGACCCTATCATTATCAGTATGTTCGCCGGTGACAACAGCGTCCAAGGCTTCTATGCGTTTAACAAGATTAACCACTTTTTTTATTGATGCTGCATCCATTGTTCTATCCTATAGTTTTAGTTCTCGTGCGTATGTTACTTAACCCACAGTGCTAAAGTTAGATGGAAGCACGTTGTTTTATCAACTCATCTGGATAAGGTGAATTGCCAGAGTAGCAAAGAAATATGAAATAATTAAGACGAATTAATGAAAAAACCGAGTCTGAAGTCATTTGCATTTAACTTCCCAGGTCAACATAGCAGGTGAGTTACAGGTTATGAACTGATTTGCGATTTGCATTTTCTCCACAGTTAAAATATAGGCATTGCTAAACAACAGGAATGATCAATGGCACAAAGAACAGTGCTGGTAACCGGCGGCACACGCGGCATCGGTGAAGCTATTTCAAGAGCGTTCAATGAGGCGGGCTATAAAGTAGTGGCAAATTATGCCGCTAACGACCGTGCGGCGAAAAAACTACATGATGAAACCGGAATCGCGGTGTATAAGTGGGATGTAGGGAGTTTTGAGCAATGCGCCCAGAGTGTCGCGCTGATTGAAAAAGAGATTGGCGCAATTGAAATACTTGTGAACAATGCCGGAATCACCCGTGACGCGCCCTTACATAAAATGAGCATGGAGCAGTGGGATGCGGTGATTTCAACCAATTTAACCTCAGCATTCAACATGTGCAAGGTGGTGGTGGATGGAATGCGCAAGCACGGATTTGGGCGTATTGTAAACATCAGTTCCATTAACGGGCTATTAGGGCAATTCGGGCAGACCAATTATTCAGCCGCAAAGGCCGGGCTCATCGGCATGACTAAAGCGCTGGCGCGGGAGACTGCCAGCAAAGGCATCACCGTTAACGCGGTTGCGCCCGGCTATATTGATACTGAAATGGTTCGCGGAGTGCGGGAGGATATTCTGGAGAAAATAATCTCCGGCATACCTGTCGGCAGGCTTGGCCGCGCTGATGAAATTGCCCGCTGTGTATTGTTCCTGGCCTGCGACCATGCCGGATTCATCACCGGTGAGACTATCTCCGCCAACGGCGGCCAGTTAATGGATTAAAAAAACAAATTTTTGTAAAAGATTCGTTTCTTCCTTGAGTGAGTCTTTGTATAGTGCGCCTATGCGTACACTGTATCATTCCATTATGTGCCCTCTAAGCCGCAAGGTGCGTATGCTCATGCGTGAAAAGGGCTTGAATTATGAGTTGAAGGATGAACCATTCTGGGAGCGGCGGGAAGCTTTTCTCAGCATTAATCCTCTAGGCGAAGTTCCCGTGCTGGTGGAGGAGAGCGGTCATGTAATCTGCGATTCCTACCCGATAATTGAGTATCTGGAGGAGGCCTACCAGCAGAACAATTTTTTAGGCACAACCCCTGGCGAACATGCGGAAGTGCGGCGGATTATATCCTGGCTGGATAACAAGTTTTATGCTGAAGTTACCCGCCCTCTACTGTTTGAGCGTTACTACGGGCGCTTCATTTTAAGATCACAGGCCAATTCCGAGGTAATCAGGAACTGCAAGCATAATCTTAAAAATCATCTCGTATATTTCTCCGGCCTTATCCTGCGCCGTGGCTGGCTTGCGGGGGAGCGCATCACCCTGGCTGATCTGGCGGCGGCTGGTCATGTTTCCTGCCTGGATTATTTTGATGATATAAGCTGGAAGGACTATCCGAAAGTAAAGGAATGGTATTCGGTAATGAAATCACGCCCATCGCTGCGTTCAATACTGCTTGAGAGGATAAGCGTAATCAAACCCCCTGCGCACTACGAAGACCCGGATTTTTAGATATCATCATGTGATAGATTTAGGTTGCTTTACATTTATCTACTAATTATTCTTACCGAATTATTCAATATATTCAATAAAGTATCAGGCAATAAACCATGCAAACTTCCACGGCTCAGAAGATAGAACGGGACTATAAAGTAGCTGACATTAGTCTTGCTGATGCTGGCAGGCGCGCCATATCACTGGCTGAGACTGAAATGCCGGGCTTAATGGCTCTGCGCAAGGAGTTTGGTGCACAGAAGCCGTTGCAGGGCGCACGTATAGCGGGATGTCTGCATATGACGGTGGAAACTGCGGTATTGATAGAAACTCTTGCCGCGCTTGGTGCGGATATAAGGTGGAGTTCATGCAATATATACTCCACACAGGATCATGCGGCGGCAGCTATTGCGGCAACTGGCATACCAGTATTTGCTTGGAAGAATGAGACTGAAGAAGAATACGAATGGTGCATCATGAAAACCATTTTCGGTGAGAATGGCTGGAAACCTAACATGATTTTAGATGATGGCGGCGATCTCACCCAGATGATGCATGATAGATACCCTGAACTTATCAAGGATATCCGTGGCATATCGGAGGAGACTACTACAGGCGTGCGCAGGCTCTATCAGATGGAAATGGATGGCACGCTCAAATGCCCGGCGATTAACGTGAATGATTCCGTCACCAAGTCCAAGTTCGATAATCTCTACGGCTGCCGGGAAAGTCTGCTGGATGGGCTGAAACGCGCAACTGATATAATGATTGCGGGCAAAACTGCGGTAGTGGCAGGCTTCGGCGATGTCGGCAAAGGCTCAGCCGCTGCGCTCAAAGGCCAGGGTGCGCGGGTTATAGTAACTGAAATTGACCCTATCTGCGCCCTGCAGGCAGCAATGGAAGGCTACGAGGTTACAACCATGGAGGCAGCGGCGGCTCACGCCGATATTTTCGTCACCGCGACCGGAAACAACGATATTATTACAATCGAGCATATGCGCCGGATGAAAGACCGGGCGATTATCTGCAATATCGGCCATTTTGATAACGAGATTCAAATCAGTGCCTTGCGTAATTTGAAATGGACTGAAGTAAAACCGCAAGTAGACGAAGTGGAATTCCCCGATGGTAAAAGGCTGATAGTTCTTGCTAAAGGCCGCCTGGTGAATCTTGGCTGCGCGACCGGCCACCCCAGTTTTGTTATGAGCTTCTCTTTCACTAACCAGGTGCTGGCGCAAATGGAGCTTTGGAATAATAACCAGAACTATCAGAACAAAGTTTACGTTCTGCCAAAACGGCTGGATGAGAAAGTGGCCTTCCTGCACCTGGATAAACTGGGCGTAAAGCTCACCAAACTCACCCCAAGCCAGGCAGGCTACCTGAACATTAAACCGGAAGGCCCCTTTAAGCCAGAGCATTACAGGTATTAATCGGACACTGCATTAGTGCATCCGTTTCTTACGCAGGTACACCAGCCATGCGCCCTCACCGCCCAGGTTGGCTGGGGATTTCTGATAGGAACTTATATAATCCGAGAAAGGCTGTATGGAAATCCACCCGGCGAAGGAGGAAGCTATGGTAGGCTCCCCCCTGCCCTTTCCGGTTATAATGTGCAGGAATCTTTTCTGCCGGGTATAATTATCGCGGATGAAATCCAGCAGCAGGCCATAGGCCTTCTCCAGGCTGGCTCCGTGCAGGTCAAGCACGGCATCGGGCTTGCGTTTGTTTTTTCTTAGCTCCCTTAAAACACTCTCCTGCAAACCATCCTGGGGAACATGGGCAGTTTTGGGCGGCTCCAGTTGCAGCGTTTGCCGCTTGCGCACCACCACCTTTTCTGCCTTAACTTCAGCAGCCACACGCTTAGCAGCCTTCAGGCGTTCCGTACTGCTGGTCGCCCTGATCCACTCATCACCGTCATCATCATCTATACCGCTGCCATCTGAAGTGCCACAATTTTTCATGTCACTCCGGCGGTATATTTTTTATTTGTTGAGGGGGGCGCACCCCCCGGCCTACAGCCTCCCCCCTTCGCGCTGGCGCAGGTCGCTACGCTCCAAGAAGGCAACTCTTGAAATGCGAGAGGCATATTAGAATCCATACTCATTCCCGGCTATCGCCTTGAATTCCAGTGTTTTTGGCAGAAGCACATACATATTCCCCGCCTGCTTCATATATCCCGCTTTCTCCGCCGCTAAAGCACCATTGCCCCAGAAGTAGTCCAGCCGGGTGGGGCCTTTAATTGCGCCGCCGGTATCCTGCGCTATCAGCAGGGCGGTAAGCTTGCTTGCCGGGTAGCTTGGAGTCTCCGGTATTGAGGAATTCAGGAATATGGGCACACCGTAGGCAATGAAGTTTTTATCCACCGCCACTGAGCGCTGCGGCGTGAGCGGCAAGCCTTGCGCCCCTACTGGCGGGGTGGTGCGCTCCTCAAAAAATACATATGAAGGGTTACTTTCCATAACTTCCCTGGCCATTGCGGGATTATTCCGGAGCCAGTTGATTATCGCCGGGGCGTTCAAATGCTCCCGCTCTAGTTCACCCATATCCACCGGCGTTGCACCGATAGGGTGGTATTCATGGCCGTTCTGCGCGGCAAAACCTATGCGCTGCTTCGTTCCATCAGGAAATAACAGCCTGCCGGAGCCTTGTATCTCCATGAAAAAAACCTCTACCGGGTCTGCCGCCCAGGCAATCTCCAGCCCTTGCCCGTCTAAAACGCCGCTATTAATCTCTGCCCGGCTATAATATGGCAGGCTTAAATCAGATGGTTTGCGGTAAATCGGGTGGGAATATTCAGGCGTTTTAACCCGGCTGGCTTTAACGTCTATCTCGTAATATCCGGTAATTAAACCCTTGGCTTCGCCGTTATTGGTGACTGCGTAGGGGGAGAAATAATACTCAAAGAAACGCCTGGCATTTGTACCGCTGTAATTATTTGATGCCGCCGCCTGGCAAGCAGAAGCCCAGTGCGATACTGTTCCCATCTCTACTGCCGCGCCTATATTATCCTCCGGGCTTTTTGCCAGCAGCTTGCCGCAGGATTCTTTAAACGGCGGCAGAGCAGCTTCCACAGCATCATCACGCCATCCCGGAATATCGGCAAAGTCGGCTCTTGTCAGCTCCATATGATCCGGCCTCTTTACGGCACATGATGCCAGAAACAGTAGCCCTAGGGTTATCAGTGCTTTGTTTATGTTATTCTTAATATTGGATTTCATTAATGCCTCCCGCACTTTCGCCAGCCTTATGGTTTTGGAGAATGAATATATCCACGCCTGGATGAATCCATCAAGCCCGTAAAGTATAAACCGCCGGATAAAATACGCCTTAAAGAATGCGGTGAAAGGCTCAGTTAAAACCCTCAGCAGCGTTGGCGCGGGTTTTCCCCTTCTAATCCAGTCCTCCGCCTGCATAGTGGTGTATGAGTTTATCTTTGCAGTCTCATGGGCATAACCCCGGAAACTTCTGTGATATACCAGGCTTTTCAGGTGTTTGAGGCTCCCTTCCCTCACCACTACTGAATCATGAACGGTGGAATCACGGAAGCCCGCTTTTGTTTTGTTGTAAAAGCGAATGGCGCGGGTTTTAACGCAGTAGCGGCGTGGGTTTTCCTCACCGGGCAGCATCAATGCGCAATCCACCGAGAAAGCAGCAATGCTTGAATTGGTTGTAAGGCTTGGAAAAAGCGCGGTTATTTCACTGACTAATTCCGCGCTGGCGGCCTCATCTGCATCCAGGTTCAGTATCCAGTCATTACGGCAAAGCGATTCACCGAATATCTTCTGCGCACCGTAACCGCGCCACTGGTTGAACTCCACCCGCGCACCCAAAGCGGCGGCAACTTCTATGGTGTCATCCTCACTACCGCTGTCAATAACTATAACCTCATCCACCCAGCCAATCACCGATTCTATGGTTCTGGCTATCCTGTCCGCCTCATTCTTAGCGATAATAAATATGGATACTGGCAGGCGATTCACTGATACCTCAACGGAACGATGATTTTGGTTAATATTTTAACCTTCAAAAAATTGTTACAACATACTGTATAACAACATTCAGGCAATAGAAGTAAAATTGGCTGTCAAAAACGAATAGTATTGACCAGAATTTGTGCGTATGCTATTGTCATACAAAGAAGGATTCTATTTATGTTGGAGAATGCAGCCACAGCCGTCCTGAGTGTGCGCGTCAGCCCCAATGAGCGTATACTGCTTGAGATGGCGGCAGAACAATCACGCACCACGCTCAGTGATTTTATCCGCCGCAAGGCAATAGAAGCGGCAGAGGCTGATGTGCTTGAGCAGAAAACTTTTATTATTGCCGCCGCTGACTGGGAAAAGTTTGAGGCATGGGCTAATTCCCCCGCTAAAGATGTGCCACCCCTGCGAACTCTTGCAGCTACGCGCCCTGCATGGCAATAATACAGCCACCCCGCCGACTTACTTCAACGGATGATCGAAGTTCATTTGATTGTGGCCGGGAATCTATGAATCACTGGTTTCGCCGCCATGCCTGGCACAATCATGAATCCGGAGTATCTCGCATCAGTGTGGTAAGCGATAGCATCACCGACCAGATCGCTGGTTATGTTAGCCTCTCAGCGGCGCAGATTGAACGCGAACATTTTCCTAAAGCCCAGCAACGCAACCAGCCAAATCCCATACCTGCATTGCTTATAGGCCAACTTGCCGTTGATAAACGCTACCAAGGACAGGGGATTGCACGCTCACTCATGTTTTTTGCACTCTCAACTATAGTGCGTCTATCCAAGGAAATCGGCTGTTTCTGTGTACTTACACATCCACTTGATGATGGCGTCCGCGCATTCTACCGCGATTTTGGATTTGAAGACTTACCTTTCGACCCGCGCCATAGCATGGTCATTCGTATCAAAGAACTTGAGAATAACGGATTTTCTTAACGTGCGAATTTGTTTATAAGCAATTCAAGCAGCTTTGCAGGCAGCGGAATATACAAAGCATCCGTGCAACCAATTTTAATAGCTTCCAGGATATTCTCACTGCTGTCATGCGGCTTTAAAAGCAGAATTATTTTTAATTCTCGCCTGGATTGCAATAGCTTACGAGTAATTTCCCGCCAGCCAGCCAATGCCTCAAGAAAAACCAGATTCACGCCTGCACCAGAGCCGTGCAGGAAATTCAAATAATCATCATTCTCCAGCAGGGTGGTAAAACTTATGCCTGCCTCTGCGAAGGGCGGATCAAAGTGGTTTATGGTATTGCCCAAGATAAGGGCTTGCATGTTTGCACTACAATGATGATTTTAATAATCAAATGAGTAAACGCATGAATCTTTTTGTAAAGCGCAATTTCGAGCTTGCCTAAGCCTGACTTATAGCCCTTAGCGGTTGCTTCTTTATGTAGAGCGTGGACTTACATATTGATATAGCGCGTTATTTCAAACAGATTACAAATAACCTTCCACAACGCGCTATAGGTTATTCAGTGTTTTAAGCGTATCATAATCAGTGAGATTAATGCTTATAGGCGTTATGGTGACGTAGTTGCGGCTGATAGCCTCAATATCACTTTCTGCAACCACAACACTGTGGCGGTTGCTGCCGCCTATCCAGTAATATGGCTTGCCTCTGGGGTCACGGCACATGGTGACGTTCTCCCCTATACTGCGAACCCCCTGCGGGGCGGCTATGATTCCCGCAACTTTATCCGGTGGACAGTCCGGGAAGTTAACGTTCATAAGAACATGTTCAGGCCATTTCAGATGCAGCAGCTTTTTTATAACTTGCGGGGCATACCGCTCCGCCGTTGCCCAATGAATCGGTTTATGATCAGTAAAACTCTGGCTGAGGGCGATTGATGGTATGCCAAGCAGCGTCCCCTCCATCGCGGCGGCTACAGTTCCTGAATAGGTTACATCCTCCCCCAGGTTAGACCCCCGGTTAACGCCGGATAGAAGGAGTTCCGGCCTTTTCATTCGCGTAGAGAACAGCGCCTTGCAGGCCACCAGTACCGAATCAGTAGGCGTACCGCTGATAGCATATTTCCTGCGGCTTACCTGGCGCATCCGCACTGGCAGATGCATGGACAGGGAGTGGGAGGTTCCGCTCTGCTCAGTCTCCGGCGCGGCTATCCATACATCCTTACTGAAATGCTCCGCTATATTCTGCAGAACTTTAAGGCCTGGAGCATTTACTCCGTCATCATTGGAGAGCAATATACGCAAATTCACCCGAAATATTTGATAGCTACCAGCAACCCACCCAGGGCGAATATCATACTGCCGATTTTAAGGAGCAACTGGTTTATCTTATTGTCAATATCCTGACGCAAGGATTTAAAACCTGAATCCATCTCCTGGCGGATGGACTTAAAGTTAGCATCCATCTCCTGCCTTATGGCTTTGAATTCAGAATACATTTCCTGACGGATGGATTTGAAGCCAGCGTCCATTTCCTGACGGATGGATTTGAATTCGGTCGCAACCTCCTGCTTAAAGAGTGTCATTTCCTCTTTAAAGGAGAACAGGCCTGACTTCAAACCATACGTATCTGTTTTTAGTTCTATGAATTCGTCTTTCTTGACTAATGCCGCATCATTTTCCTTACGTATATCCGTTATATATGAAGCGATTACTACCGCCTGCTCCTCAGGCATACCTAGGGCGGTGATGGACTTCACAAATTCGTATCTATCCGGACTGCTGTTGCTGGCGCTACTCATAATACATTGGATTATAGCATAATATAACCACTAATCAATCCCCATGCTTGTCACATTTCATGAAGTAGATTTCATAAACAACCTCTAAGAGGTTGTTGTCGATTTCGCTATAGCGTCAGCGAAAACGGCAGTTTTCGAGAGTCCAGCGTTTAGAAAACAGCGAAGCTGTTTTTAGCGCAGACGAAGTTCCAGTGTATTCTACATACATGAAACTTGGTCAGCGCAGACAAATGACGCAGGCACTTTCGTGCCGAGTAATTTGCAGCGCAGCGACATAAGTCGCTTAAGCAAAAAATGCCGTTTGCAGCAAGCTAGAGTAGAAATCGGCAAAAACCTCTTAGATTTTATCAGGCTTGCCAGCGATACCGAGCACCAGAGCATCCGGTTTTATCAGTTGTTTAGCCATTTTATTAACATCCTCCAGCGTTACCGCTTCAATCAGGGCGTTACGCTTATCAAGATAATCCATGCCTAGATCGTATTTCTGCATAACCCCCAGAAAATAGGCGATTTTTGCGTTGGTATCCAGCACCAGCGGGAATGATCCTGTAATGTAGCTTTTTGCATCCTTAAGTTCATCCTCAGTCACACCCTTTTCCGCCAGCAGTGTGAGTTGTTCACTCACTTTATCCAGTGCCATTTTTACATCGGAATTTTTGGTACTGAATGAGCCTTGCAGGTAGGCTGATCCGTCCAGAGTCTCAGAGCTTGCGCTGATGCCATAAGTAAGGCCGTTCTTCTCGCGCAATTCCCGCATCAGGCGCGAAGTAAAACCACCACCGCCAACTATATGATTCAGCACAAAAGATGTGATATAATCAGGGTGCTGCCTGGGTAGCCACGGCAGACCAAATATCACGATGCTTTGCGGAATATCCCGTTCGGTTATTTCCATACCGGGCGTTGGTTTCACAGGCTCCGGCAAGGCTGATACTTGGCTTGCTTGAGATAGTTTTATACCTGCGAAGGCATTGTTTAAAAGCTGCTTCAGATCATCAGGCTTAATATCCCCCACTACGGAAATGATTATACCATCCCTCAGATTAAACAGGTTGCTGCGTTGTTTTTCCAGATCAGCCCTGGTGACTGAGTTCACGCTTTTATCATTTGGGTAATGCGCCCAGCCATAGGCGTGATTGCCGAAAAACTTTTTCCGCCATATTTTCTCAGCACTGAATGCCGGTTGCTGTTCCTGGCTTTTAAGATCACTAAGCAGATTGGCCTTAGCCAGTGTTAGTTCCTTGCTGTTAAATGCAGGCTTAGCCAATGAAAGGCCAAGCAGGTGGAATGCTTCCTGCCTGTTTGTGCTTAAGGTTTTTAGAGTTACAACAAAATCGTCCTCATCAGCTTCATAGCCAAGCTCTATCGCCAGTTCATCCAGACGGGCGTTGAAGGCTCTTGAATCCAGGTTGCCAGCGCCTTTCGTCAGCATTCTTGCCAGTAACTGCGTGACCCCGGCCTTTATTGGTGGCTCATAGGCGTAACCTGATCGGCGGAAGATAATATTAGCCGATATAACAGGAACGGACGAATCCTCAATCAACCAGGCACTGAGGCCATTATCCGCCTGCACTTCCACTGGTTTTGCTGCATGGGCTGGAAGTAACGGCAGGAAAAAAATAATGAGAAACAAGGCTACAAAAACCGCAAACCTGACACTAAAGCCTTCAGGTTTTTGGCTTGTAGGTTCAGGCTTCAGTTTTTTTTTCATATCCATTCTCATTTACTGCCATCCGGCAGAAGGTAGCCGGCAACTGAAGTTTTGTGTTCAAATAGGTGTCGTGCTGCTTGCTGCACATCCTCAACCTTCACCGCATCCAGCTTGTCCTGCCAGGTGGTTATGTAATCAAGATCAAGGCCGGAGGTAAGGGAGAAGCCAACGAATCTGGCCATGCGAAACAGCCCCTCCTGCCCATATATAAGCTGCGCCGCCATTTTGTTTTTCGCCCGCTGCAAATCCGGCTGACTGATAGCGCTGGTGTAGGATTTGCGGGTTTCTTCATCAATTATCGTATTGATTTTATCCATGTACTCAGCCTTCAATGGCACTGCCCCAAGCGTAAAAACTGACTTGCTCAGGCTGGCGTTATCATAACTGGCGAATACTTCCGTAGCCAGCTTCTCCTTCTCCACCAGCCGCTCATATAACCTTCCGGTATAATCAGCTCCCAGCAGGTATTCCAGAACCAGCAGGGGAATACCGTGCGCGGCATCGCTGCCAGTACTACCGGGAGCTTGATACATGCGGTAAATAGCCGATTGTTTTGCCTCGCTATTACGCAAAGTGATTTCTGCGGAAGCTTTAGGTTCCAAAACCATGTTGCGCGCTTTAACCGGCTTTTCACCTGCTGGTATTACCCCGTAATATTGATTGGCCAGCTTCTCCAACTGCTCACGGCTAATATCCCCCGCAACTATGAGCGTGGCATTGGAAGGGTTGTAATAGCGTTTATAGAAACTCCTCAGATCATCCAGGGTGAGGCTTTCTATTTCATTATCAAAGCCGATAATCGGGCGGCCATATTCGTGATTGCGAAACAGTACTGCCCGCATTTCATCAGTCAGTAGGCGCGTGGGGTTGTTATCCAGCACCTGGCGGCGTTCCTCACGGATAACTTTTTTCTCGTTTTTAAATTGCTCCGCGTCCAGTTTCAGGTGCGTCATCCGCTCAGCTTCAAGTTCCATCACCAGGGGCAGTTTATCGCTGGATATGTTCTGAAAAAAAGCAATCTGGTCGTAACTGGTGAAGGCGTTGTCATGCCCACCGTTACGCGCTACCGTTTTGGAAAAATCACCAGGTAATATTTTCTCCGACCCCCGGAACATCATATGTTCCAGAAAGTGCGCCGCGCCTGACTTTCCCCACGCATCCTCAGCCGCCCCGGCATAATACCATACTGAGTGACTGACTGCCGGAACCTTGTGGTTTGGAATATAAACCACTTTCATTCCATTAGCCAGATCCCAGCTTTCTATTTTTAAGCTCTCTTCAGCATTTACAACCGGAGTATACAGGGCGAATATCACTGATAAGGCAGCGGCTTTTATGCACCACTTACTGTTATTTCTTATCACTTACTTTTTCCTGTTGCGGCTTTTTGGAATCGCCACCAAGTTTAATGCTGGGAAAAGATTTTTTAGAAGATTCCTTTTTCTGCGCCGCGTTTTCCTCATCCACCGTATTGCGTATGCTGCTATCTGCCTGCGCTGCCCCGACTTTCTGCAATAGATTCCTCTCAGCGCCGGATAACGAGTTTATCGGCTTTGCAGGCATAGTAACAGGGCTGGCTGCTTCCCCAGTTTTTGGCGGGGTCAGGTCAAAATCCGGCGGAACGGATAAAGGCGGGTTCGGCAACACGCTGAATTCATCCGGGGCTTCGTTGGCAATGCCTAAAGTCTCCCGCACTGACGAGCCATCGCACCCGGCCAGTATTCCAACGCTAACCAGCAGAAAAGCTGTTTTGATAAATTTATCCATGATCCGTTTTTTTAAATGATTCTAGGATTAATAACGCCACGCCGATGAATATGCAACTATCGGCGATATTAAATGCAGGCCAGTGATAAATTCCGATATGAAAGTCGAAGAAATCAGCCACCGCCCCGTATAAAAATCTGTCTATGGTATTGCCTATAGCGCCACCGCAGATCAAAGCATAAGAAACGGCATTATAAAGCGCAGGATTTTTCGTATACAAATCTATTATAAAACAGGTGATAAGCAGCGCGCCGAGAATAAGCAGAAACGGCATCAACTGCCCGGCGTTTGAGAACATGCCGAAGCTTACCCCCTTGTTCCACACCATCACCAGGTTGAAAAACGGCAGGATATTTATAGCTTGTTGCGTCTCTGCAAGCAGGGAAATCAGATATTGCTTGGATAGCTGATCCAGGAATATGGTCAGCAGCATCAGGCTTATAAATATTTTATTATTCCTGCTGCGCAAATGCTGCTTTTGCTCCCTCAATATCCAGGCTTATCTGCTTCGCCAGTTGTGGCAAATCATCGAACTTTCTTTCACTGCGGATATACTCCAGAAATTCCAGCTCTAAGCGCATACCGTATAAAGACTTCTGCGCAAAATTCAACAGGTGCGCTTCCAGAGAATGATTTCTTCCGTCAACTGTGGGTTTCATACCAAGGTTAGCCACTGCCTGAAATTTCTGCCCGGAAACATATGCATAACAGGCATACACACCATTCGGCGGGAGTATTATTGAACGCGGCAGGTTGATATTGGCAGTTGGGAAGCCGATTGTGCGACCCTGCTTGCGTCCCGTGAGAACCTTGCCTGTAAGGGAGTATGGCCGCCCCAGCATTAGCCTTATTCCATCCATATTGCCTTGCCGGATATATTGCCTGAGGTCAGTTGAGGAATATTTAGCACCTGTTAAAGCCTGCCGTTCAGCACTAACAGAGGTATAGCCGAAAGTACCGACGGATGCATATTTCTGCAGCATTTCCGGCGCGCCCTGGCGTTTGAACCCGAATGCGAAATCATCTCCGGTGACTATATGTCCGGCGTGCAGGGCGCGAATTAAAATATCCTGGATAAAAGTCTCGGCGCTCATCCGGCTTAAGCTTTGATTAAACCGCAGCGCGAAGAAAATCTCCGCCCCTATTTTCTTCAGGCTACAGGCTTTATCATAGAAGCTTTGAATCCTGATAGTATGGTCATTTTTATTGTGTACAAGGTTCCCCTGCCGCAGAAAGAAAGCCCTGGGGTGAGGCTCAAAACTTAAAACAGCGAATGCAAGATTTTCCCGCTCCGCAATTTTCTGTGCCGTGCTTAGTACTTTTAAATGCCCCAGATGCAGACCGTCAAAATTGCCAATCGCTAATACTGCTGGCCTGGCCAGAAGCGCGGCTTTCTCAATATCCCTGATTATGAGCATAGCCGCTTATGTAAAAAATTACGTAACTCCCCAGGTGGTCTGCTGTCGTAAATATACATTGCTTGTCTCCCCCACCGCGAGCATAGGGGGATTAAGGGGGAGGAATGTGTTGGTACTACGGGAAGAAGAAAGATCCCCCCCCCTAGCCCCCTTTGTGCCCGGTGGGGGAAGCCGAGAGGCAGTACCGATACTTGGGCAGTTAAAAAATTATTTAGAAAGCCCATTGATTTTTTTGCTGAGCAGTTCATTAAGCTTGGCTATACCACCCTGATTCAGCACTGAAGAAAATTCTGAGCGCTGCGTGGTAAGCAGGCTTACGCCTTCAACTACCATGTCCACTATTTTAGGTGCGCCGTTATTATTATACACCCGGTAGTTAACGCTGATAGGCGCTTTTCCTGGCCGTTCAATCTGCGTGCTTACCACTTGCTGCCCGTCCCCCTCAGCTCGAACATTCAGGATTTTAAAACCCACGGATGTATAATCCTCAACCCGTGAAGTGTAGGTAAGGAGCAGAAACTGGCGGTAGAGATTTATAAACTCCCGGCGCTGTTCTTCAGTTGCGCTACGGTTGAAACGCCCAAGCACATATTTACCAACCCAGTCAAAATCCACGGAATTATTGATGATCTCGCCCAGCGCCTGCCTTTTCTGCTGCGGTGTAGAATCCTTTTTAGAGACAGCTTCCACGGCCTGCCTGCCAAGTTCACTCACGAACTGTCTGGATGCATCACCGTCGCCTTGAGTATTGGCGAGAGCAGAGGTTGAGAACGTCAGCAGAAGTACAAAAAACGCGAAAAACCTATTCATTGATCTAAACCCGATAGTTTAACAAGTAACCTTAGATAGCAGCATCATACCGCCTATGCATCAAAAAAACTGCGGCTTGTCCATGACGCTATATTGAAAAATTACTTCCTAAGTCGTAATAATATTTTTACAATGATATGTATATAATGTCCTTCAGGGGAATTAATGTCTGATCTGGAAAAGGAAATAACCGTATATAATAAGCAACTGCCATCCTTGCTTAAGGATGAAGGTAAGTTTGTTGTTATTTATGGCGAAGATATAATAGGCGTCTACAGCGCTTATGACGATGCTTTAAAGGCTGGGTATGAAAAAGCGCTTCTAAATCCTTTTTTAGTAAAAAAAATCAGAGGTACTGAATTAATAGCGCACTTTACGAGAGAAATAATCCCCCGTGCCTCACATAACAGCGATAATTGAGGGGCATGGCCCCGTCATTACGGCATATATCGGCCTAAGCTTTCATAGGGCTACGGCTATGCGTTCTGCTGGAAAAACTGTTCCCAATTTCCTGCCATGTAATTTATTAATAGATACAGGGGCGAGTGCAACTTGTGTGGATATAAGTTTGATTAGAGCACTTAGTTTAAGTCCAACGGGAAGCAGTCCTATACACACCCCATCCACCGGCTCCACCCCGCACTTCGTGAATACATACGATATATCATTGATTATCCCGGGGAATGGAAATACCTCCGGGCAACCAAAAGTCATCGAGGCTCTACCCATAATGGAGTGTAATTTTGAAACACAATCTATAGATGGTCTTCTAGGCAGAGATGTGCTTTCACAGTCAAGGATGATATACAGCGGCCATGATGATATGGTAATGCTTAGTATTATTTAGCTATACCTACCGCACTTCAAGAGTGCGATTAGGTATATCTTTTATGTTTCTTCTATAGCAAAAGAAGCTTTTGCGCCGCCTTGGGGCTGGTTCTCAAGTTTCAGTTCGCCGCCGTGTTCCTCGATGATTTTTTTCACTATGGCCAGCCCCAGCCCTGTACCTTTTTCCTTGGTTGTAACATACGGTTCGGTCAGGCGGTGCATCATGTCCTGCGGGTAGCCCCTGCCGTTATCGCAGATTTCAACACGGCAATGATGATCTATTACTTGTATGCTCATATGGATTGCAGGAGAGAAATCCGCGCCGCGCATGGCCGCTTCCTCAGTCAGTGCTTCCGCCGCATTTTTCAGCAGGTTGGTAAACACCTGGCCGATATGCCCTTCATCCCCTTCAATTATAATTTCAGGCTCCGCAGCTTCTAAATGAAATGCTACTTCCGGGGCGGCGGTTTCCTGAGTGAAAATTGAGCGGCGGGCGAGGCCAACGATATTAAACGCCTGCTTGCGCGGTGCTGGCATTCTGGCAAAGCCCACGAATTCCTCAACCATCCGGCCTATATCCTTCACATGGCGGGTTATGGTGTCGAGGTATTTATTGAAGCTTTCTTTCTCCTCATGCAGCGTTGGCTCAAATTTACGTTTGAGTCGCTCCGCCGAAAGCTGGATGGGGGTGAGCGGATTCTTCATTTCGTGCGCTACCCGCCGCGCAATATCCGACCATGCCGCGCTGCGTTTGGCACTCACCAGACCTGTGATATCATCGAAAGTGATAATAGCGCCGTAAGGCTCGCCTTTAGTTGCATCCGGGACTGCACGCACCAGCAGCATAATCACCCGCCCGGCGCGGTTCAGGGTTATCTCCTGCTCCTGCCTGCGCGCTTTGGAAGCCGCGTCTCTCGCTATTAACGAGAATTCCGGTAATATGTCAGCCAGATTAACCCCTTCAAATGAGGCTTCCTCAAGCCCCAGGATATTACATGCCTGTGGGTTGATCAAAGTGACACCAAGATTATGATCCAGCGCAATCACCCCGGCGGAAATGCCTGACAGCACTGTTTCAATAAAAAAACGCCGCGATTCTAACAGATGGTTGGAATCCATCAGTTTCTGCCTTTGCTCCTCAATTTCCGCTGCCATGCGGTTGAATGAGCGCGCCAGGTTGGATATTTCATCCTTCCTGCTGCCTACCTCAATACGCGCCGTAAAATCACCATCCTTAATCTTCTCCGATGCGATGATGAGCTTACCAATAGGGCGGATAAGCTGACCTGAGTATTTAACGCCATAATGCACGGCCAATAACACCATCAGCACTGAAAACATGGTGAACAGCACTAAAACCTTACGCTGCAACTGTTCAATCCTGCTTTTTACCAGTACATATTCAGCTACTGCGCCTTTAGCGCCCTGCATGTATTCTAAAACCCTGGCATCTATAAAACGCCCCGTGACCAGGTAAGTATCCGCACTATCCAGCGCCACTACGGCGCGCACCCTGTCCCCCTGCTCGGCAGGCAGAACCGCAACCTCCCCTTCCCTCGCCTTATCGAAAGCCTCCCTGGGCAATTGATCAAAACTGAGTGAGAAGCTTAAATCAGTCTGCGCGATAATTCTGCCGCCGCTGATTACCACCGCTTCAGTGAGGGAACGCAGTGCCGCCTGGCCTGAGACAATACGGCTGAAGAATTTGGGATTGCTGTAGGCCATACCGATTTCCCGGTTAAGGTCGCCCGCCATGGCAGTTGCATCCGCCCGGAGTATCTCCACATGCTCCTTAAGGTATGCCTCCGCTACTTCGGTAGAGCTTTCCAGCGCGGTGGAGACCCGCTCATCAAACCAGCTTTTTATGCCGTAGTTAAAGAATATGGCGGAGAATATCGTGACAATCGCCGCCGGAAGCAACGCCACCAGGCAGAAACGCGAAATAACCCGGCTTTGCAGGCTGCCGCCCGCTATCCCGCGCCTGACTCCCGCCATCATCCGCAGTATGTTATATAAAAGTAATGCAGATAGCGCGGCGATAAAGAAAACATCCAGCCAGATCAGTTTATCAAGCCTCGCCAGGGCGGACTGGCTGGGAACACCACGGCTATGCAGCGCGTAGAACGTTATCACCGCTGAACATACTGTGCCTGATGTCAGTACCAGCGATACTACTTTAGGAATTTTATAGGCTGCTATCATCCTAACCTGTAATCTGACTATATACCAGAGTACGCATCAATAGCGCATTTTCCGGTGGGTTGGATTTATAATAGCCTTCCCGCCGCGCATATTCTCTGAAATTAAACTGTTTATATAAATTAAGGGCAGGGATGTTCTGCTCTGATACTTCCAGAAAAACCTTTGGGATATTAAACATACGTGCAGTAGCCAGGCAGTCAGACAGCAGCATCTTCGCCGCACCGCTGCGGCGCGCATGAACGGCGCTGCACAGGTCAATAACCTCAATCTCATCACAGGTTATCCGCCAGATTATAAAACCTGTAATCTCCTGATGTTCAGCGGAATTTTCCCTGCAGGCCAACGTTACGGTATAAGTTTTATCTGCCACAACATTGCGCATAGGCTGGATGCCCCGCCATGGAAAACATGAAGCATATATTTCCAGGATGTTCTCTGTGTAGTCCGGCTTGAACGGAATCAGGATCGCAGCAGACATTGAAATCCTTTAAAGCCGTTTAAAATCTCCATCTCTTCCATCGCCGTTATCTTAAATCCCGCGTCATGCGCCAGCCTGGTGATGTAATCGGCGCTGTGTGCAAAGCGCGTGGTTCTCAGTTCATAGTCACTGCCGGGTTGGCTTTTCTCCAGCGAGAATGCGAAAACCCCGCCCGGCTCTAAAGCTGACATTACGCCCTTGAATATACCGCTTAAATCACCATTGTGTTGCAAGGAATAGGCGGCGGTGATGATTCTATATTTCTGTTTGGTATTAACCAGGCTTTCCTCCAGATTCGCTAATGCCAGGCCGTCATAGAGTGGTTTTTCATCCCTCATTTTGCCTGCGGCGGTAGATAACATCTCCGGTGTCAGATCAATCCCGTGCAGGGGGGCTGCGTAGCCACGGAGAAGCTCACCAAGCAGGCCGGTTCCGCAGCCAATATCAAGTATAGGGGCGGGGTAAGCAATATCGCTGGCATGGCGTAGCAGAGAGTCCAGCAGCAGAACATGCCCACGGTAGTTAAAATCCTCAAGGAATGTGCGCTCATAATCAGCGGCAAAATTGCGGTAGTAAGTAATCACCAGATCATCTGGAATTTTGCTGATTTTAGCCACCCCGCATAAAGCCAACATGTATTTTATGTCATCCAAGTCTGGGCTGGAAATCAGGGCTTTCTTGAAATATCCGGAAGCTTTTACTGGCCGCCCTTTTTGGAGGTAACAATAACCTATATTATACAGCAGGTTATTATCATCAGGGCGCAGGAAAAGCGCGATTTTAAAGCGCACAATAGCATCACCATAATTGCCTGCATTCATATATTTAAGCCCAAGCTCCTCATTGGTCTGGTCAAGGTGCTTGAATTTTTCTTTGATGACAGGCAGTTGTAATAACAGACTATCATATTCCCGCTTTACAGCAGTTAATAGCCCGTCCAGGCCTTCAAACAGCGGATTATTTTTGCCATCTTTCATAAACTACGGTAAATATACTCAAAACACTTGAATAGTGTTTTGAGTATATTGTTTATATGTTTGCGCATGGCAGCCCCACCAGCCCCATGCGCTTATATACTGCTCGCGGATTAACTGCAAAAAAATCCATACATCAGAGGCGCGAGCAGTATACTAAATTAGTTAATATCTTTCTAATTAGCCTAAGTTTCGACTTTAATAAAATATTTACGGATAAGCACATAAAGTGCCGTTCTAAACCATAAGGATATCGAATGGAAATACGCTCAGTGCTCAGTGCTCAGTGCTCAGTGCTCAGTGCTCAGGATGAAGCCTGTTTAAAACCTGTCAAGCAGAAAAACAGCGGCTTTACGCTGGTTGAGTTATCCATAGTTCTGGTAATTATTGGCTTGCTGGTTGGTGGAATTCTCGCCGGGGCGGATTTGATACGGATAGCCAGGCTGAATTCCATCCGTGAGGAGGTGGAAAAATTCAAAATGGCCACAAATGTTTTCTACGGCAAATATAACTGCCTGCCTGGTGATTGCTACAATATCACAACATATCTCAGCGGCGTTACTAATGGCAACGGCAATGAATATATTGCCGCCTGGGATACCGGTGCAGGTGGAACTATAGGCGGGAGCGGCGCTGAAGAGAATTTCTACGCATGGCAACAACTTGCGGTGGCGGGGCTTATTCCCGGTGTCTACAGCGGCATTGATCCAACCGGGGCAGTTTGCAATACATCAACAAACAACGGCTGCCCGAAATCAAGAAGCGGGAAAAATGTTGCGTACTGGATGGTAAGCACAGGGTTTTATTCCACCCCTGTGGAAGTAACCATAGTTATGTCAAAAGATACTGATGGCAACTGGAGCGCGCCAATTCCAGCGAAGGATGCAAGCTGGATTGACACAAAATACGATGATGGATTGCCGAACAAGGGGCATATCTTGAGTTTTGGATATGGCGGCTACCAGGGAGCCACCATTAATTATAGCGGTGGCGGGTGGACATCTAACTGTGTGACTGGCACAGCCCCAAGCCTCACTTATACCAGCAGTTCAGACCCGACATGCAAAATGGTGTTTATTCATAAGTAAACACCATTATACTCTAACATATGACTGATTCAGTAAACAGTGAAGAGATCGGCAAATTTGAGAAAATAGCCGCCGAGTGGTGGGATGCAGAGGGCAAATTCAAGCCCCTGCACCAGATGAACCCGGCGCGGCTGGAGTTTATCACCGCGCATCTGGCAACGCGCACAGGCAGGCAGAGAAGTGGTGGCAAGTACCTGGCAGGGCTTGATATACTGGATGTTGGCTGTGGCGGCGGGCTGATTTCAGAACCGCTGGCGCGCCTGGGGGCGAATACCACCGGAATTGATGCCGGGGAGGAGAATATAAAAATAGCCATGCTTCACGCAAAAAAATCCGGCCTGGAGATTAACTACCGCCATAGCACGGTGGAGGGTGAACTGCTGGCAGGCGGCACAACCTATGATGCTGTGGTAAGCATGGAAGTGGTTGAGCATGTGGAAAATCCCGAACGATTCATAAAAGATTGTGCCAAGCTTTTAAAGCCAGGCGGTGTGATGTTTTTATCCACGCTTAACCGCACGGTTAAGTCGCTGATTCTGGCGAAAATCGGGGCTGAGTATGTACTGCGCTGGGTGCCGAAGGGTACGCATGACTGGAATAAGTTTATAAAGCCGTCTGAGATTTCCAAATGGCTGCGCGATGATGGCATGAGCGTGGGTGATATAAAAGGCATGAGCTATAACCCGTTAATAAGCGAATGGCACTTAAGCCCGGATATCAGTATGAATTACCTTGTCTTTGCCCACTTGGGTTAAGCCCGGCGCAAATTTTCCTTTGCTCAGGCGGTATGATTTGCTAGATAAGTGGCCAAATAAACGCATGGGTTTGAATTGTCAGATATTGTTGGTACTTCCGAGTTAACGCCAATCTCCATTGAAGCGGAGATGAGGAAGTCCTACCTGGATTACGCCATGAGCGTAATCGTGAGCCGCGCCATACCGGATGTGCGGGACGGCCTGAAACCCGTACACCGCCGCATTCTCTACGCCATGGGCGACAGCGGCTGCAATTACGATAAGCCTTACCGTAAATCCGCCCGCATCGTGGGTGATGTTATGGGTAAATACCACCCCCACGGTGATTCCGCCATTTATGATGCATTGGTGCGCATGGCGCAGGATTTTTCCATGGGTGCAACGCTGATAGACGGGCAGGGTAACTTCGGCTCGCTGGATGATGACCCCCCTGCGGCAATGCGTTATACTGAATCGCGCCTTGCGAAAATCTCCCACTCCATTCTGGACGATCTGGACAAGGAAACGGTGGATTTCCAGGACAACTATGACGGGTCGGAGCAGGAGCCGGTGGTACTCCCCGCCCGTTTTCCCAATATTTTAGTCAATGGCGGCGGCGGTATAGCCGTTGGTATGGCTACCAACATACCGCCCCATAACCTAGGCGAAGTGATAGATGCGACCATCGCCCTGATTGATAACCCGGAAATCAGCGCGGATGACTTGCTACGCATAGTGCCCGGCCCTGATTTTCCCACTGGCGGGCAGATAATGGGGCGCGCAGGCTCCCGCAGTGGTTTGCTCACCGGGCGTGGTTCAGTGGTAGTGCGTGCCAGAGCCACGATTGAGCAGAACAAGCAGGGTCGGGAATATATCGTCATCCACGATGTGCCATACCAGGTGAACAAGGCGCGTGTGCAGGAACGCCTGGGGGAACTGGTACGGGATAAGAAGATTGAAGGCATATCCGAAGTGCGCGACCTGTCCAACAGCGAAGGCGTGCGCGTGGTGATAGACATCAAGCGCGATCACCAGGCGGATGTAGTGCTGAATCAGATATACCAGTACACGCAGTTGCAAAGCTCTTTCGGCATGAACATGCTGGTGTTGTCCAACCGCATCCCGAAACTCATGGGTTTGCGCGAGATGCTGCGCGATTTCGTGAAATTCCGGGTGGAGGTTGTCACCAACCGCACGCGCTATCTGCTGCGCAAAGCGCGGGAACGGGCGCATATTTTGATCGGTCTGGCCACGGCAGTAGCTAATATTGATGAAGTAATCGCGGTGATAAAAGCGGCGCGGGATGGCGCTGAGGCTCGTACCAACCTGTGCGCTCGCTGGTGGCAGGCGGGGGACGTGCTGCCGTTTATCAACCTGATTGGCGATACCAGTAACACCCTGCAAGATGGCAAAATAAAGTTCACCGATGCTCAGGCCAGAGCAATCCTTGATCTCCGTCTGCAACGTCTGACCGGGCTGGAGCGGGACAAGATTGATGAAGAACTGAAAGCCCTGGCTGAGGAAATTAAAGGTTATATCGCCATTCTCTCCTCGCGGGAGAAACTGCTTGGTGTAATTAAGGATGAACTGGCGGCAATTCGTAGTGAATTTGCCATACCGCGCCGCACCGAGATAATTGACGCGGAAGGCGAAGTGGATATTGAAGACCTGATCCAGCGTGAGGATTGCGTAGTAACAGTCACCCACAACGGCTATATCAAGCGTGTGCCGCTGGGGGCTTACCGGGCGCAGAAGCGCGGCGGCAAGGGGCGTTCCGGCATGACCATAAGGGAGGAGGACGTTACCACCGAACTGTTCATAGCCAATACCCATACACCGATAATGTTCTTCTCCAATATCGGCAAGGTGTACCGCCTTAAAGTTTACAAGCTGCCGGTGGGAACACCGCAAGCCAAGGGCAAGGCGCTGGTGAACCTGCTGCCATTGCTGCCTAATGAAAAGATCACCACTTTCATGCCAATGCCGGAGGATGAAAGCGCTTGGGAAAGCCTGAACATTTTCTTTGCAACATCCCGTGGTAATGTGCGCCGGAATGACCTTTCCGATTTCCATAATATCCAGGTGAACGGAAAAATCGCCATCAAGCTGGAGGAAGGCGACAAACTGGTAAATGTTGTCACCTGCGTGGAGACTGACCATATCCTGCTGACCACCCGCAAGGGCAAATGCACACGCTTCCCGGTTGATGCCGTGCGCGTGTTCAAGAGCCGCACCTCAGACGGTGTGCGCGGTATGAAGCTGGAAAAGGGGGATGAAGTAAACTCCATGTGCGTGCTCTCCGGCATTGATATAGACATTGAAACCCGCGAGGCTTACCTGAAAATGGCGACAGCACTGCGCAAACACGCAAGTGAGGAGCGCAAAGACGATGCCCAACTGGAACTGCCGACAATTGATGCGAAAAAGTTTGAGGATCTGGCACTGCGGGAGCAGTTTATACTTACCATCACCAGTAATGGTTTCGGCAAGCGCACATCAGCCTTTGAATACCGCCTGACCAACCGTGGCGGCAGCGGCATTATCAATATTGAATGTACACCACGCAATGGCGAGGTGGTAAGCAGCTTCCCCGTCGCCGAGACTGACCAGATAATGCTGATGACCAACGCCGGGCGTATCTTCCGCACGGAAGTTTCCAGCATCCGCATAACTGGCCGCAACACTCAAGGGGTGATAGTTCTGCGCAGTGACGATTCTAACCCGGATGAGCAAGTTGTTTCCGCCGCACGAGTCGCCGACGAGGACGAGGACGAAACCACAGGGGAGTAAATCTACCGGGGAATTTGTATTCTGACTTCTCGCCCCCAGGCTTTAATGCAATTGCTACTTTTTAGCTATCCTATAGAGCAATTAGTAGCTGAGCTTAAAAAATACCCCTGGGATGCTGATAAAGAAATAGTAACTCTAACCCGTCTTCATCTTACAAGTGTGGTAGACAGATACTTGTTGGGGGAATTGACTGAGCTAGACCTTGATTTATGGTCTAATGCTATCGAGTCACGGGAAGATATAGGCTTTGAAAATGGGTATGAAGAAGTTTTGCGGGAAGCTATACATCAATTGGCTAACCCTCTTCTAACTGTACCTTTGAACATAAGAACGGCGCAATCACTGCGGGAGAGTATTTGTTAAGTTATGAGTACTAACTTACAAAAAATTGACTCTATCCTGATAAGTGAGGATATAGAAGGCCTTATTGAAATGGGCGCACCTGCGGATGAATACAGTGATGAAGCTGCTCAGATAGTTGCCACGTTGGAGGCAATGGATACATCTTCAATCACTATGGAAACTGTTCTTGTGATAGTGTCTTTCATCTGGATGAAAAGTTTTGAACTCTCTCAGGAGGATATGGCACTCCGCCTGTCTGCAATTAAACGCATTTCGCACAACATTTTTCTGCTATACAACTCGCATCTAGAGAATTGATAATCACATGGGGAAATAGCTCTTTAAAAAATCATAAAATAAATCATGCTTAAAATCTTACCACCTGACAGCTTTTTAAGTGGGCAATTCTAAACACCATCCACCCCCAGATTGCGGAAAGCAGAGAGCCGCTGATTACGCCTATTTTCACCAGGTTCTGCGCTGATTCCTCATGAAACGCCAGTAAGCCGATAAATAAGCTCATGGTGAATCCTATGCCAGCGATTACCGATACGCCGTAGATATGCATCCAGCTTGCCCCCTCCGGCCTTTGCGCCAGCCTGGTTTTCACTAATAGCCAGACACTGCCGAATATACCTATCTGTTTGCCTATAAATAACCCCAGAATTATTCCAAGGGGCAGAGGATTCAGAATATCGCCCACACTCATGCCTGCAAAATTCACCCCGGCGCTGGTGAGCGCAAAGACCGGCAGCACCAGAAAACTTACCCAGGGGTGCAGCATATGCATACACCTGTTCAGCGGCGAATGGTGATTCTGGCTTTTATCCCGCATGGGTATAGCCATACCCACCAGCACCCCGGCCAAGGTGGTATGCAGGCCGGCATGGTAAAAACAGAACCACAGGTAAATACCTGCCAGAAAATAGGGCGTCAGGTGACGTATATTCTTCAGGTTAAGCAGCAGCAGGAAGCCTGCGCCTAATAGTGATAATAATAACGGAATAAGGCTTAAATTGGCATTATAGGCGATTGTGATGATAAGAATCGCCCCCAGATCATCAAAAATTGCCACCGCCAGCAGAAAAACCTTAGCCGCCTGCGGTACGCTCCGGCCTACCAGGTTCAGTACGCATAACGCAAAGGCTATATCAGTGGCGGATGGTATCGCCCACCCTGACAGGTTAGCACCGTGCCTGAAATTCATCGCCAGGTATATAATGGCAGGTATCAGCATTCCACCGGCAGCGGCAGCAAGCGGCAGCATCACCTGCCCTTTTTTGGACAGCACCCCCTCCAGCATTTCCCTTTTCAGTTCCAGCCCCACCACCAGAAAAAAGAACACCATGAGAATATCCTTCACCCAGTCCTTAAACGCGTGGGTGGCAACAGAATCACCAATGCCGAAACTAAGCGGAGTTTTTATAACCTGCTCATATATTCCGCTCCAGGGAGAGTTAGCGAAAATCAGCGCCATTACCGCCGATATTATCATCACCACGCCGCTGGCTGATTCCGTTCTGATAAAATCAGCAACTAACTTACCGGGATTCTTCAGCCGCTTAACCATCATAACCTTTAACATTTAATGTCTGGGATACCTTGATAAAAGCTTGCAGTATTTTACTGTCTCCCGCATCCACTTCGTATTCGGGATGCCACTGAACGCCAAGGCAGAAGGGATGCGCCGGATATTCAATCCCCTCGATTACTCCATCATCAGCGATTGCGTTTATAACTACCCCCCTGCCCGGTTTATCCACCGCCTGATGATGCGCCGTATTCACATTCATGGCTAAACAATCGGTAATGCGGTGCAGCAAAGTAGCGGGCTTGATGCTAACCACATGGCCAGGCTGACTGCGGGGGGCTTTCTGCTCATGCTCCAGACAGTTATGCACAGCATCAGGGATATGCTGGATAAGCGTACCACCCAATACCACATTCAGCAACTGCTCCCCGCCGCAGATGCCGAGTATTGGCTTGTTCTGCTCCAGGCAGGCTTTTAATATGGCATATTCAAATCTGGTGCGGTTTTCCTTTAAGGTGACGCTTTCGTGTTTCTCAGCCGCGCCGAACATTGCCGGGTCTACATCGAATGCGCCGCCAGTCACCACCAGGCCATCAATGATTGCTAAATAATCCTCCAGCGCTGAAATTTCATGCGGCATGGGCATAGGCACACCACCGACTTTGCTGATGGAAGTGCAGTAATTCTCCCGCAGGGCATACCAGGGCATGACGGAATAACCACCCCCGGCTTCATGATCCATAGTCAGCCCTATAATCGGCTTTCCGCTTTTCTTTTGCCCCATGAAGCAATAGTAGGAGACATGAAAAAATTATCAAGATTATAAGAATGATAAAATGATGCAGGAAGCTTTAAAACTGGCAAGAGCGGCAGCAGACTGCGGAGAAGTGCCCGTAGGGGCTGTGCTGTTTGATCCTGTAACTAGAGAGATAATTTCCGCCGCGCATAATCTGTGTGAGAGCCTGCATGATCCCACCGCCCACGCTGAAATGATCACCATCCGCAAAGCCTGTGAAATCAACAGGCAAACACGGCTGGAAGGGCTGGACATGTATGTAACGCTGGAACCATGCGCCATGTGCGCGGCGGCAATATCCCACGCCCGCATCAGGCGTTTATATTACGGTGCTAATGATATGAAAATGGGCGCGGTGGAGAACGGAGTACGCTTTTATAACAGTCCCACCTGCCACCACCGCCCGGAGGTCTACAACGGCATTCTGGAAAGCGAGTGCGCCAGCCTGCTGCGGGATTTCTTTACCAAGATGAGATATACCACTCACAAATAATTGCAAAAAATCAATTCTCAAACACATTTCCCCCTTAATCCCCCTATGTTCACAGTGGGGGGAGACAAGCAACATTCATTCCGGCAAGCAGACCTTGGTAATG
>CAYTOJ010000002.1:0-36061 GCA_964439415.1 uncultured Rickettsiales bacterium
CTACGGCATCATTAACTTCGCGGTCATAGAAGAAATTCACATTCTCCAGCGCGTCATTCATGTTACCGCTGTCCTCCCCTACTTTAAACATCCTGACAACCAGGTTGGGGAACTGGCCTGACATACGCAGGGAATTGGTGAGAGTATTACCTTCTGACACTAATTTGCGGATTGTATCTACCGCCTCAACTATCACCAGGTTGTTAACCACGCTGCGCGCCGTTTCCAGGCTATCTAGTATATCAACGCCGCTTTTGAACATAACACTGAAGAAATGTGTGAAGCGGGAAAGGTCAATCTTTCTTATCGTACTGCCGATAAAAGGTATTTTCAGCATCACCGCATCAAAATTATAGGCGAATGTTTTGGAAAAGCGGTGAGCCATTCTGATGGATATTACAAGGATTACGGGAAAGCTTATTATCAAGTACCAATAGTCCCCAAAGAATTTTGAGAATGCTATCAGGGCCTTGGTATGCCCCGGCAGGTTGAATCCTTGCGCCAGAAGAAAATCCACCAGCTTCGGCACTACCTGCGTCATAAGTATGGCAATCACCCCGGTTATCACCATAGTCAGGGCTATCGGGTAGCGCAGTGCTTTTTTCACCTTACGGCGCAAATCAGACACCCATTTGATATGCTTGGATATCTGGTAAAACGCCTCTGACAGCCGCCCGGTGCGCTCCCCTGTTTTAATCAGCCCGGTAAATACATTATTGAAGATTGTCGGGTGTTTTTTCAGGGCTTCGGATAACAATTCACCATTTTTCACCGTCTCGTAAATGTCAGTCATAATATTTTTGAGGGTTGGTGACTCGGTTGAATCCCTTACATCCGCCAGCGAATCCAGCAGCGGCACGCCTGCGCGGTCAAGCTGCTCAAGATGCAGGCAGAGTATTATCATATCTTTTATTTTCACTCTGCTGCCGAATATTCCGCTTCTTGCCCTTGCCATTTTATAGTCAATCAGGGTCAGGTGCATGGGCTTTAAGCGCTCTTCAAGGTCGAACTCGTTCGCGGCTATAAGTTCGCCCTGAAACTTCTTTCCATCGTCATTGATAGCACTGTAACGGAATATCGGCATATACTAATCGCACTTCAAAAGTTGGGATAGTTGTGCATGGAATGCGATTAGTATATTTTATTATATTAAGCGCTCTAGCGCCGCGCAGGCTGCGCCAGCATAGCTGGCTAGTCGTCGCTTTGCTCCTCCATATACTCCTGTCTTTTCAAGAATTGAAACGACAGGAGTATATTTAGAGCTTATCAGTAAAGTCTATAGTTCCTATTAACTCCGGCAAATCTATATCACCGGCCAGAACTTTATTTATTCCATCCATACCCATGCTGACAAAACCGTTCTTAAGCGCGTAATCCATCATGGTGTTACGGCTGGCATTGGTGTAGATAAGCTCATCCATCCCCTTATCTATCGGCAGTATCTCCAGAATCGCCACCCGGCCTTTATACCCCCTGAAATTACATTTAGGGCAGGCTCCGGCATCATATATATAAGGTGGATTCACGGCATTAACCCCTAGCAATTTGCATTCTTCCGGCGTTGACTTTCTCATTTTCCGGCAGTGTGGGCAAAGCTTGCGCGCCAAGCGCTGCGCGATGGAGCATATTAGAGTACCAACCAGAAGATGCCTCGGCACGCCTATATCCACCAGCCTGGGAATCGCACCTAAAGCATCGTTGGTGTGCAGGGTTGAATACACCTGGTGACCTGTCAGCGCCGAACGCACCGCCATAATGGCGGTTTCTTCATCACGCACCTCGCCGACGAATATCACATCAGGATCCTGACGGAGCAAAGCCTTGATACCACTGGCGAAATCCACGCCTGAGCCTTCCCTAACCTGGGTTTGCCTGATCAGCGGCAACTGATACTCCACCGGATCTTCCAAGGTCATGATATTGATATCCATGGAATTTATATAACTCAGGATAGAATAAAGCGTTGTGGTTTTACCGCTACCGGTAGGGCCTGTAACTACAATGATTCCTTCCGGGCGCTTGATAAGTTTCTTCAGCAGCGTATCGTTATGCTCGCTGAATCCCAGTTTATCCAGCGGAACCAGAGCTTTTCGCTTATCCAGAAGCCTGAGAACCACGTTCTCGCCGTGCACCGTTGGCAGGGTGGATACACGAAAATCTACCTCACGGCCAAGCGCGTTGGATGAAATGCGCCCATCCTGCGGGTTGCGGCTCTCGGCTATATTCATGCCGGACATAATCTTGATACGAACCAGTATTGCCGCCCAGTAATCGCGGTGGAAGCTTTTTATCTGTGTTAGCTGGCCATCTAATCGGTAACGGACACGAACGAAATATCCTTCAGGTTCAATATGAACGTCAGAAGCGCCAGATCGTATAGCATCCACCAGCAAGGCGTTTACAAAGCGGACGGTTGGGTTGACATACCCTTCCTGAACTTCCAGCTTCTGAGCTTTTTCCTTACCGCCGGATTCTATTTCCTTCAGAATACCGTCCAGCGACATTTCATATTCGTAGTACTGGTCGATCATCTCCAGCACATCCGATTCCGCGCAGTAAACCGGCACTATGCGCATATTACGGGGGAAGCAGCGTTTGATCTGATCTATCGCCAGCACGTTATAAATATCGGCCATGGCGACCTGCACGGAATCTGCCGTCTGCGTCACCGGTATCAGTTTATGGCGCAGCGCCAGGTCTTTCGGCACCTGCCGCACCAGTGCAATATCCAGGAAGGCAGATTTAGGGTCAAACTTCTGAGTTCCGGCGCTGTCAGCCAGAACCTGGCCTAAGGTACTTTCAGTTATAAAGCCGAAATCTACTAAAATAGCGCCAAGCAGTTTCTTGGAGTGGCTTTGTTCCTGCAGGGCTACTTGAAGCTGATCTTTAGAAATAACACCAAGGCCGATCAGTTTATCGCCCAGCTTCATCGGCGGTTTCGGCGCTTCCGCACCTATGGGGGCATCAGCTTGAGGATTTACGGATGCACCTTCTCCCCCTGCTCCAGCCGCATTTGCAGGATTTTGTTCCGGTTCAAGGTTAGGTTCGCCCACCACTAAAAGAACTTACTTGTTTGCTACACAAAACACCTTCGTGAGCAAATGGCGCGGCGCAGAATATGACAATTTAACAGATGGCAGGTAACAACACCTGCCATATAGACCGCAACATAAACCTGTTGCAGCATAAAACTTAATAATCATTTTGCCCCGCCTTCATTTTTTTATCTCAGAAAGCTTAAAGCGGATAATAGTGCTATTTACTTAACAATTAGTTCCCACGATACTTTGGAAGTATTACCGAGCGAGAAGAATATGGTAAAAGATAACGCATAATCAGCCAAACTAAATACTTATTATCCAGTGATACATTTTTACCACAATTCAATCTCTTCTATTTCTTAACTCCACTAACCATGCGCAGGCTACCGAATATTCCATCTGCTTCATCGCGTGGGCCGGCGGCGAAGTAAAGCGCATCCTTATCACCTAAACTTACACCGTTGCCAAACAGTATACCCCAAATTTTATCTATCATGATTGGTTTGCCGTTTTTACCACGCAGGAAGTCTTTGAATTTACCGGTGTTCTGGTCAAAAGCCGCAATGGTTCCACTGCCAAAGTTGCTGACTAACAACGTACCCTTTAACTCATCCCATGTATCCGGCGCATAAGCAAATCCCCAGGGCGCGCTAAGTTTTCCGGCATCAGCCCATACCCGCACCAGTTTTCCTTCTTCGGTGAATTCAGCTATTCGGCCATAGCCGGGTTTGGAAGTATCTTCCTCTCCCACAAATAACTCACCCTTTTTGCAGGTTCCGCTTTTTATTTCCTCATCCGGGCAGCTTTGGGTTTTAGCATAGGCGACAAACAGGTGATTGCCTCCGGCTTGATTTGTTAAAGCCTGAATGTTGAACGGCGCGTATTCACCTGCGTCAACCTGGCCGTTTTTATTATCGTCAAATGGCTGGTCAAATTTTAAACTCAGTGGCTTAAAATCGCCGCCGTATACCTTTATTGCTGGTTTTGCACCGAAATCAGCCGCATATAAAGTGTCATAATCATGGCTGAGTGCTATACCAAAAAACTGCGCACCCTGAGATGATTCATCAATCACCGGCAGCGCCTCCAGCGGGCGATCGAATGTTCCATCAGCTTTTCTGCGCTCAGTCCAGGCGGATATAATACCGCCGTCACTGGCAAATATAAACTTGGCGGGAGCCGTTACAGGTTCCGCAGAATCTATATTCTGGGTAATGCTGAATTCTGTTTTGCTACCGGAGAACGCAACTCCTGTAGCGAAGTTATCAGCGCCGCCTACTGGCAATTGCACATATTTAAGCTCATCCATATGCAGCTTGCGGAGTTTCTCATCAGTTGCAGCTTTTACATCCCCCACATACTCATAACTGATATTCTTTGCAGTTACCCAGAAATGGCCGCCCGCGCCAGCCGGGCGGATTGCAATGCCCCAGGCATTCAAAAACTCTGATTCCAGTGCTATTTCCGGTTTGTAATTTTTATCATTAGCCACCAGGTTAGTCTGTATAAATCTTTCTTTAGCCAGAGCGGTTATAGGCATAACCAGCAAACATACGGAAGCTATCGCAATCTTACGCATTGATAATCCTTACTTTATCGCGGTTTAATTATATGTTATTCATCTAACTGGCAGTTCAGCATCCAGTGAAAACCATACTTATCGACCAGCATACCGAAGTATGCATTCCAGAATGTGTTAGCGAGAGGCATTGTAACTTTGCCACCATCAACCAATGCATTAAATATTTTTTGTGTTTCCTGAACGCTGGATAAATTTATGCTGATTGAAATATTGTCCCCAGGCCTCGGGGAACTCATTGGGTTATCCGATGCCATTAATACCATGTCAGTGCTTGTAAGAGTGGCATGCATGATCATATCCCCGGCATTTGCGCCAGATGGTTGAGCCTCAGCGGGAGCCTCGCCAAATGTATGCATTTCAAGATTACCGCCGAAGCAATTTTTGTAAAAATTCATCGCCTCACGGCAATTTCCTGAGAATATCAGATATGGCGTGAGAGCTTTCATAATTACCCCATCTTACTTGGAATTAACTTTTGTATCTTTGAGTGGCGGACCGGAAAATTCAGCCTCAATCTGCACGTTTATAGAGTCACCAACCCCCATGTTAGTCCCTGGCTTCGGCAGTCCATATAAAATGTTAAAATCAGAACGTTTAAAAGTTGTGGTAGCCGAGAAACCTATACGGGCGTTTGGATCCATTGGCGGGTGACCAGCATAGCCACCGTTGTAGGTAGCATTAAGGATAATGGATTTTTTAATACCCAGCAGCTCCAACTCACCGAAAATTTTTGCGGTATTTTTCCCGCTTTTTTCAATTTTAGTTGAGGAAAAAGTTATCTGCTTGAATTTCTCAGCGTTAAGCCACTTCTCACCGAGTAGATCATCCTTAAAACCCGTGGGGGGACTTGGCAAATCCAGTGAATACGGATTAATCGCAGCTTTTATTGATGATTTTTCGGGATTCTCAAAGTCAAGTTTCAGCTCGGCATCGAAATCATCGAAACTTGCGGTATAGTTAGAAAAACCTATATGACTGACATTAAAAACCAGGCTGGCGTGACTTTTATCAAGCTGATACATGCCAGAAGGAATCTCAGCCCCGCGGGATAATCCTGGCAAAGTTAAAATAACAAGCAGGAGAGTTATTACTTTAAACAATTTCATATATATACCCTTACCGCATTATCAGAACTGCACCGCAAAGCGTGTTCCTACAACAAATGCGTTATCCAGAGCCGGATCAGTTCCGGGATTTACAATATACTGCACGTCTGGCTGAATATTCAGCCATGGCAGCAGATTATCGCTGTAGGTAAGCTCAATCGCGGTTTCCGCATCATCGAAATTTGCGCCTAGTGCCCTTTGTGATTCCATAAAATCACCTGAGTTATGCACGCCTGACATCGCCAGCCCCAGTGCGCCCCCTTCGCGGCCTGGGACGAGGCCAACATAAACCATGCCAGCACTCCAGGCATAATCGAACAGATTTACTGATTCATCAGCAAAACCTAAACGCCCGAATACGGTAAGCCCTTCATCCTTTGACTGAGCCTCCAAATATACCTTTTTCTCAGCTAAAATATATGCGCCCTGGCTATGCTTATTGACGGTGTTGCCATTAGCATCTACGTCCCGGTGAGTAGCAAAACGCTCAGTATAACGCCAGCCACCAACTGCCACCTTTAAGCCCTCAGGATTATACCCGGCCTCTGCTACCAGCAGTGCGCCATCGTTATCGTTCAATTCTATCTGCGTACCACTTGGATTATTTGGGTCACCCGGCACGCCGTCCAGCACTGCCGCCTGGATATAACTATCATTTGTTGGCCTCACTCGCAGACGCGCCGCCAGTGATGTAAACGGGAAGATGGACGGCCCGTTGATTCCTGACTGCGCAATATCAGTGCCGATTCCATAAGTGGAGTGTATAAACAGCAGGCTTGAATCGGTTATATAAAACTCTGAATTCAAATCATAGAGACCACCGAGTATGGATATGCGGTCATCATAAAAATTCTGCTGAAGCCACGCCTGATAAAGCTTTCCGGTAGCTTGTGGCGTTTCAATATTATTAATTCCCTGAGCACTGCCAACCAGGTCACCATCCGGCCTGCCGCCGTTATTGTTAAGAAACTGAACAAAAGCGGTTGTGCCTTTTGCGCCTATTAATTTCTCACCATCCAGATTCACCACAACATCAAGGTTATCCAGAACCCTCGTACCCTCTTTAATGCCGCCGCTGACATTGCCAAAAACATCCAGTTTATAGACCGCTTCAACATCCACGCCTTTATCGGCTAATTTCTGGCGGGATCCGCCCCAGCCTCCGGTTAGTTTTGAATCAAACTCGCCCTGCTCAGCAGCACTTGCAGAAATGGGATTCACAGCCAGCAGCCCTAAAACAGCGGATATTTTCAGTATATTATTCATGTGGCACTCATTTATTTGTTGCACCACCAGCACTATTGCGAATCATTCTTAACAGCAAGGATTTTTTTATAGTTATACTGCTCGCGTTTTTGATGTGTGGATTTTTTGCAGGCAAGTAGCGAGCAGTATATACGCGGATTCGGCTGGATTGGCGGCCATGCGCAAAACATAAAAGATATACCTAATCGCACTCTTGAAGTGCGATTAGGTATATACTGCAATGAATAGAATTAGCTAATACTCAGCAGGGTGGAAGCCGTAGTGATTTAGCCATCTTTGGTCGCTATCGAAAAAGCTGCGCAAATCCGGCATACCATATTTCAGCATCGCCAGGCGCTCAACACCCATGCCAAATGCAAAGCCCTGCCATTCATCCGGGTCTATGCCGCAATTAGTTAATACATTCGGATGAATCATGCCGCAGCCGAGAATCTCCAGCCAGTCCTTATCCATGCCGATTTTAACCACGCCGCCATCTCTTGAGCATCCTATATCCATCTCCGCCGATGGTTCGGTAAACGGAAAATAACTGGGGCGGAAACGCACCGGAACATCTGCAATACCGAAAAAATCCTGAGCGAATCGCGCAAGGCAACCCTTAAGATGCGCCATGTTTATTCCCTTATCCACTATAAACCCCTCAACCTGGTGGAACATAGGGGTGTGAGTCATGTCTGAATCAGAGCGGTAGGTTTTACCCGGCGAGATTACCCTGAATGGAGGTTTACCTGACTTCATCACCCGCACCTGCATGTTAGATGTATGAGTACGCAGTAAAACGCGCCTGCCATCCGGCGCATCCGGCAGGTAGAACGTATCGTGCATTTCTCTCGCAGGGTGGCCTAAGGGGAAGTTCAGAGCTGTGAAGTTATGCTCGTCATCATCAATTTCCGGCCCATCTGAAACTTGAAACCCCATACTGGAGAATATGGAAACAACATCAGCAATCACTTTGCTTACTGGGTGTATCCTGCCCTGAAGCTCAGGGCGTGTAGGCAGGGTTACATCAACCTTTTCCGCTTTTACTACCGCCTCAATTTCACACTTTATTAACAGCGTTTTGCGCTGTTCTATCTGCTGAAGCAGATTTTCCTTGAATGCGTTGAGGGAGGCTCCCCTGGTTTTACGCTCGTCCGGAGGCAACCCCGCCAGTTCTTTCAGTGCTTCAGTGAGGCGGCCTTTTTTGCCCAGCCACGCAATACGGATATCCTCCAGTTGCTGCGTAGACTGGCAGACTTCAACCGCTTCAGTTACCTCTAATTGGAAATCAGCAACTTCCATATATGAAATGGTGCTAACTTTTTAAGCAGCTTTCTTAGCCAGTGCCGCTTTAGCCTGATCCACTATTGCTTTAAAGCTCTCCGGCTCGCTCACCGCCAGATCGGACAGAATCTTGCGGTTAAGTTCAATACCGGCGAGTTTCAGCCCATGAATAAACTGGCTGTATACCAGGCCATGCTCCCGCACACCTGCGTTAATGCGGATGTTCCACAACCCCCTGAAGTCACGCTTACGATTGCGGCGGTCGCGGTATTGATATTGCAGACCTTTTTCCACCCGCTCAATCGCGGTGCGGTAGCAGCTATTAGCGCGCCCCCAATAACCTTTGGCGGCTTTTAAAACTTTTTTGTGACGGGCATGGGAAGTTACGCCCCTTTTTACTCTGGCCATTATATTCTCTCCTTATTTAGAGCCGTAGGGCATTGCGGTTTTTATGCGGTGCTGATCAGACTCATCCATGATCGTGGTTCCGCGCAAATTTCTTATCCGCTTCTGGGATTTTTGCGTCAGGTTATGGCGCTTACCGGACTGCGGGGTTTTCACCTTCCCAGTAGCCGTGAAGCTGAAACGCTTTTTGGCCGAGCTTTTGGTTTTCAGTTTTGGCATTTTATTCTCCTATAAAAAATAATAAAGCGCGCAAGACGGGTATGCCTAACCCTCCCGCAGCGAAGCGGGGTTAATTACTATCGTTCTGCCGGAAATTCAATATAATTATGAGATTACTTTACCGTTTCGCTTAAGTTCTTATCTTTAAGCTGATTCTTCAGGGAATCCATATAACTGGTAACATTGGCGATGGAAGATGAAACTGTCCGGAAATTGCTGGCATTTACCTGATCCGCTATAGATGTAAAGAACTCAAGCTGCTGTTTTGCCGTTTCATTATCTACAGCAGGCAGATAACTACGCAGGAATTTCAGGCCTTCCGCGTCGCCACTGTAATTATAAGCAACTGATAATTTAAGCAGATTCTCAACATCAAACGCGCTTAGTTGCGATTTTTCGTCGGGCAGCGGCAGAATCGGTTTTAAATCGTTTACAACCGCTCCCCAGTTGCCTTGCCGCCAGTGAATTTCTGAGCGTAAGCGCCCTGCATCATCACCATTTAAGCCGCTTATTTCAGAGGCCGCTTCCTCATATTTATTCAAATCCATCAGCCCTTGCGCTTTCAATAGCCTGCGCTGGGTTATTACATCCTCCGGCAATGACGCATCCGTACTGTAATCTATCGATTCTACCGCCAGTTCCGGGTGGCCATTCATAAGGTGCACTATTGCGAGGCGCGCCGCGACTTTTGCCTTCTCCACACCTTGCAGGCGGTACTTCACCTGGTGCGTGAGCAGGGCGGCGGCTCTATCCAGCAGTTCCATCCTGGTTAAGCGATCCGCCAGATTTCTAATCATCTCATCGCCTTCTGCGCCTACGGGGGTGAGTTCACGGAACTCATAATAAAGTGTCAGAGCCTGAATCGGGGGCATTTTATCAGCTTGCCCTTTATTGAATATTTCAAGAAACAACTCGTTCATACGCATCGCTGCCTGCTGACTCTCCTTTGTGCCGGGGTATGCACCCACTATGTGACGCATGGTCTCTAATGCATCCTTGTACTGGCCTTCTTCCTCCTCCAGTCTGGCGAGAAGTGGGAGTAATTTTACCTCAAAATCCGGCTCCCTCCATATATAACGCACAACTTCCAACTGTTTCAAAGCCTCATGCCTGGCAATACTGCCCTTATTCAGGCCGCTTTTGATTTTCTCAAGAGTGGCGCGTGCTCTGAACTCCCGGTCGGAAGCATCGGATATTAATTCCTCCCAGATATTCAGCGCCTTGGGGTAATTACTGCCAGCAATTGCAACTGAACCGGCAAATGTGGCGAGTTTGCCGTAATAGTCGCTATCTGATGTTAAAATGCCATTGGAACTCAATTGCGCTAAATGCGCGTTGAGTGCGCTTGAATCCTCAGTTTCCAATATCCGCTTCAGAATTTTTGCGGCTATGCCATCTCTGATGTTCTCTGGGCAGGTTTTAAGTTTCTGCATAACCGCTGTTATGTCGTATGTAAGCTCTCCATGCCCGGATATATATCCCGCTAATCCCTCCAGTTCCTTATTGCCGCCTTCACTGAACAGCTTTTTTGCCTCATCGTATTTATCCATATAAAGGCTGGTTAGGCCCATTTTTTCATGCAGATTTTTCTGTTTGAGGAATTCCGGATACTCCTTATTCAATCGCTCCAGTACTCCTAGCGATTCTCCCGCCCAGCCTCTATTGTGCAAGCCTTCCGCTAATTCAAGCAGTGCATTTGCTTTATCATGCGGTTTAGCCAGACCTATTTTTTGAACTAGTCTGGCTCTGAATTGTGTAATGCTTTCATCATGCGGCTCTTCTGGCGCGGCCTCCTCTTCTGCGCTTTCTGCGCTGCTATTTCCGTGCGTAACTATAGCGGATGGATGATCCTGGCATTCCGAGCCGTTTTCCGCTCCATCACAATTTTTTTTTTCCGGTTGTTTTTCGGTTAGCTTTTCAGGCTTATGGCTTGCCTGATTATCATTATCGGCTGAAAAATATTCGCTGATGCCTTTCAGCAATAACCCTTGATCGGTGCTTTTTACCTGTATGTCTTCATCTTTCAGTACCAGTACAACACCGCCCACGCTCTCCAGAACATTATAGGGCACATTGGCGATAGCACTGCTGATGCCGATTGAATGATTTTTAGCCAGAGCCAATACAATTTTCTCACCCGTAAGCGGGTCTGTGTAATCTGAAATAAAAGGCTCAGCGCCTGATGCGAACAAAACTTCATCACCACTGTGTTTAATCTCTATAGCTTGTGGTTTAAAAGAACTATCAGTAGCTTTTATAACAACCGATTTTTCATCTATAACCGCACGATAATCCCCATCACCAGGCGGTTGCGCCAGTATTTCCATATCGCCACTGGCCATGATGCGCTCCCAATCGTTCAGTTCCTTAGTTGTCTGATTCTCCTTCTGAGAATGCTTAATGGCTATGAACAGGCGGCCTTCCTTTCTGAAAGCTATCGCCCTGCCGTTATGGTTAATTGCGGTTTGCCAGGTCTGCTGGTCTGAATTTATATGATTTTCCTGCCCATCAGCAGGTTTTTCCGCCGGCTTTGGCGGATCTATTGCATGAGCCGATTCATCACCTGCCCTTGGGGTGATTGAACTCAGGATTTTTTCATCAGCACTTTGTGCTGGTTTTACGTTTATGATAACGCTGTTACCGTCCTGCGCCGCACTTATGGTTGAGGCTGCTTTTCTATCCAGATGCACTACAGTTTTGCCGCCTAAACTATTCGAACTTAATGAATTCAGAACCGCGCCCGAGAAGGGCGGCAGAACTTCAACAGGCTCAATATCGGCCGCCTTGTTAAAAGTTATGGTTGCCGGGTTAGCCGCATCATCCAGCTTGAACTGGGTAAGCTCCGGCCAGGCGTATATGATAACCGCACCACCGCCTTCATCAGGCTTGATTACTACCGGCACAGCCATCACGCGCCCTACCTCCGCCGCCTTATCAGCACTCACATGTACTGGTGCTGACGGTATGGATGGCGCAGGTGGGGATGGTGGTTGCACAGGCCTGATTATCTCAGAAGTTATAGCAGGCTTTACTGCTTTTTTAGTGGTGTAGCTTTTATACTCCCCACCACTAAGGTGGCGGTGAGTATCCTCTTTATTTGACTGGGGGATACCCCCAGACCCCCGCGCTGCGCGGGTCGCATCGCTCCCGATATACTCCACCACCTTTTCGTGGCGGAGCATATCTTGCGGCAGAGCCTTCTTAGGCGTATTTTTGATTTCAGCTTTTTCCTGCACATCCTGCTGATTTATCTGACCGTTATATTTCACCAGGTCAAAGCCTGTTCCGCTGCTGCCGACAAAACGCCTGATTCTATAACCCGGCTTCATAGTCATGATTATACCTGAGCCGTCATTACTTGCCTGGCTGTGTTCTATGGCCGACTCAAGCGATGCTTGCAGATTGCCCAGCGAAATATCCTTCGGCGCAGCAAATTTTATAAAAATTCTATTGCCGTTCTGGCTGAATTTGTATGCCCCCCCGGTTATGCTGACTCTGGTGAAGCTGCCCATGTTCCTGGCCTCCACCCTGGCCTGATCTAATGCAAGCGCACCCCACGGCAGGAATGCAAAACAGGCTGCAAATAGAGTTATAATCCGCATTTCTAATTTAATGACCGAACCTTCTGAATATACGATCAGCTTACCTGAATACTATTGTTCATTCAATTATCACTTAACATCCTGTAGATTTACTGAAAGCAACTTGTAATTATAAACTTTTCCGGTATTTACTTTTGATAAGCTTAAAAATAAAAACAAAAAACAGTATGGGCGGCGCGTGATTATCATCAAAGATTTATCGCTTACATATCCCCACGGTAAAACGGTTCTCAACAACATTTCGTTTTATCTTGCGCAAGGTTCGTTTTATTTCCTGACAGGTAAAAGTGGCGCGGGTAAAACCACCTTTCTTAATCTGCTGTCGCTAAATCTCAGGCATAGTGAAGGGTATCTGGAAGTATTCGGTGAGAACGCCAGTACCATGCCGTCCAGCCGTCTGCCATATGTGCGCAGGCGCATAGGCATGGTGTATCAGGATTATCGTTTGCTGAACCACCTGAGTGTGGAGGAAAATATTGCATTGCCACTCAAAGTATCGGGGGAGAGTAAGAAGCAGATCCGGGAGAAATGTGAGGAAATAATGGCCTGGATCGGCCTTAAGGATTATCGGCATGAGCGGCCTGAAGTATTATCCGGTGGCCAGAAGCAGCGCGTCGCCATCGCCAGGGCAGTGATAAACAAGCCTGATCTTATAATTGCTGATGAGCCTACGGGGAATCTCGACCCTGCACTTGCACTGAAATTCATGCACCTGTTTGAAACCTTGCATAAGGACGGAGCCAGTGTGATTTTCGCCACGCATGATGAGAATCTTATATCCAAATTCAATCACCACAAGGTATTGCGTGTGCACGATGGCAAAATAAGCGTAGCGAAGAAAACAACCAAAGCTTCCGCGCGCGCTGCGCAAGAAACCCACAATGAAAAAGTCGCTGAAACAGCTTGAGCCTTTATTGCTACTTAATTTTCTGTATTTCTCACAAATCCTCGTAAGGCTACATCGTCCAGGAAGGCTTCTTCCGCCCTGGCGGTTTTTTCCATTTCCCTTTTATCCCTGTTCGTTTTTGCGATTTCCAGTTTTTTCAGCTCTGTGAAAGCCTGGTATATTTCCTCCTCAACGCTGGAAATCATATTGGCGTTTTCCTGCAAAGCCTTCTCCGCCGCCTGCCTTTTAATCGCCTGCAATTTAATAAAGCAGTTTAAGAAGGCCGCGTAGCTTAAATCATTCCCTGCAAGGCTGATTTCCCTTTCATTTTCCTCTTCAATCATGCGGATAGCCATCTCCAGGGTTTCCTGCTTATGCAGAAGCATCCCAAGCCTTTTGCGCCGCTCTTCCAGGTCGCTTTTTGCAAGTTTGATTAATGTCTTAATCCCACTCATATTCTTATTGTTCTTATTGGTTCAGAACGTCCGCACGGGTAGTTTCTACTATAGCTAGCGCTTCTGCGATTAAATCATCAGCCACGCCTAACTCCTGCATGGCTGACTTAAGATGCATAGCAACCAGGTTAAAATGAATGTCCGTGAGGCCACCACTTTGCACCGCATTCTTATGAGCAGCGCGCAGTGATGCGCCGTTATAGCGGCTGTTACCACCGAAAGCGCAGGTTATAAATTCAATCTGGCTCAGGCGCAGCTTGTTGACATTTATATTTTCAAAAAAAGGCGCAAGAGATTCATCGGAAAGAATTTTATCATACATCTTCACAACTGCCGCACGCACGGCATTCTCGCCGCCAATTCTTTCAAATAGTGTATTGTTCATACTACCTGCACTAACTCTGGGCATTAATTCGTTAAATTAGTCAGCTTATTGCGGCCAGGAAAGCTTTTTCAAGGCCGCGCCCGGGGTTATAAGTGCCAATAAAATCACCTGGTTTTCCGGTAAAAATAATGGATGTATCGTGGAGTATCGCTACGCGGTCACAAATTTCTTCCAGGTCAGCCAGAATATGTGAACTGAAGAAAATTGAGCCGCCGTTGTTACGGTAATTCAGCATCTCATTTTTCAGCAGAATTCTGGCTTTTGGGTCAAGCCCGCTCATCGGTTCATCCAGAATTAATAACCGCGCCTTGGATAACAAGGCGGACATAAGGCCAAGCTTTTGCCCCATTCCTTTGGAATACCTGCCAACACGGCTGCCGAGTGCTTCAGGATTCAAATCCAGCCTCCGCGCCATATCAATTATATCGTCATTTGCCGGGCTTACATTATGATATGCCGTCGCAAGTTTTATGAACTCAAAGCCTTTAAAATAGATTGAAGGCGAGAATTTCTCCGGCAGGAAGCATATCCCCTCCCTGGCTTTATGGTCAGAAATATCCTGACCAAAAATTCTGCCGGAACCATTATCCGCATCAAGTAACCCCAGAATAATTTTTATCATGGTGGTTTTGCCCATGCCGTTCAAACCAATCAGGCCAAAAATCTCCCCCTGCTCTAATGTAATATTTACATTATTCAGCACAGATCGGCCATCAAAAGCTTTACTGATGGAATCCAGTTGAAGTGGGCTAAGTACCGGGTTTTGATTCATACAACCTCAAAGTCATGTATGGCATATCTGACATATATAATCTTACTTTATGGTTAACCTGGAGTTTTTTATCTGTTGTACTAACGCTACAACTTAAGGTTACCAGTCAAGCAGAAAAATAAAATTACAGGCGATGTTGTCATTGGTGATATAGTAAGCAGAGGAAGCGGGGGCAGTTATAGTACTACCGGAAGTTTCGCATGAACCAACTGTGGGGTGCAGTGTTCTGGTTTTGCCTATTCCTGGAATACCATCATCAATTTTTTTATCTATATTGTAAGCATCTACCGGCTTAAGTGCTGATCCGTAAGTAACGGTAGTATCAACTTCTTTACCAAACCATATAAAATTACCATAATTACCATCCCAATATCCCGCAACGCCTGATCTTGTAGGATAGGAATAAAGCGTATACCCGGCCTTTGCTATAGCCTTGGATGCTGGAACATTAGTTCCTAATACCGAATGCCACGGGTTTCCTGCACCAGAAAGACCAGTATAAGTACCGGGATACAGCCCAGCCGCAGATAATTGTTTCCAAGCCTGATAACTTTCAGATGTTGCACCAGCAACTGCACCATATTCAATTAAATCATCCCCATCGCCATTGGTTTCGCCTGAGAGGTAAGTGGAGATGTTATAACAATCACCGGGAATGCAGTTGTATTTCAGGTAAAAAGTATTCATAGCGGTCATTATCTGTTCCCGCTCACTGATGATTTTATTCAGCTTGGCCGCTTTTATCAAATCCGCCCCGGCCAGTATGCCACCCACTAATAATCCAATTATCACCAGAACGATGGAGAGTTCAACCAGAGTAAAACCGCTATTTTTCTGCTTGACAGACTCTAAAAGCTTGTCAGTCTGGCTTCTGGCTTCTGGCTTCTGGCTCTCATATATGCACTTTTAATTGTTACTGTTTACCGCCGCGACCGCCTCGCGGGTGAGGTCTGAAGCCCTGCCTTCGTCTATATACAAAGTGCGGCCTGTGAATGTCTGGTTAGGGTGCAGCGAGAAATATACTTTATTAGAATTGGGGTTTACAGCAACCACCCCATTTCTCTGCCCTATGGTATATCCGCCATTGCCCATATCTCTGGCATTAGCCCGCCATGCAGGGAAAATGGCGTTAACGTCCGAAGTATGCCACTCAAAATCCACCTGATTGCGCGAAACTTTTACTATTCTGACACCCTCTACCATATCGCCGGGTTTTATCATTGTATCATTTATCCATATACTCCATGATCCAGGCGCAAAATAGGCGATGGAATTAAGATAGATAATCGGCGTGATTATATTTCTGGGAGCTTCAGGGGCTTTAGTGGTTGGTGATTGATTAAGCAGGGGAATACTGCCCAAGATTTGCGCGGCATCAGGCTTTGGTGCATTTGTATCCAGCTGCTGCTTTTTCCTGATTTTCATTTCCTGCCCCAATCCCGCCGCTTCCCTTAGTTTTCTCAGCGTGATCTCATCGTACATTATACTGCCGCTATTCCAGATTGGGGTAGTAAAGAAAGATTTCTCACCAATACCATTATTCTTATCTGCAAGTACTGTCTCAGGCTGCCTTTTTGGCTTTTTCGCAATAGGCCAGCTTCTTATCTCATCTGTTTTATCCTGATTGTTACCCCCCCCGAACAAATCCCCTATACTTGCATTAGCGGCGGATACGCAGCAACACAGTATAATAATTGAGGCAAGCAATGCTGATTTATATCCTCTATAAGACTTCTCTCGAAACTCGCTGCGGTGAGCAAAATGCGCGAAGCGAGCATCGCAGAAACGCAAGTGTACTTTTGGGTACATGCGGATTTGAGAAGCGCAGCGACAAGCGAGTTTGCCAGCGCAGTAGAGTTTGGAGAGAAGTCTGTTCATGTACCCCCCGGAGCTGGTATAGCTGGATCAGGCGCAAATTTAAATGCCAGCAGGTAGAGTGAGAATTTACCATCCACCATGGCAATTTCATTATCCATGGATATCTGCCTGATATTATCTACGCTTGCCTGGGATTTTTTCAGAATTTCAGCCGTTCCCATAATCAGCAACCCTGGAAATTTTGCCTTAACGGCATCCAGGAACTTGAAAATACTTTCATCGCTGTAGGATGACATCTCAATATCAACCTGGCTGAAAACCATGGATAGCATATTTCTTTTAAACTCAGGCGCCTGTAACTCAACTGGCTGTTTGATTTTTACCTTCAGCCCGGTGATGCTGTACACATCCTTGTTCTGCTCAAGTGCTTCCAGTAAAATATCGGATTTTATCGCGGATTCCCCATACTTCTCTTCGCTTAGTTTATTAAATAAATCTATGTTTCCGCTAGCTTTTTTGCCTTCATCCTCAGCTTTTAATATTTTCGCGTTCAATTGCGCCAGAGCATTCTGTTTCTGGGTTTTATCCTCCTCAATTTTTGTTGCGTATGATGATACCCCCAGGTAAATGCCGCCAAACACGGCAAGCAGACTTATAAACACTACGGACTCTATAATAATCCTGCGGAGTAGTATTTTTATTTTCATTACTGCACCACCCCAGGAAGCTGGCTGTTGTCCGGAGCTTTCGGCAAAGTAATCTGCATGTCTATGGTTGTAATTTCATCCATATTTTTTGCAGCCGATTGCCTGGAATAATCCACTTCCATCACATCCTTACCCGCTAGCTCACCTGGAAGCTTGGCTATTGCAATATTATGATCCCCCAGTTGTTCTTTTAAGGATGCCGTTTTTGAAGAAGCCATCTTTTTTAGTGTTTTCTCATCGCCGTACTTTGTGAAATCCAGCTTTATATCGCACTCCATTGCGCCATCTATAGTAACCGGGGGTGCAGCCGGATCGTTCTTGCTAAATATTGCCACTGCATTTTTATTCTGCCACTTGAAAGCTGAGACATTCATTGTTTCATCAACCTCAGTCGCCAGAACCTCCATCAGATAGTACGGGTCATGTATCAATGATGCTAATTTATTATGAATATCCGTAACATTGATCACCTTCTCAAGATTAGTCGGCAAGGCTGAGTTGGAACTCTGTAATGTTAGTATTCTGGAGTTTGCCTGCTTCTGCTTATCCTCAATTTCCACAACCTCCAGTTTTGCTGATATTGCGCCGTAAATTTCATAAGCCGCTGCCAGAAGTAACAGAGGAACCAGTATTCCCGCCGCCACTCGCCCCCCCAGAATCGCCCGCTGGAACAAAAATAACTTTGCTATGTATGGTGTTTGCAGGGATACTTTTTTGCGTGGAAGTGCTGCAACGCTAACCGCAAGGAACACATCCGAGTACTTATCCTGCTTTTCAGCAGTATCCTTCATTCCCAGCAGTTCACATGCCTGGTAAGGAGTGAAGGAGTCCACATTGCTGGCGAGTATTTTATTCCTGTCTACAAACCCCAGTACCGCTTCCGCTGCCACAATCACAACGTTCAGTTTCGATGCATCAGAATAACCAAGCCGCTTGATGTATTCCCTGGTGGTTGAGTATTCCTGCTCAATACTGCCGGCCAGTGCTTCAGGTGGGTCATCAAGCGCTGCCTGCGTTACCCTGGTGAAAGCCATTTTGCCATTTTTCAGAACAATCTGCCTGAGCCCGCCAACACGGTTATGGCCTATAAATACAAACCAGTCCGGCGGAGTGTATTTATTATTATTTTTATCCTGTGATTTTTTTCCTTTTTTAATGTCCTTTGCTTCTGCTACTGGCTTGGCCTCAGCTTTTTTTGCTTTTTTCGCTTTTGGCTCAGGTGTCCAGTGAATTTTTTTATCTAAATCCAGCAATGCCTTCTCTGATTCCAGCGGTATAAGAAAAACACCACCGAACTTGTTCGGAAGGTTCGAGGCTATGTTTATCCATTCAGAAAGGGGATTCGGCGGCACTGAGATAAACATGTACTGCCATTCTTTTTTCTTATCCGGGCTGCGCCCTATACATATAAATGCTTTTAAGTCATCAGCCGCAAAGTCGCGCTCCAGTTTTCTTTTCGCTATCTTATCAGCGCTCATTTTAGCTACAGGCGGGAGATTCTGCACCGTATATGTCTGATCCTGAATATCCAGCAGAATGGATATCGGCGCACGTTTATTCAAGGCAAATAGGTCATTAATCGCTGCCATATCCTTAGGCGCTGAAGAGAGCGCGAACGCCCGTCGCACTACCTTCCTGCCGCTTAGGTAAAGCACTATCGCCCCATCCTCCCCTATTATCAGGACAAACTTGTTACCTGATTTTGGAGGCGCTTTTTCGCTTTTTTCCTTACTCTTTTTCAGCCCAAGTCTCCATATATGTACATCTTTTATGTTTTGCGCATGGCCGCCAATCCAGCCCCATGCGCGTCTATACTGCTCGCGAATGAACTGCAAAGAACCCGCACTCTTCATACGCGAGCAGTATAGAGATAACAGTCCAGAACGGCGTTGTGTAGCCTGACATTCTATCTATGTTAGCCAAATGTACTAAAAAAATCTTAAAACTTGGAAAACATCGCCAATTCTGCTAATCGACTTAACATATGACGATAGGGAAAAAACAGAGAGCCGCCGTGGCAATGTCCGGCGGGGTGGATAGCTCAGTCACGGCGGCATTGCTTGCGCGTGAAGGTTTTGAAGTAATAGGGCTTACCATGCAGTTGTATAACCAGGGAAAAGCAACCGCAACCGGGGGCAAAACCTGCTGCGCCGGGCAGGATATAAGGGATGCAGCGATGGTGGCGCAAAAAATGGGATTCCCCCATTATGTGCTGAATTATGAGGAACATTTCAAAACCTCCGTAATCAATGATTTTGCCGATACTTACCTGAGCGGGGAGACCCCCATACCCTGCGTGCGCTGTAATCAGACCGTAAAATTCAGGGATATGCTGGGAGCCGCCCGCGACCTTGGCGCTGATTTTCTCGCAACCGGGCACTATGTGAAAAGGGTGGAAACAGAAAACGGCCTGGAGATGCATAAAGCTGCGGATACCGAGAAGGATCAAAGTTACTTCCTGTTCGCCACAACCAGGCAGCAGCTTGAGTATTTGCGCTTCCCGCTCGGGAATTTAAGAAAAAGTGAGATCCGCGCTATCGCCAGCGATCTCAACCTGCCCGTAGCCACAAAACCTGACAGCCAGGATATCTGCTTCGTTCCAACCGGGAAGTACACTGAAGTGATAGAGAAGTTCCGCCCCGGCGCGCTGGATAAAGGTGATATAAAACATATTGATGGCCGCCTGCTGGGGCAGCATAACGGCATTATTAACTTTACCGTAGGGCAGCGCCGTGGCCTTAGCATCTCGTACCCCGTGCCACTGTATGTAGTAAGAATAGACGCAGCCAGTAATACTGTATACGCGGGAGAACTCGCAGCACTTGCGAAAGCCAAAGTGAAAGCGAAAGATTTTAACTGGTTAAAGCCAGGAGCAGATTCTGAGATAAACACTTTGTTAAAGTGCCGTTCAACTTCAGCCGCAGTCCCGGCGGTTTTAAAGAAAATAACTGACTCTATAGTAGAGGCCACATTTATTGATCCGCAGATGGGCATCTCACCAGGCCAGGCACTGGTGGCATATAATGGAGATACAGTTATAGGCGGCGGCTGGATAACTGATGATTAAAACCTAAAAGTCTGCTCTTAAAGAGATTCAATAAAATGTTGATTCCTGCAAATTATTGCGTAGTTTGCAAATTAAAGCTTGTTACTGGTAGGCTTGCCTGAATGGCAGCCAAACTGGAGCCGATCGGCAAAATGGCTTAAAATCAACCATACACGGTTATTTTAAAGAATGAATATGCTCCGTAGACTGGTTTCCAACTTCTTCAAACTACATTTGCAGCGCTTCCCAAACAGCGCCGTCATGAAGAAGGTTGAGTTTAGAACCATGGTGGGAGCATCATACCGGCTTAAACTTATAACAATGCCGCTAAACGCCTACTATATAGCGCACAGCGGTAGTAAAAGGAAATCGCATGAAAAATTTGATGTTAATAGACGCTTCCCACCCGGAAGAAACCCGGTTAGTGATAACCGAAAACCACTATATATCTGAATATGATTTTGCCATAGCCAGCAAAAAGCAGATAAAGGGCAATATCTACCTGGCTAAGGTGATCAGGGTTGAGCCTTCCCTCCAGGCTGCATTTGTTGAATACGGCGGCAATCGGCAGGGCTTTCTGCCATTTGCTGAAATACACCCGGATTATTACCAGATTCCCGTTTCCGACCGCCAGAAACTGCTGGAGGAGGAGGAATCACAATACCAGGAGGAGCAGGAAAAAACATCTTACGCCCGCGATTCCCGCCGCCGTCACCGCAGGCAGAGAATCAGGAAAAGCGACGCGCCTGCTGAAACTATAGAAGGGGGGGTGGTTGAAGAAGCCCTCTATGAAGCGGAATCGGATGCTGTGTTGGCTGCGCAGGAATCTGTTGAAGCTTCGGAGGATTTAAGCAGCCTACCACTGAATCCTGATGTTCAGACGGAACCTTCAGGCCGGGATGAAGCAGAAGTGGAGGCAGAGGCAGAAGAGAGAACTGATATTGAATCCATTGACATTGCAGAAAACAATGAAACGCATGGCGATCCTCTGCTTGAATCCGAGAGCGATGATCAGGAAAGAAAACAGGCGGAAGCTGCGGTTGCCAGCGGTGAATATGAACAGGTTGGCGGCAATGCTGAGGAAGAACTCAGACCCACAAAAAAGTTCCGCTTTCAGAAACGCTATAGAATCCAGGAGGTAATCAAGAAGGGTCAGGTTATCCTGGTGCAGACCATCAAGGATGAGAGAGGCAATAAAGGCGCTGCGGTTTCAACTTATATCTCGCTGCCCGGGCGTTACTGCGTATTGATGCCAAACACCATGCGCGCTGCTGGAATATCCCGCCGTATTTCCGACCCGGATGATAGAAAAAGGCTGAAATCCATTACCGATGGTTTGGAGACTCCCAAAGGTATGAGTGTGATTATCCGCACGGCAGGGCTGGATCGCAGCCGCCCGGAAATCAAACGCGATTATGAATACCTCATGAAGCTGTGGGCAACAATACGGGAAAATACGCTATCCTCCTTCGCGCCTGCGCTGATCTATGAGGAAGCAGACCTAATCAAACGCGCCCTGCGTGATTACTACACCCAGGATATTGATGAAATTCTGGTTGAAGGCGAGGAAGCTTTCAAAAGCGCGAAAGAGCTGATGAAAGTGCTAATGCCAAGCCATGCGGCGAAAGTGAAACAACACACGGAAGAAGTTCCGGTTTTCCAGTATTACGGTGTTGATTCGCAGCTTGCCCTGATTCACGAACCGCAGGTAAAACTGCGTTCCGGCGGATATGTAGTATTTAACTCAACGGAAGCTTTAGTGGCGGTAGACGTAAACTCAGGCCGCTCCACCGGGGATCGGCATATAGAAGAAACGGCGACCCGCACTAATCTGGAAGCGGCGCAGGAAATCGCCAGACAGGTTAGAATGCGCGACCTTGCGGGTTTAATCGTTATAGACTTCATAGATATGATGGATCTGCGCAATCGCAAAATCGTTGAGAAAGCCCTTAAGGAAGCCCTCAAGAGCGACCGCGCAAAAATTCAGATTGGCCGAATCAGCACATTCGGGCTGCTGGAGATGAGCCGCCAGCGTCTACGGCCAAGCATTACCGAATCCATAATGTCACAATGCGCAGCATGTAGCGGAACGGGGCTGGTAAAAACAACCGAATCACTGGCGCTGGAAATACTGCGAAAAATCGAAGGAGCTTCCAGACAACCAGGGATTCTGGAAATCAATATCTCCACCACGCAAACCGCCGCTGTCTATCTGCTTAACCGCAAACGTGAGGTTCTGAGCAAGCTGGAATCAGCACTCAATATAAAAATAACCATCGGGATTGTTACCGAGGTTGATCATACCGGCTTTACCATGGAAGTGGTAATGCACCCTGATTACAAGGAAGATAAATCCAAACGCCGCAGAAAACCAGGCCGTGAGCAGGCTCAAATTAGCAGCCCGCAACCTGCACGTTTTGGCGAGAATCATAGCGATGATTCAGGTCAGCAAAATATGCCGATTGAAGAAGGGCTCCCTGAAGCTGAATTACAGGATTCAATCACAGAGGGTTCGCCTGATGCCACGCCGAAGAGGCAGCCACGCCGCCGCGAACGCCCACGCAAACAGATAAAAATGCGCACAGCAGGCAAACCTGAAAATAGCACTAATTCTAACGATAATACTGCGCCTGAAGAATTGGAGCAGCGTGAAACGGTTTCTGAGATTGCCAGCGCTGTTGAATCTGAAGTAAAAGCTCAGAATGTTAGCTCTCCATTAGTCAGAAAAGCCGAACGCAAAAGTAACATACAGAAAGTTGCTGAGTTTAAAGCCAGGGAGCCTAAACAACCAGCAAAGGAAGAAATGGTTACGGAAGAACCAGTTGACGCTAATGATTCAGCCAGGCCGCGCCGTTCCGGCTGGTGGAGTAAATTGATTAGAACCGAATAAGCAGGGGAAAACTCATGATAAGTTTCTGGAAGCTCGCGTTAGTTCTGGTTATAGTGTTTGTGATTTTTGGCGCTGGTAAACTGCCAAAGGTGATGGGTGATTTAGGCCGTGGCCTGAGAAGCTTCAAGGATGGCCTCAGGGGTGATGATGATGGGGAACAAAGCAAACTCCCCCCCGCTGATGGTAAGTAATACCAATTCGTAATCAGTATAGAGACAAAAAATGAAAACGAATTGGTATGGACGAGCGACTTGCCAGCCGAAGCCTTGGCGCAGGTTGGAGCGAGGACGGCGCGTAGCGCGGGGGTTGCAGGGGGTGAAACCCCCTTTACATTTTGCGCAATTTCCCCAAATTGAATGCAAAATGGTATAATCTATGTCCTTCGGGGAGTTGCTGGTTATCGCACTGGTAGCCCTTATCGTGGTAAAGCCGCAGGATCTGCCTGCCCTGCTTAAACAGATGGGGCGTTACCTGCGCGCCATACAAAATACGTTGAGCGAGGCTAAAAACTCCATCAACGTTCTGATTGATAATGACGATCTGAAAAGCATCAGAAAGGACATCTCAAGCACCGGGTTTGATCATTATGTATTGGGGGACGATGGCAAGCACTATCCGGCGTATTCCCTGGATGGCATCCCCGACCACAGCCGCAAAGCCCCTACAGCTTCCATAACCGAGAATAGCGGGAAAAATGCTGAAACTTTACCTTCCAATAACTTATGATGTTTGCTTAGCCCCCTCCCTAACCCTCCCCCGTAAACGGGAGAGGGAACTACGGAGCAAGTTCTCTATATATTCCCTCCCCTGTTTACGGGGGAGGGTTAGGGAGGGGGCAAATACCATTCTAAACCAGGCGTTTATAACCTTGTCTGGTGATAAGATTGGAATCTACAGCGTCTTGACCGCTCTAGTAATGTTGCTGGCTCCCGATTACTCCAGGGCTACATCGGAAGTAGATTTCGCCGTCTGGAAGGAGTTGCTGAAACGCGAAGCGATAGTGGAAAAGCTGGATTCACCCATGGTGTTACAGGCTATTGACTCCATTGCACTGAATCAGGAAGCTTTGCGGCTGGATGCAGCGCAGCCGGAAAAACGCCCCAGTTATTTCAAGAAATATCTGGCCGCCAGCATCACTCCAGCCTTGGTAAAACGGGCGCGGGATGAATACCGGGATAACCTGCCCCTCCTCCAGACTTTCGAAAAAAAATATGGCGTGCCGGGGAGGTTCATAATCGCGCTCTGGGCGAAGGAATCAAGCTTTGGCGAGAATACGGGAGATTTCGCAGTGCTGGATACATTGGCAACCCTGGCCTTTGACGGCAGAAGAAGCCAGTTGTTCAAGAGTGAGCTTTTTGCAGCGCTAAAAATGTTGCATCAAGACATGGCTAATGAGAGCCAGTTAACCGGATCCTGGGCGGGGGCAATGGGGCAGTGCCAGTTCATGCCCTCAGCCTTTCTCAAATACGCCGCTGATGGCGATGGTGATGGAAAAATAGATATCTGGCTCTCCCGTGCAGATGCTCTTGCATCAATCGCCTCCTACTTATCGAATGAGGGCTGGAGCGGCAACACCTGGGGATACGCCGTGATCTTGCCCAAAAACTTTAAATTATCCCAAACCGGCAGGGAAAACAAACACCCTGCAACACACTGGAGCAAACTAGGGGTTGGAATGAAAAACCAAGCCCCCCTACCCGCCATTGCTGATTCAGCAATAATCGCCATAGATCAGAATCCTAACCAGGCTTATATGGTAAACAGCAATTACGATATAATCATGAAATGGAACCGCTCCCTCTACTTCGCCACCACAATCGGCCTATTGGCGGATTCTATTCACTAAATTTTAAACACTCTGGGAGATTTTAGCATCCTTATTAAATAATATGCTAATGAATCTGAATTAAAGTAAATGCACTACGGGGAGTTTATGAAAAAATCAGTTGCGCTTGTTATCTCGCTAATGGCTGCAAGCGGTTGCAGCATGAAGGATGGCTTTAAAAGCAGCGATAGCGGCAGCAAGGCGCATCCGGTTTATGGTAATTTCAAGCTTGGCTCACCTTACCAGGTGGCGGGTGAATGGCAGTATCCGTTATATGATGGGAAATATGAGGAAACCGGCATGGCATCCTGGTATGGCCCGGGGTTTCATGGCAATAAAACCGCAAACGGCGCTACGTTCGATGCCAACGCGCTGACTGCCGCGCACCGAACCCTGCCTATGCCATCCCTGGTGAATGTAACCAATCTGGAGAACGGCAAAAGCGTCACCCTGTTAGTGAACGATCGTGGGCCATTTAAGAAAAACCGGATTATTGATGTATCTAAAAGCGCGGCAGAAAAACTGGACATGATGGCCACAGGCACGGCGAAAGTGCGAGTGCGCTTTTTAAAGCAGGATACCGAACAGCTATGGGCGGCGCTTGGCATGGGCAGCATCACCAACCGTTATGCGCAAAGCCTGAAACCTGCACCAAAAGCCATTTATAAAACCGAGGACAGTTATATAGCCGCTAATACCGGCATGGGCAGCGGCGTTATCTCCATAAGGGATGTTATGCCACCGCGCAGCAGCACCGCAAAGCTTGATGATATAATCGCTCAGGATGTTTCAATGGCAGCGGTGAGTGGCGCGGCAAAAGGCGGCACGGGCTTTGACAATCTGGCTCCCGCCGCTGGAAATAAAAACCAGAAGGAAAACACAGTGAATGTGCTGGGCAGGTCAGAAAACTCCCCTGCCCCAATCAAGTCTGAAAAGGCGGAAGCTAAGAAAGTCACCGAAAAAGACTCTAAAGATACTCAGGCTAATTTCATACAGGTTGGCATATTCAAACAAAAAGAGAACGCGGTTAAAGCATCTGGTTCAGTATCATCCATCGGCAAGCTGGATATCGCTGAAATAAGCAAGGAAAACGGCAAATTATACAAGCTGCTGCTGGGGCCTTTTAAAACCGCAAAACATGCTGCTGAGGCGCTTGATAAAGTAAAAAACATCGGCCTGGCTGATGCAAAGTTGATAAGCCAATAAGAGTAAAGGGCATCTCTATTAACTCGCTTATGCGAGCTTGAGTAGCGCGAAGCGAACATCGCAAAAACGCAAGTGTACTTTAGGGTACATGCGGATTTAAGAGCTAAGATTAGTTACCAAATGAGTAAACCTCATTTGTGTAGCTTAGCGCAGCCAGCGACAAGCAAATTTGCCGCAGAAGTAGAGTTAATAGATGTGCCCTAAAATTATCAATTGTGCTTGATAGCCTGTAGCTGCTAGAAGCAGTGCATGATTTCCATATTCAAGACATTACCCGGTTTCACAGCAATTGCCTTTATACTGCTCGCGCTTGCCCCGTCTACGCAGGCTATGGATACAGCGGCGCGGGAAGCGGTGATAATGGATTATGCATCCGGCGATATTCTCCTGGATAAAAATTCACTTGAGAAAATGCCGCCTTCCTCAATGAGCAAACTGATGACGCTTTATGTTATGTTTGATCGTTTAAAGCGGGGCAAACTGAAGCTTGAGGATAAATTCCATGTCAGTGAAAAAGCCTGGAAAATGGAAGGCTCCAGAATGTACCTCCAGGTAGATACCGATGTTAAGGTTGAGGATATTATACGCGGGATCATAGTGCAGTCCGGCAACGATGCCTGCGTAACCGCCGCCGAAGGAATAGCAGGCACTGAAGAAGAATTTGTAAAGCTGATGAATGAAATGGCGGGTGACATAGGGCTCAAAGCCAGCCATTTCATGAACTCAACTGGATTGCCGGATGATAATCACTACATGACCGCCGCTGACATTGCCACACTCTCCAAACGGCTGATTGATGATTTCCCGGAGTACTATCCATACTTTTCTGAAGTCAGTTTCACCTACAACGGTATTACCCAGCCAAACCGGAATCTGCTCCTTAATAAGGATATCGGCGTGGATGGCCTTAAAACCGGGCATACATCAGTAGCAGGATACGGCGTTGCCGTATCCGGAGTGAAAAACAACATGCGGCTGATTGTGGTAGTAAACGGCCTGTCCAGCATGGCAGAGCGTGCGCTTGAAGCGGAGCGGCTACTGCATTATGGCTTTTCCCAGTTTGAGCGGGTGGAAACCCTGGCCGCCAACCAGATAGCCACTAAAATTCCTGTCCATATGGGGGCTGAAAGCAGCGTTCCTGCCATAGTAGCTAAGAGCCTGACTGTCACTGTACCAAAATCATCATCCGCAATGACAGTAAAAGCCATATATGACGCGCCTGTAAAAGCCCCGGTAAAGCAGGGTGATGTTATTGGAAAGGCCGTGGTATTAAGTGGTGACAGGCAATGGTCACAAAATTTGATAGCGGCAGAGGATGTTGAGAGAAAAAGTGGAATCAGTTGGTTCCTTGCCAATATCAGCGATAATTTTAATCACATTTTCAGCCGTGATTAATAATTAATGGCATTTATTACATTTGAGGGGATTGAGGGTTCAGGCAAAAGCACTCAGTGCAGATTGCTGGCTGAGAAGCTGAAAACTAATGGCCATGAAGTTCTGCTTACACGCGAACCGGGTGGAACTATCACCGCTGATAACATCCGCTCGCTGCTGCTGAATCCTGACATTCAGTTATTGCCGGAGAGTGAATTGCTGCTTTTCCTCGCCGCCCGCTTTGATCATGTAGAACGGGTAATCAAACCGACGCTACAGAGCGGCAAAACGGTTATATGCGATAGATTCACCGATTCCACTATTGCCTACCAGGCCTATGGCCGGAGTTTAGATATAAACCTGATTCATGATATATCAGGGCGTTTGTTTGATAAGTGCAAGCCCGATATAACAGTGCTGCTGGATATGGACGCAGAGCAGGCGCTAGCTAGAATCAAGCGGCGCGATGCAAAGCAGGATCGCATAGAACAGATGCCGCTGCAATTTCATACCCGGGTTAGGGAAGGTTTCCTAACGCTTGCGGGGCTAGAACCAGAGCGATTCATAACAATAAACGCCTGCAATAATGAACAACGAACAGCCCAGGAAATAATTGAAAAGATTCAGCCTTTGCTGTAAGTATACCTGATGCAATCACTGCCACATCAATCGCTGTTCCTAAGGCTCACACGTTATACCCGTTTTGTGATATACACAAAATACGGGCTATTGCTGCTTTTTTTCATCATAATAGGCTATATAGCCATACGCGCTAACTATGCCGGAAGCGGCCATAAATTCAATCTGGTATTCTCCGGGGTCAGTGCTGGTGCGCCGGGCGAAGTGCCCCGCATGAATAACCCGCGCCTGCAGGGTATTGATGATTCTGGCCGCGCGTATAATATCACCAGCGAATACGCCCAACAGGTAAAGTCCGACCTGGTGCGCATGAAAAAGGTGCAGGGGGATCTCACCATGAAGGATGGATCATGGGTATCATTAATTTCTGAATGGGCTGACCTGAATCCGCAGACCAAATTACTTATCCTTGGTGGCAAGGCCAACTTGTATCACGATAAAGGCTACGAATTCCATGCAACCCAGGTGAATATTGATTTAAACACCAATACAGCATCCAGTATTGAAGCGGTTGAAGGGCAAGGCCCCATAGGGCGCATCACAGCTAACAGTTTCACCCTTGATGCTGTAAGCTCAAAAATCAGATTCAAAGGCAACGTCAAGCTCACGGTAAATCAGTTATGAAGTTCAGGATGCTTTTTATTATATCATCCACAGTCCAGCTGTTTGGTGTGGCTGGGTTTAATAGTGCGCAGGCTGTGACAGACTCTCCATTCGGCAACGATTCCGACAAACCAATCAACATAACCGCTGATTCCCTGGAGGTGGACGATAAATCCAAACTCGCGGTGTTCCGTGGCAATGTTAATGCCGTTCAGGGCACGGTGGACTTAAAAGCTGATGTTATGAAAGTCTACTACAGCCCTGATGCTTCCAATTCCGGCAAGGAAGGGGAGAGTGCGCAGAAAATATCTAAAATCATTACCGAAGGGAATGTGAAAATAATTTCCGAAGGCCAGTCCGCCAGCAGTAAATTCGGTAATTACGATGTCACAAAATCCCTGATTACCATGACTGGCGATGTTGTGCTGAGGAAAGATCAGAATGTACTTAACGGCCAGAAATTTGAGTACGACCTGCAAACCGGTAAAAGCCGCCTTATCAGCCCAGCACCATCCAGCACTGCGGGCGCGCAGCAGAACGAGAAAGGGCGCGTAAAAGCGCTGTTTATCCCGGAGAAATAAACCCTTAGCGCAGCCAGCGACAAGCAAATTTGCCAGCGCAGTAGAGTTTGGAGAGAAAAGTCTCTTTTAGTGGCTCTTGATTATCAGGCCTACGCCTTCCTATCGCTTATCTATGCGCTCTCCTCTAGGTTTTCCTGACCTGCACGGAATTATCCTCAGGTAAAACAATTATCAGGAGAATGTTATGAATAACTCTCAGCAGAATACCACTCAGAAAAATCAGAATGATCAGGCTTCCAACCAATCCGGCAAAAATAATAATATGCAGGATAAAAATCAGGAGCAGGATCCAAGCAAAAAGCAGAATGAATCATACGGGGCACAAGGCCGCAGCAACCGTGAGGAAAGCAAAAGCTCACGCAACTAGTGAATCAGATACTGATTTTTCTTCAGATACTGATTTTTCTACAGAAAAAACCGGGCATAACGCCCGGTTTTTTAATATATACCGCTATCGTTTGAAGTGCCTCAATTTTCTCTTTCACTCCGGCGGTATATCTTTTGTTTGTGGCAAATCTTACAAAATAAAAACCCCGTAAAATTCATAAAGTTCCAACAGCACTGACAACAGCTTCGGCGCGAATAATATATCTTGAATAACGCACTTCTGTTTGTATGCTTTTCGTATGAAGGCATTGACTAGGAACAGTCTTATATCTCTGGCAACGGCAGCAGCCTTCCTTCTGCATGTTCTATTACCCTTCTTTGCCGTTTATCAGTTGTCTGTTTCAAGCTCCAGGGTGATTCCTCCCCTTTTTGGTGAAAAGGTAATTCTCTGCAGCAGTGAGGGATTCAAACTGGTAAACTGGAGTGACCTGCGGGATGATAAAAAACTCCCCAGCCCACATAAACAATACCAATGCGCATTATGTTATGTGTCTGCACATGTGCAGGGTATTTACTCCACTAAAGCAGAACTTGTTTCCACTTCACAAATTTCAAATTATTATAAACTTCCATTCCTATTACACCAGAATTCTGCTTCACGCGAATTAACCTGGCTGGCATTTCTTACCCGCTCACCACCATTATCCTCCGCCGTTTAACTATACCTATCGCACTTCAAGAGTGCGGTAGGTATATTTTTTTATGTTTTGCGCATGGCCGCCAAGCCAGCCCCATGCGCGTCTATACTGCTCGCGTTATAAATGCAAAGAATCTGCACTCTTCATACGCGAGCAGTATAATAAATTTAATCAAATTACGAAGGATAATACTTATGCGAAAATTTTTATGCGCAGGCATTAGTGTGCTTGCAATTACTTATGCCGAAACAACTACTGCCAATATACCACTTATTCGTCCGGCAGACCATGCGCCGATTGGCGTAATGGGAGATCATCTCCATAAAAAAGGCGAATGGATGGTTGGATACCGCTATGCCCAATCTTCCACTTCCGGATACCGCAGTGCCTCGCGCAGTCTGAGCAATGCCGATGTTATGCATCAGTATGGCGAAGCAGCAACTGAAATGGACATGGGAATGCACATGTTTGAAGTAATGTACGGCATTACCGATAACTTTAACATTATGATCATGCCGCAGTATATGCAGATGGAAATGCTGCATAAATCATCCCATGGGCATGGCCATTCCCATGAGCACAGCATAGAAGGCTTCGGCGATACCGATGTCGTAGGATTATACTCTATATTCCGCCGTAAGAATGGCGAATATAATCACAAAGCCCATATCAACTTCGGTATCAGCCTTCCAACAGGCGCTATTGATAAGACTTTTACCGACCATCATCACAATGTTTATAATTTGCCATACAGTATGCAGTTTGGCAGCGGTACTTATGATCCTGTTATAGGGCTTACTTATACAGGTAAATCAACTGACTGGTCATGGGGTGCGCAAACGCTGAATTATATTCGGCTTGGCAAGAACAATAACGGTTACAGGCAAGGCAATAAATATACCGCTAATACCTGGGTTGCAAAAAACATTGGCAAGTCGGTCAGTGCATCACTCCGGCTGGAGGGGGAGGCCTGGAATAATGTTTCGGGACTGGATAAATCCCTGCCCCGCACTGCAATAGCCGGGGCAGATCCTGATGAAGTGGCCGGGCGGCGCATACGTGCTCACGCCGGGCTTAACCTTCTTGGCGGAGAATCGCATGGCCTGCTAAGCAAACATCGGCTTGCCGTGGAAGTTGGCGCGCCCATATATCAGCATTACTCAGGGGCGCAGCCTGATGAGAAATACCGCTTTACTGTAGGCTGGCAGTTTGCTTTCTAAGCAACATATTGCATGTGGCGGGTGGATAATTCACACGCCACATTATGCACTTCAAAATATACTGCTCGCGTCTCTGATGTGTGTTTTTTTGAGGTTAGTTTGCGAGCAGTATAGACTCGCATGGGGCTGGTGGGGAGGCCATGCGCAAAAAAATAAGATATATACTTATCGCACTCTTGAAGTGCGATAAGTATATTGAGATTTCAGCGAATAAAACCATACTTCCTTTTGATTTGCTATTTGGGGCGCTAAACCTTATAAACCGCACTTTAATAAAACTGTAATGGCATTGGTATATTGCTCGCGTATCTGATGTGCGGACTTAAGTGCAGTTAATCCGCGAGCAGTATACGTGCGCATGGGGCTGGATTGCCTGTCGTTTGAGGCTATGCCTACCGAAGCTTTAGCGTAGGTAGGTTTTAGCGAAGGATGAGCGGCCATGCGCAAACATATAAACAAGATACCTAAAACACACTTAAGTGTTTTGGGTATATATGCGAATCCTGGAACTATGGAAGAGCAGAACTACATTGATGGTTTGAGTGGCCGCCTTATCCTGCGTAAAATCAGGAAAAGGAATATGCGGCTTTATGTTGTGACTGGCGCTATCATGCTGTCAGGCTTCACCGCGGTTGCGCTCAAGCACGGCTGGAACTTTCCCGCAGAAAAACCCGCCTACGCCGGGCTGGAAAAGTGCGCCGGCACTTTAGTCACGCCGGAATGCCTTAAACTGGATGGTGTTCTGGGAAGGCCGGATCGTGATAATTACCAGATAGCCTTTAAATCCGCCAGAAATGGCAATCCTATGGCCTTGGAAATGGCTCTTAAAAACCTCAGGGATAAAAAACTTGTAAGCTATGTTGAAGCACAGAGGCTGACTGATGGCATAGCGGCTGTTCGAGCCTCAGAGTTTTCTTTCTGGATGCTCACCCATACCAGCCACCCACTGCGCGGACAAGTTCGGATAGCCTTTGAAAAAAAATATCCAACTGAGTTTAATGAATATTCCTATAATGAAAGTCTACGCAAAACCTCTGATTCCACTCCGGTAGCTTTGAGCCAGATGGATGGTGCAAGCACAGATTTGAAGCTTCAGAATATAGTAAACCGGGAGTTTAATTTATTCCTCACCGGGGATAGTGGGGATAACGAAAAACCAGTTAATGCCAATGTGGCCAGAAGTGGTAAAACAAGGCAGTCCCATAGCTTCAAGAAAGGTTTAAACGCCTGGCAGAATGGTGATTTCAGTGAAGCGGGAATCCTGTTCAGGAATGTGGCCTTTGAGAGTGTGCCGGATGCTGAAAAGGCAGCAGCATCATTCTGGGCATACCGCGCCAGCATGATTAACAATGATTTTCAGCAGGCTGAACAGCATCTGCAAGAGGCAGCCGGGTATAAGTGGGGTTTTTACAGCCTCCTGGCAGCACAGGTTCAGGGCATGAAAAATTCATGGTACACCGCGCAGCAACTGGAGATGGAGCGCGCCAGGTTTGAGCGCTTCAAAAATAATCCAGCAATCATCACAGCCAAGGCACTGACAGAAATCGGGGAGAATAATCTGGCGCGGGAAGTGCTGGAGCGGGAAGTATCCACCCTGGATATGGAAAAGAAGCTTTTTGTTACTATCATAGCTGATTATTTAGGCTTACAGCCTGACAGCGTCCCGGGGCAGCGCGTGGAATTAAACAGCGTGGATGTTCTGAAAACAAAAGAATACCACATACCTAATCTGAAACCGGAGGGAGGTTTCAAGCTGGATAAAGCTCTGTTATACGCCATCATGAAAAACGAATCCGGCTTTATAAGCACGGCTATCAGCCCGCAGGGGGCATTGGGATTAATGCAGGTAATGCCGGAGACTGCCGGATATATAAGTAACTATGATCCGCAGCAGGCGGCGCAGGCGCTAATGATCCCTGAGAAAAACATCAGCCTGGGGCAGAAATACCTGCAATACCTGATGAAGCAGCGCGATATTGGCCGCAATCTTTTTTATGTGCTAAGCGCATATAACGCAGGCCCCGGTAATTTTGGCAAATGGCGGGAAAATATTCAGGATGGTAATGATCCCCTGCTGTTCCTGGAACTTATTCCCGCCGATGAAACCAGGGAATATGTGCAGAACGTAGTAGCGGATTACTGGATATATAAAAGCCTGTTTAAGGAGGACCACGACTCTATCCTGGAAATTGCAAGCGGCAACTGGCCAATGTACCCTGCCCGCCCGGTCTCCCCCTTTGAAACCGCCAGAAAATCCTGACTTGTCTGCTTCAAAACAAAAGCCTGACTTGCATTTAGAGAACTCTATTACAGGAATTGTTGCAGGGATTGATGAGGTTGGCAGGGGGCCAATCGCCGGATCAGTAGTGGCCGCTGCGGTAATCATCACCCCGGATTTTGACTGGAGTGGAATTGACGACTCCAAACGCCTGAGCCACGAGAGGCGGGAGGAATGGTTCCATAACATTACCAGCAAATGCCACTATGGAATCGGCATTGTGGAGCGGGAGGGGATAGACCAACATAATATCCTCCAGGCTACTTTCATAGCTATGCGGCTGGCAGTAGATAATCTAGCCATAAAACCTGATTTTGCGCTGGTGGATGGTAATCGCGCACCTGACTTAGGCATACCAGCTAGAGCAGTGGTGAAGGGAGATTCCATATCCGCCTCAATCGCCGCCGCTTCAATCATTGCCAAGGTCACCCGCGATAGAATCATGGAAAAGCTGCATGTGGATTACCCACATTATAACTGGCGGCAGAACAAAGGCTACCCCACGGCGGAACACTTGGAGGCTATAAAAACATATGGAATCACCCCCCATCACCGCCTTAGCTTCCGCCCGGTGCGCGAAGCCGCTATGGTTTTGAGTTGCAGCGGTGAGGTAATCACAAAAAACTGATGGCCGACTGATATACAGCCATTCCCCTTGCGCAGGCGGGACAGCCATCATCCGGATGTTCTTGCGTTTCCTTCATGTGTCCATTACACAACATTTCTTTTACTGTTTTGTGAAACACGGGGACGCTGTTTGAGCAAGGGGCTTATATTTTCCGGCATCCAGCCTACCGGGAATCTGCATCTGGGTAATTACCTGGGGGCAGTATCCAACTGGGTCAAAATGCAGAATGATTATAACTGCATCTTCGGTGTAATGGATCTCCACGCCATTACCGTGCCGCAGAATCGTGACAGTCTGCACGCTTCAGTGCGGGAAGCTGCGGCGGCACTGATTGCCTGCGGTATTGATCCCAATAGAAGCATAATTATGGCGCAGTCCAGTGTGAGCGGCCACGCTGAACTTAGCTGGATACTTGGCTGTCATACCCCCCTTGGCTGGCTTAACCGCATGACGCAATTCAAGGAAAAAGCCGGGAAGGATAAAGAAAAGGCCAGCCTTGGCCTGTATGGCTACCCGGTGCTGATGGCCGCTGATGTTCTGCTCTACAAAGCAACCCATGTGCCGGTGGGGGAGGATCAGAAACAACACATTGAACTGGCGCGGGATATTGCCGGGGCGTTCAACCGTTGTCATGGTGTTGATTTTTTCCCACTGCCTGAGCCTGTAATAACCGGCACTGCCACCAGGGTGATGAGCCTGAAGGATGGCTCAAAGAAAATGAGCAAGTCAGACCCATCGGACTTCAGCCGGATTAACCTGACCGACAGCCGGGATGTTATTTTTGATAAGTTCACCAGAGCCACTACCGATTCCATAAACGGCGTTTCTTACGATGAAACCAACCGCCCGCATGTAAGCAATCTTGTTAATATCTTCGCTGCACTGGCTGAGGTAAGCACTGATAACATATGCGAAAAATACGCAAGCAGCAGTTTTTCAGTATTTAAGAAAGACCTGGCTGAACTGGCGGTTGAGAAAATCGGCATCATCACACAGAAAATGAATGAGCTTTTAAGCGAACCGGAAAAAATCGATGATATTCTAGCAGCGGGGCGCGATAAAGCTGGTTTAATTGCCGAAGACATCATCCGTGATGTGAAGAAATTAACAGGCCTGCCAGTATTTTGAACGCTTGTAATAAATATGGAGATGTCATATCTGTTCTAACTCTTGAGTTTGTGTGCCCGTAGCTCAGCCGGATAGAGCATCAGCCTTCTAAGCTGAGGGTCAGGGGTTCGA
>CAYTOJ010000003.1:0-31671 GCA_964439415.1 uncultured Rickettsiales bacterium
AGCATATGGGCGGTTGCGCTGTAGTGTTCGCCGGTTTTCTCATCCGCCCTGGTGAAGCCTTCCTCGTAGTTCAGCAGCAATGCCTCGTGCGAGCTGTAGAATACCGCTTCTTTCAACTGCTGGACTTCATCCAGATTCAAAGTGCTGGCCTCAATGAATTGCAGGCATTCGCTTATTCTGTCCACCATGTCCTGGAAGCGGCGGCCTTGCGCGGAATTCTCCACAAAGTCCAGGTTCCAGTTATTGATATGCCGCAGCGATGCATAGTCCCCCTTCGCCAGTGAACGCAGGAAGTTAAGCGTTGCCGCTGACTGATAATAAACTCTGATTAGCCTTTCCGGGTCTGCGACACGCCCTTCTGCGCTGAAGTCCATCCCGTTGACCATATCACCGCGATAGGCCGGCAGTTTCACGCCGTCCAGTTCCTCAATATCGCTGGAGCGCGGCTTGGCGAACTGCCCCGCGATGCGCCCAACTTTCACCACCTGACAGCCCGCGCCGTACATAAGCGCCACTGTCATCTGCAGCATGACGCGCATGTAGCTTTTCAAGTTTCTCTCATTAAACTCAGCGAAGCTCTCCGCACAATCCCCGCCTTGCAGAAGGAATGCCCTGCCTTCAGCCACTTTAGCCAGTTCCGCTTTCAGGTTTTTTATCTCCTGCGCGGTCACCAGGGATGGCAGGATTTTCAGCTCCCCCTCCACCCTGCTAAGTGCCTCAGAATCCTGATACAATGGCTGCTGTTTTATCGGCATACCCCGCCAGGATGATGGCGACCACCCAGCAGATTCCGCAATCTTCAAACTACTCATAATCAATTCTACAAAGGCTCTTACAGATTAAGTGGGGGATTGAAGAAATTCCAATGCTTTCGCGCTCTAAGAGGCTGGGTCGATTTCTACTAGTGCATGGCGAAAATGGTGGTTTTCGAGAACCGGAAGCGCAAGTGTACACAGAAGTACATGCGATTGGTAAGCGCAGAAAATTGCCATTTGCAGCAAGCAATAGTAGAAATCGACCCAGCCTCTACACCCAAGCTTAAAGTATATATATAGCCGCCCTACTGCAAGATTTGTTTTTCACATGCCGTTCCACTTCGTTCTAGAAACAGGGAGGGAAACAAAAGTTTAATTTGTATTAAGTGGTTAATGTTGGATAATTCTGTGTTCGCACATGGCAATAAGGCACTGCGTTATCAGAATTAAACTAAAATGCCGCCACAAAACCGCTACCAAAACACAACAGGTGATGAAAGCCATCAGGAACTTATAGATAGAGCCGTCACTGAATTAGGGATGGATGAATCTCTGGCAACAGAACTCTCCAAAGTGGATGCAGAAAGCAGCGTGGGTGGCAGGCGTTTGGAGTTGGGAAGAACACTCCTGAGAGCCATGCTAACGCATGACAATCAAATTATATGGAATTCATTTAACAGCCTGCAACGGGTCGAATCCAGCCTGACGGGTCAGGACGCATTGATAGATTCGATACGGGAGGAAGTAACCAGGCAATACTATAATAACCTGGATACTCTTGTTGAACAGGGAGTAACCGAGTTAGGTATAAACAGGCCTCTGGCGGAATTAATCTCAAAAATAGGGGATAGAAGCCTCGGTGGATCAGGCAGGGGAGAGAGGCTTCTGCAAGCCTTTTTTGAGCATGATAACCTATCAATAGGGCAGTTATTTCGACGCATACAAGAGCAGGATGGCGATAGTCTGGATTACATTGCAAAGCAAATTCCAGGTAGCGATAAAGCTCCGGTATCCGCAAAAGACCTGCTAGTGTTGATCGAACTTGAAGTTGAAAGGCAGAAGGAGCTTAACAGAACGCAGAATAAAGATTCAAGTTATCTTGCTACCGCTTACCCCTGGCAGCCAATAAAACTAGGCTTTGAAATGGATGCTGATAAATTAAGCTCTGAGGATCGTGAGAAGCTGCATGACTTTATTAAAGACGATAAATGCCAGGTGCATTATCGCGGCGCATCCTCAGGCTTGTGCCGAGAAATCGCAAAAATATACACTCAGCGTTTAGCCGATAATTATGAGTGGAATATAAGGGGAGAAGGCATAGACCCCTACGAGATTGGTTACTACACCAGCTTAAGCAATATAAACGAAATAGACCAAGAATTTCTTGAGAAATATAGCCTTTTCAGTGGATTGCCACGATTACAGCGACTGAATATTTTTAATGGATGTGCAATTCGTGATGGTGTTTGTAATGTTATAATAGCTTCCCCATTATGGGACTGTATTAGAGACAGAGGTAAATACTTAAAATCTCGTTGTGCAGATATAGCAACGGAAGCTGGCTGGACTGAGGATAACGGTAATTGGAAGATTAATAAAGCATCCCTAAACCTGGAGAATATTAACTTTCTGGAGCAAAATAACATACCCCAGAAAACGGAGAATGGTTATACCTGTTTTTATGTAAAATCATCAACCAGTGACCCACAACCAACTGTTTCAGCCCAATATTTTTTGCGTGACGGTATAGAAAAAGAGCAAGATATTCTTAAACAACGTAAGTATTGGGTGACTAATTATAATCGCATGGCTAGTGTGTATAGGTGGAACTATGAGGATGGTAATTACTCAATTGCGGTTAGAGATGTTCATCCTAAAGATCGAGACTTGCTAAAGCAAGCAGGGGCAATGACATGTAATGATGCAGAATCTCCGTTACATGGCCAATTTATCATTAGGAAAAACTCACCTGTTTATACGCAATTAGAAAATCTTAGAGGCCAAGCGGCTGAGCAGTTTGACCCATTAATATCGGAACAGGATATTAGTAAGCCTCGCAGCGGCATTGTCGGTTGATTATGACTTATCTTCCAACACACTAACCCTCGCATTCTCCTCAAGGCGGGTGAGGAAGCGGGTGCGTTGGAAGTGGTTGAGGGCGGCGGTCAGGTTGCCTGCCGTTATAGCTTCTGCAAAATGCTGTAAGGCTTTTTCCTTCTCAGCGGCTATGTTTTTCGTGGCGGTGGTTATCTCCTCGCAGGTTTTAGCTTCTTCCAGAGTTTGCCCCAGCTCCATCATTTCCATCAGCAGGCAGGCAGGGCTTTTTGTTTTATCGTTCACATCCACGCCGCGCAGCTTCAACATGTACTGAGCGCGCTGGATAGGATCGCGCAGAGTTTCAAAGCCGTCATTAACGGTGATGGACTGGTTTAGCGCGTAAATTTTCTGTTCCTGCGGGGCGTTTATAAAACGGTCGGGGTGGTATTTTATTTGCAAGTCAAGATAAGCTTTCTCAAGGGTGCTTTGATCTACATTATAATCATCTTTAAGCCCGAAAATCTGAAAGTAATTATCGGACATGTCTATTAACTCTACTTCTGCGGCAAATTTGCTTGTCGCTGTGCTTCTCAAAACGCATGTACTTACCAGTACACTTGCCTTTCTGCGATGCTCGCTTCGCGCACTTTACTCGCATAAGCGAGTTAATAACAATGTCCTTCATTATTTCTGGCTTCCGGTTTCTGGCTTCTGATTCAAACATGAAAGCTTTTGCCGCAGCCGCATTTGCCTTTCTCGTTGGGATTAATGAAGGTAAAACCGCTTTTAAGTTTATCCTGCACGAAGTCCATCTCTGTTCCCAGCAGAAACATGGTGGCTTTTGGGTCAATCAGAACTTTAAAGTCTGTGCCATCCACATTCACCACTTCATCGAATTTCCCTACTTCATCCGCATATTCAATAGTGTAGGATAATCCGCTGCACCCTGCGGTTTTAAGCCCCACCTTAATTCCCGCTGATGGCTTGCCACGCTGCTTTAGCAACTGCGCTATACGTGTTTTTGCCGCTTCAGTAATGGTAATTGGGGTAGCAGACATGGCTTTTATGCTGCTTCCTGCTTGTCGCTGCGTTTACTCATATAATCCTCTATCGCGGCTTTAATGGCATCCTCAGCCAGCACTGAGCAATGGATTTTAACAGGCGGCAGGGCGAGATATTCCGCAATCTGAGTATTTTTAATTGCCATGGCATCATCAATGCTTTTGCCCTTAACCCACTCGGTAATAAGTGAACTTGAGGCTATGGCAGAGCCGCAGCCGAAGGTTTTGAACTTCGCATCCTCAATCACGCCGTCATCGTTCACGCGGATTTGCAGCTTCATCACGTCACCACATGCAGGCGCACCTACAAGGCCGGTTCCCACCATCTCATCGTTTTTATCCAATGATCCGATGTTGCGGGGATTCTCGTAATGATCAATCACCTGTTCGCTATATGCCATTTTTAATCCCTTTTGCTTACCTGACTGGATTAGTATACTTATACTGTATTATATAATCTTTCAAGTGGTAGAGGTTATTTGCAGATTTTTTATCTCGAAAAATCTTGCGCGGGGCGCTGCTTGATGTATTGTCTGAGTCTGCTGGCAGCGGGTGGCGCTGTCGCCAACCCGGTCAGGCCCGAAAGGGAGCAGCCGTAACGATCTAGCGCCGGGTCGCTGTCCAGCTTTTTCTCTACAAGGTTTACAATGCTCAATCAATACAGGGCGTTAGCCCGGAAATACCGCCCCACTAAATTATCGGAACTGGTTGGCCAGGAAGCACTGCAAAAAGTGCTCCGCAATTCCATTGAGCAGGGCAGAGTGCATCATGCTTACCTTTTTACCGGCATCAGGGGCGTGGGCAAAACCACCACCGCCCGGATTATCGCCCGCTCCCTGAACTGCCTTCAGGGGTCAACTGTTGAGCCTTGCGGCACTTGCGATTTCTGCACCGGCATAGCGGAAGACCGCCTGATGGATGTGATAGAGATAGACGCCGCCAGCCGCACCGGCGTGGGGGACATCCGCGAGATTATAGAAAACTCGCGCTATCTACCTGTCGCAGCCAAGTATAAAATATATATCATAGATGAAGTTCACATGTTATCCGCCAGCGCATTCAACGCGCTACTGAAAACGCTGGAGGAACCGCCGCCGCATGTGAAATTTATTCTTGCCACTACGGAAATCCGCAAGATTCCCCTGACTATCATATCACGTTGTCAGCGCTTTGATTTAAAGCGTGTGCCATCAGAGAAGATGACAGAGCACCTGAAAAATATCTGCACAAGTGAGGGCGCAAGTGTGGAGGATGCAGCTCTGGCAATTATCTACCGCGCATCGGAGGGTTCAGTGCGGGATGCGCTTTCAATGCTGGATCAGGCCATTGCAATGTCAGAAGGGGTGGTGACGGAAAATCTGGTTGCCTCCATGCTCGGCCTTGGCAGCGGCGTTAGAGCCTATGAACTGTTTGAGAAAATAGCCGCCGGGCAGACTTCTAATGCATTGAAACTGGCGGATGAAATGGCAGCGGCGGGTATGGAGCCTGCAACGCTTTTAAGTGAATTGATGAACGTGGCGGTTTCTCTCTCCCGTTGCAGGGCAGGGGGCGCAGCCTGCCTCCCCCCCATGCCGGAGGAGGAGCGCGGTATAATAGAAAGCCTGGCGGCGCGGCTTGGGGTGGCAAGGTTATCCGACCTCTGGCAGGCAATGGTGAAAAGCTATCAGGATTTGAAATTCGCCCATAATCCCGTACAGGCACTGCAAATGGCGGTTATCAGGCTATGCTATCTGGCAGGCCTGCCCAGCCTGGATAAGCTGACTATCAGCGGAGCCTCAGGTGCAGGCAGCGCAGCAGCCCCGCAATCATCACCCATCATACCACAGGCTACCCCTGTATCCACACCGCTAGCGGCATCTCCCGTTATATCCGCACCCCAGCCACGTGAAGTTCCCTCTACCCCAAGCACCCCAGCATCCTTGGAGATTACACGGATAAATTCCTTCGCTGAAATGGTAGCCATGTTTGAGCAAAACCGTGAGGGGTTAATGGCAAGTATGCTCAAGAACGATGTCAGGCCGGTTAGCTTCCAGCCAGGCCGCCTGGAGCTTAATCCATGTGGTAAACTGCCGCAGGACTTTTCCGAGAAATTAGCGCAGAAACTCCGCACCTGGACGGCGCAACCCTGGGAAATCGCCCTCACCAGCAATCCCGGCGGGGCTACCATAGCGGAAGAACACAAACGCAGGCAGGAAGATTTAAAAGCCGAAGTTATGCAGGATCCCAATGTTAAAATGGTGCTGGAGGCCTTCCCCACCGCTCAGTTAAAACAGGTTAAGATGGTTCATTAATCATCTCTATTTCCGTTTTGTAGTATTACTCCTTGTAATCCCGTGTTTGGTTTTTTCCCAGTAGTGGGGGCGGGTGATGAGCTGCCAGAGCGCGATAAAGCTAGCCCAGGAATGCAGCAGCCAGTAAAGCGGAAAAAGAAAAATGCTGAGATGCATTCTCCGCCAGCCGTTCTTTGAGGCGCTATAGGCTGCAATCAGCCAGTGGGCGATTATCCCTGCAAACAGGTTCAGCCACATCACATATTGCAGCGCGGGGGGAAGCCCGTTTATGGCGCTATCCGCCCCAAGCAGCCGCAAGCTGAGGACAATCCCCCACACTACAGGGGTGGAGAGGAACACCAGTGATGGGCCGCCAATGAAAAGCTGGAAACCCAGAAAGCCCTTCCAGCCGATGTCCTGTAGTAAATCGCGGGGGGAGCGCATGTATACTATATATGTCTGCATATAACCCTTGATCCAGCGGCTGCGCTGTTTGATCCAGATACTCAAGTTATTCGGTGCTTCCTCCAGAGTCAGTGAATCCAGCATCTGCGTTTTATAACCACGGCTGATGAAGCGTATGCCAAGCTCAGCGTCCTCAGTGACATTGAAGGGATCCCAGCCGCAGTTCTGCCGCAGGTGGCTCATGCGTATATGGTTGCTGGTTCCACCTAAAGGCAGGGGAAGCCCATAAGCTTCAATGCCTTTCAGCATAAAATCAAACCAGCAGGAGTATTCTATAGCGAACAGTTTTGTCAGCAGGTTTTCATTCCGGTTGAAGTAATTAAGGCGGCCTTGCAGGCAGGTCAGGTTTTCATCCGCCCGGAAGCGGAGGAGGGCTTTTTTAAGCTGCATTCTATCCGGCCTGTCTTCAGCATCGTAGATGGTCAGAAACTCCCCCCGTGCGAAGGGAATCGCATAGTTGCAGGCTTTCGGCTTGGTGCGCGGCAGTGAGTCCGGCACGCGGATGATTTCAAAATAATCTTCCGGCCTGTTTTCCTTGATTGCCTCTATGGTGTCATGATCGGTTGCCTCCACCACCAGTTTTACATCCAGCCGATGCTTAGGGTAATCCAGCCGCCGGATGGAATTCAGGATACACGGCACAACTTCCCGCTCCTTATACAGCGGTATCAGAATGGTATATATGGGATAGTCTTTCGGCTCCATCTGAAGGGCATCTCTATTAACTCTACTTCTGCGGCAAATTTGCTTGTCGCTGTGCTTCTCAAAACGCATGTACTTACCAGTACACTTGCCTTTCTGCGATGCTCGCTTCGCGCACTTTGCTCGCATAAGCGAGTTAATAGAAGTGCCCTTGCATGGCTGAACATGCCCAGCTTTTCCACGGTTTCCTCGAATAGCACCAGCGGCAAAAATCAGGCTTTTGAAGCATATACTGGCGGCATAGACTATATTCAGAGCACCCAGCAGAAGGCTCAAAGTTATTCCCGGCAGACTCAGCACAAGCAGCACAAACAGACAGATCGGCACGCTAAGGCGGTTCCAGTCCATATTCTGCGCGATGTAACGGGCGGATATGTTCGGCTCCTGCTTCCAGAGGTCAAGCACCGCCCTCTCGCAGAGTTCCCGCCCGAACAGTTTGGTTAGCGTATCTAAAACATCCCGCCTGGAGCCGATTATAAAAGTATGCCTTGGATATCTGCTGCTCGCCCATTTTATAATTTCAGGGTTGATTCCAGCAGTCAGAATCTCTACCTTTTTCCCACGTTTGCGATATGGTACGCAGTAAAACCTGAGATAATTACTCAGCTCCTGTGGGCTGGAGAGTAGTGCATCAGCCTCTGTCAGAACATTTTTGAATGATTCATAATTCCACTGGCTGGCCAGCACCTGCGCAATATCAAACTGCCTGGCCTTACCCGCCGCACTTAAAATATCACCCAGCAGGCCGCCGTAACGCTTCTGTTGCAGTAAAGCACTGCTCAAATCATCATCACTGATGAATGCGTTTTGCTGAAGAATCTTTCCCAACCGTGAATGGTCGGCTGTATCGGGCGTAGTGCTCAGTTCTAAAATGTGCGCCATATGGATGCGGTTACACCGGCTCCCTCACCGGTGTTGCGTGCGCGGATATCCTTATATACTCCCAGTTGCAGGCTGGTCTGGGGGTGAAAACGGTACACCCAGGATAGTTGTATTTTGCTTAAATCATAATCATTGGATTGTGTTATGCCGGAATTTCCTGCGTTATAATCCCCAGCCGCCAGAGTATTATAAGCCGATGCCAGCCAGAGGGAATCTCCATGTTTCAAGCCAATAACCGCATCCAGCTTTAATTGATCCTGCTGCTCCCCACTTCTGTGCCGATACCCCCCTTCCACATTAAAAAATGAGTTCCATGGCAGGTTACAGCCACTTAAAGCTTTTGCTTCAAAATCCGTACTTTTTGATCCTATCTCCGGCATTCCTGAGCTAAAGGATGGCAGCTTTACCAGCGGTTGTAGCGATATGGTGCAACCACTGACTGCAAACAACTGCCTGCGCCAGAATAATTCGACATCACCGATTCCGGCTTTAGCCGCCCCGTTCTGCTCCACTTTGTTCAGGAATATATTAGTACCCAGAGTATCCCGGCCGGTCAGGCCATATTCAATATATGGGTTTATCTCATGTTTGCTATATTCAGGTATACGGGCTTTTGCACCGCTTTTATCCCTGTAAGTGTCACTAAAATAGTATGAATAAGCGGCAATTACTTCCCCATCACCTTGCTTTTGCGGCCATGCGGAAGCCGATGTTTCCTGCGCAATAATGCTTAAGAATATGACGCAGAAAGATATATGGATACGGGTGGCGCGTATCATAAAATCACAATCGTATTATTTCGATACAATCTAAGGGTGATTTTTTCCTTGTCAATCCAACTTAAAGTCTATTTTGGAAATTCATGGTTAAAGCTTAGTAATATCGTTGAATATACCCCTATCGTGTGAAGAGTGTGGTTGAATGATGTCATTTCAGGGGTATATTTTCTTTTATATTAGGGGCTGCCGCCCGTCACTGCATTGAGCAGACATGGGATACCCCATGTCTGTTCAAGCTGTGACGCTCTGCGCTTCCCCTGCAGTGCCGGCGCGGCTCCCTTTGGTCGCAAGAAAATGTCACACTTGAAACGCGAGAGTATACCCCACTCAACTGAGCCAGTCCGACTGGAAGCGGTGGACTCTGACTTTAAAATAATCGCTATTGAGAAGTGTGGCGGGAATTGAGGGGGCTTCCTGCCTACTCCATTTCAACGCCAGGCTGTTGTAGTTCCTGATTTAGTGCTTCAGCACCCAGCCTTGCTATAATATCATCTTTAAAGGGTTTTTTCTTAAGGCTTGCCGACGTAACATCATCATGCTTTAAATGGTGCTCTAAATTTGTGATGAGCCTTTTTATATTTTCGATCAGCTCAGGGTTTGGTTGCTCTTCCTGGGTGATGGTTTCCAGCACTTTGCTTAGCGCAGTGGCTACTTTATAAGCGGGCGTGTCAGTTAGTTCCTTATCACCGCCAAGTCTGGAAACCGGGGCAGTGCCCTTTGCCCAATCCTGTAGACGCTCCTTAACATTATCTGGTAATCCAAGGTATAATTTTCTGTGATGCTTCTTAAGCCCATCCTTCACATCCCCCACTAATTCTTGGAAGGCTTTATCGGCATCTATTGTCTCTGGTGTTTCCGGCTTCATGCCAAGCTGCTTTAAAAGCTTTTGTACTTCATCGTGCGCGAAAGCTGTTTCCACTGCGGCAAGCTGGCCGGGAATGCCATCCCTGCCCAGCATTGAATTTCGATATGCTTGCGCCATCGCATCCGGCTTAAGCCCGCCGAAGTTTTTTATCATGTCAAAATAAACATCTATAGGTAAGCATTCAGCACCTTCCTGGATATAGCGGGGCGGATTAAACGATTTATCAATCTTCAGTTCCTGCTTGCCATCACCTAACTTATCCGGGTATTGTTTTACCAATTCATCACGTAGATTACGAAAGATTCTAAGTAATTTAGTCCACTCGCTCCGCTCTCCGGATCGGGTATTGTTTACATATGTATCGAATTGCGCTTCCGTTTTGATTGTGTCCGGCAAGCCCAAATCATGCATTCTGGTTATAAGCTCCTCAAAGCTTGGCAATTCTTCCCGTACAGCTTTTTGTTCTGCGGTTTCCGTCACTTGGAACTTGCTATTAAGTCTGGAGCCTTTCAGGTGTTTACCCAGCTTCTCAATGTTGCTGACAACTACCACATCCAGATAAATATCAGTGGGATTACCGCTGTTGGATGGATATTGTTGCGGGTCAATCTTTACTTTGCGTAGAATTTCTACGCCTTCTATCTTTTTGTCATCTTTTCCCCTCAGGGTATCATCAGGCTTGATCCATATTCCTGTTTCTTCGCCAAATTCCCTGACAGCAGCCGTTTTTCTAATCTCATCGATTGTTCCGGTATCGCTTTTATCAGCATCCCCCTTACCCAGGTTAAATGCAACATCAGGTTTTGAAGAGTATCTGCCCTGCACCCATGGAGCTATAATCATAGCCTGGCCATTCACTACGCCAAGCATCACCACGCCGTACTTTTTATCACTATCCATATTATATTAACGACTGAGTTTAATAAATATGCCTTTGATTAACTGTATGCGGCCAGGGTAAATGAGACTAAACTGGCCGAACAAATAACGCTATATTTTGCAATGGCATACTATATCACTTGGCCAGATTGTATCAAGACTATACCACGCAAGAAGTGGCGCTACGCGGTCTTGACACAATCTGGCCAAGTGAAGTGAACTACTAAGCAAATATGCGGGATTCCCGTTTTTGTCAGTCTCACTTCTGCTTGGCCGAGGACATAACAAAAGTACATTTATTATATATTACAGCCACATAAAGCTTATGTTATAATTTCAGCAGCCGGGTGCAGGGCTTTAAGGGTAATAAGCTGGCTTGCTATCCCCCCCGTCTCTCCAAATGATTCTATTTTTGAGAATTATTATGGGAAAGCGTGAGGAGTGTCTGGCGCAAGTGTCTGAAAATAAGCAATTATTATCTGGTACACTACTTGCTCTTATATACATATAAGGAGCAAAAGCATGAAGATACACAGCAAGGATGCATCCAGGTTATTACATGAAAAAGCGAAATTAATCAGTCAGGCGCATGAGAACTGGCGGGCGGTGCACTTTGATTTCTCCGGCGGCGAGGAATGCAGCGACGGCCTGCGCACGCACTATATAGTGCAGATAATCAAGGAACTGCTGGCGGAGGAAGAAGGCACAGTCTACCTGTGCGAGGATAAGGACGTAGTTATATTATTCCAGGGCGCGGCCTCCGCAATAGTGGGCAAGCTTGGCGCGGCAACCGGAACTTTCTTCACTGTTCTGGATTTAAGCCGGGACTGGCAGCGGTTTTTTAATCTCTGTCAGTCTAAGAATGACAAACTGACCGATGCAGTCACACCGGTGGCAAATGTTGCCCCACGCGCAAATGCTAAAATCCCCAAACCGAATGAGCAGGCCTTCGTAAATGCTCTCGCTAAGCGCCAGGCCAGGCGCAAACCACTGGCACTGCTGGTGGAGGATGATGCCTTTACCAGAAGGCTGGTAAACGGCGTTATCAAGAACCGCTGCGATGTAATAGAGGCGGCAGACGGCACGGAGGGTTTGAACGCCTATTCCATCCACGCCCCGGATATAGTGTTTCTGGATATTGAACTGCCGGATGTTAACGGCCAGGTGGTTCTGCAGAAGCTGATAGCGATGGATAATAATCCTTTTATAGTAATGCTTTCCGGCTCCAGCTTTAAGGAAAATATCCTGGCAGCGCTGGAGGTAGGCGCGAAAGGCTTCCTCACCAAACCATTCACCAGGGAAAAGCTGGAGCATTATTTAAATACCTTTGAGCAGGCAAGGGCGAAATCACATAACGGCATGGAGGCTGGCGTATGAGCGTTGTAGCCGTAAGCGGTTGTGTTAGCACAGAGCGTAGGCTTAATATCTTGAGCTATAGTGCCAATTGCTCCACTGATAGTATAAATGCAGGTGCATTGCGCTATAAGCATAATGTTGAGTCTTTTGCGCCTGAGGCTCATAAACTTAGCGATAAGAAGGACACTCTAACCATCCAGGTGGTGGATGACGATGAAATCACGCAGAACCTGGTGAGAATGCTGCTGGCACGAAAGTATAACGTAACGGTAAGCCCCAATGCTGTAAAAGCGGTGGAAGATTATATCAGGGTAAGGCCAGACCTGGTGTTTCTGGATATTAATCTGGGCGAGCATTCGCAGGATGGTTTCGCCGTGCTGCGCGCCCTGCATAAAATAGACTGGGATGTAAACGCCGTGATGATTTCAGGCTCCGATACCACGGATAATATGCTGGAGGCCGCCAGGCAGGGCGCCCTGGGCTTCATCGCCAAACCGTTCAGCAGGAAAGATCTGCTGAACAGTATCGAAATGGTTATGTAGGCTCAGCGCCTCAGGAAATTATTAGGATCGGTGGGGCGGAGGCTTTGCGCATCCTGACGTGAAAGGGAAGGACGGCTGGCCTGGGTAGAATTCGCCTGGGAGAGTTTCATATCCACCTTTGGCTGAGGGCTGCGGCGGCCTGGACTGCGGCTTCTCCTCTCCTGCTCTCTCTCCCGTTCCTGCCGCTCCAGAGTTTCCTTATCCAGTTGCTCGGCTAACTGCCGCAGATCATCAACATAAGTAGTGCGCAGTTCCTGGCGTAAATGTCGGCGTTGCTCACGGGTGGCGCTTCTGCTGGCATGGCGCGTAGCCCTGCCTTGTTCGTCATTACTTCTATCCCGCTCAGCTCGTGTCTGTTGGGTGGGGGCATGTGTACGCCTCTCCACTTGACCTGCTTTCTGCCTGGCCTCGCCGCCGAAATATCCTGCCCTCCGCCCGGCTTCTCTTTTGTGGCTTATAAAATCCCTGGCTTTGCCAAGTGCATCTTCCAGAACACGGCCAATTTCAGCCCCACGCCCCTGCTGCTGTGAAGCCGGATAAAGCCTGATCTGGGTGGAAAATTTACCATGCGTGGACTGGTTGAAGTGCTTAAGCTGATTCTGCGCTATGAAGTGCACCTGCTGCTGGCCGTGCAGAAGTATGGATATAATCTCATCCTTTTGAGCCTTGCGCTTGCGGTTATCCACCATTATCTCATAGATAAGCTCGCCAAGGCCAAGGGGTTGCTCGTTTTCCGGCTCTACTTCCTGCTCGTTTTCATCATCCGCTTCAGATGCATCGCGGCCAGCATCACCTAAATCATCACCAAGTTTCAGGTTACGCAGATAATCAATTATGGTTTTTCCGGCTTGCAGAGCCTGATCCTTAGCCTCAGTGCTGACCATTCCCTCCAGAGTGGGGATTTCCACTTCCCTTTCGGCTTCTGTATCGTAAATCTTAAGCTTGCTGCTATTATCTCCCTCCAGCTCCAGGACGGATTCTGGCTTATCCGGTGTGGGATTCAGAAATTTCTCCAGAAAAAGTGTTATCCATCTGCTATTTGCCGCATCTATTATTGCCTGCATTCTTGCGGCTTGAGATTTTGGCAGCATGAAGATTTTGCCTGGCATGTTGGATGCCAGGGGATTTGCCTCCAATGCCAGTTTGTCAGCGAAAGAATCATCATAAACTCTCGCGCCGATCTGGCTGATGGATTCATTAATGCATTGCTCGGCGATGATAAATCCAGCCTCCACAGCCGCAGCGCGGGAGCTGTCAGTTTTTAAAACGTTGCGGAAAGTATAAAGCATTTCATCCATAAATCGGGCGGCGGTGGAGGCCAGAGCCAACTTGCCTTGCAGGCGCAGCAGATAATCCCCCTCCACGGGCAGGCCAAACAGCCGGATCAGGCAGGAAACAGCGGCTGTTGCATCCCCTTGTATCACTGCGGCTAGTTCCTTAGCCTGTAAAATTGGGGGGGTGATTTTCATCGCCTGGCAGAATTCAAAAAGCGTGCGTGTGAATGCCTCTAACGAGTGGATGGATTGTTTTGTGATAAGTGTGCTTTTAGCGGATTCTTCTATCAAAGCAGGATTCAAAGCCAGGTTATTGTAAAAATCATGGCGGAATCTGGCGAAGGCTGTGTAATCTTCCTCCGGCGAAAGTATGGATTGAAATTTTGATAGAAAATCCGATAAAATCTCACGGTTTTTCATAATCTCCAGCGGATTGGCGCTGAGCAACCGATTATAAACATTGCCCGCAGAGTCGCTTTGTATATTGGAATCCACTTCTAACATCTACATAAGTAGAAATATATTTAAATTTAAGCCTACGCTCTGCGCTACGTGCAACCGCTTTGCGGTAGGTTTTTTATTGCCTACGCTCTGCGCTACGTGCAACCGCTTTGCGGCATATTACGCCTGTACCCCCTGATAAGCAGTTCCCAGGGCGTATACGCACAATTCTTCAAATGAAACGCCGTTTTCCTTGGCAATATCGTGCAGCTTACCGAAAGCATTCATTACCTCTTCCGGGATAGTCCCACCGCGCTCTGATGATAACCAGTGCGACTGATGCTGCAGCGGGTGGTTCTTCGGGTTAGGCTCACCGATATAAATATGGAAGGGAGCCTTCTTGCCGTTAAAATCACAGGGTACGGTAAAGCGTTTCATATTTTGCGAAATTTAATTAATATGGCCATATTAACACTTTATCGGCCAGATAAAAAGCGGCTTTTTTTATGCCATAAAACCCACGGAGAATTACCACTTGCACAAAGGTATTCATTCGGATACAATAAACCATGCTAACTATTATACGCTCCAGTGATTTTGACGATTGGCTGTCATCTCTGACAAACCATAAGGCTAAGGCCATAATTTTGATAAGGCTTAAAAATGCGGCTTTTGGAAATTTTGGTGACTGTGAGCCGGTGGGCGATGGTGTTTCTGACATTTAGGGGCGGGATACAGGATTTATTACGTAACTCCCCAGGTGTTGGCACGAACTCTCGGTTTCCCCCACCGCAGGCAAAGGGGGCTAGGGGGGGAATCTTTCTTCTTTCCATAGTACCAACCCATTCCCCCCCCTTAATCCCCCTATGCTCGCGGTGGGGGAGACAAGCAACGTACATCTAGACCAGCCAGACCTGGGGAGTTACTTTATTACACTCGTATAGGTTCAACCGTTTATTTCATTTTGCAGGGTGGCGATAAATCATCCCAGAAGAAGGATATACTGAAGGCCAAAGCAATGGCGAAAGAATTAAAAGGAAAAATCTTGAATTGAGGCACAAAATGAAAAAGCTTACCAATAAAGAAACAACTTATGCACCTTTGGATATAGCTGCCTACCTTGATAATGAGGAGGTCATAGCGGAGTATTTATCCGCCGCAGCGGAAGACCAGAACCCTGATATTTTTCTATCAGCTCTCGGAGATGTTGCCAAGGCAAGGGGTATGTCTCAGATCGCCAGGGATGCAGGATTAGGCCGCGAGAGCCTGTATAAAGCCTTGAGTTCCGGCTCTCACCCGCGTTTTGAGACTATTAGCGCAGTTCTGGGTGCTATGGGGGTAAAATTCTCAATTACACCCATTAACCATAGGCCAAATGAATAGGAATCTGATTCCAACAACCGCGATGGTGCTCTGCGCTGGGCTTGGTAAGCGGATGCGCCCCTTTTCCGGCGATCTGCCTAAGCCACTGGTACGTGTTGCGGGTAAAACGCTGTTGGAGCGGACTCTGGACAAATTGGCTGAATGGGGGGTGAGGCGGATTATCGTTAATGTCTCCTACAAACAAGAGCTTATAAAAGAGCATCTTAAAGATAGAAGCGATATAATATTTTCACATGAGGATGAGCCACTAGAGACTGGCGGGGGGATTAAAAAAGCTCTGCCGCTGATAGGGGATGAACCGTTCTTTGTCCTCAACAGTGATGTAATCTGGCAGGATGGAGCCGAGCCGTTACTCAGCAGATTATCCCGCCTCTGGAATCCGGAGGACATGGATTCCCTGCTGCTGCTTGTGCCAACCAAAAAAGCCAATGGCTACAGCGGCAACGGCGATTTTATCACGGATAGTGGTGATGACCCGGCAAAAATAAAATTCATCGGCGATTCCGGTAGTAATGCTTACGTGTTCGGTGGTGTTCAGCTTATGCAACCAAGACTGGTGAGTGACTGGCCTTGGGAGGCTTTCCCGCTCTCCACCGTGTTCAAGGCTAATGCTGGCGATGATGGCTGGCTAAAGCGCATACGCGGTATCAGGCACACCGGCGACTGGTTCCATGTGGGGGATGGCGATGCGGTAAAACTGGCGGAAGCGGCATACAGCCATTAACGGCTGCTCTACCCCTGAAATGGTATCATTCAACTACACTCGCCAGACGATAGGGGTATATAGTTAATAGACTTCTCTCCAAACTCTACTGCGCTGGCAAATTTGCTTCGGCTTAAGCTTCTCAAATCTGCATGTACCTCGATGTACACTTAGGCTTTAGCTAAAAACGCTTTCAGCGTTTTCTTCACGCCTACGCTCTGCGATGCTCGCTTCGCGCTACTCAAGCTCACCGCAGCGAGTTGCGAAAGAAGTCTAATTATTACTACCAGCCTCCATGCTATCCTGTCGGTCATGGAAAAGTTTCATGATATGGGCGGCGGTTTCCTCAACTGATTTACGGGTGACATCAATCATCGGCCACTGATTGCGCGCAAAGATTTTTTTAGATTCCGCCAGTTCTTCTTTAATTCTGTCAATATCAACATAATCAGTTTCCGCATCATGCTTAATTGATAACAAGCGGCTGCGGCGGATTTCTACCAGGCGTTCCGGCGTGATAACAAGCCCCACCACCATGGGGTTCTTTAATGTGAATAACCCATCCGGCAGGCTCACACCATGCACGTATGGAACATTCGCACATTTATAACCCCGAAACGCCAGATACATGGAAGTAGGGGATTTTGAACTTCTGGATGCTCCAACCAGAACTATATCCGCCTCCTCCAGGTTATGAGTGGCCTGGCCGTCATCATGATTCAGCGAGTAATTGATCGCCTCCACCCTTTTGAAATAATCATCGTCCATCAGATACTTACGCCCGATATGTCCGGTTGCCTGCTGCCCGAGGAAATTAGCCACTTCTGTTATTACTGAGCCAAGAACACTTATGCAGGATAAACCATTGCTCTTGCAGAATTTAATTAAAATATCCCTGAGCGAAGCATCAGCCAGCGTATACATGATTATGCCGGGATGACGCATTACCCCCTGCAAAACCCTTTCCATATGGGTTTTGGTGCGCACCAGAGTCCATAAATGTTCAACGGCATGAATATTATCAAACTGCACCATGGCTGCCCTGGCCACGCTGCTTACCGTCTCCCCGGTGGAATCTGATACCAGGTGTAAATTAAATTCCTTCATGTATTTGAATTATCTATATTTAAAATATACCTATCGCACTTCAAGAGTGCGATAGGTATATTTTTTATATTTTGCGCATGGCCGCCCCACCAGCCCCATGCGCTACTATACTGCTCGCTACTTGCCTGCAAAAAATCCACACTCTTCATTCGCGAGCAGTATAACTCACATTGTTTGTGACTAACTTTGCACCCGCCTGTGGGCAGTTGTGATAAAATCAGTTTTTTGACTAGAGGCTGTGTATCGCCACATACATATCAAGACAACCATTCACTGAGGATACTAAACAAAAAATTACGGGGATACTGTGGAAATTAATGATGACTGGCTTTAAATTAAACTATTTTTCTACATGGCATAGCCACAAAAAAGGCTATGATTTATTTGTCCTTTTAGAAGTTAGACACAATTTTCACTGTTTAAGCAGAATATAGCTTACAAGCATCTGGATAAAGCATAGATGGGTGGAGGATTATTTAATCCTCAAAACCCACAACCCCTACTATAACTACAATAAGAATATTTAAAAAAGTATTTATGGATTCAGAAAAAAATCTCCTCTTAAACACATTGAATGGATCAAGGGCAACGCAAACTCCTTTTTGGTTCATGCGGCAAGCCGGCAGGTACTTGCCGGAATACAAGGAGGTAAGGAGAATCGCAGGAAGTTTCCTTGATTTCTGTTACAACCCTGTACTTGCAAGCAAAGTGACCCTACAACCGATTAGTAAATTTAGTATGAACGCTGCGATAATATTTTCTGATATTTTAGTCGTACCCCATGCTTTGGGGGTGGATGTCACGTTTACTGAGGGTTTTGGGCCAAGTCTGAAGCAGAAAAATAATATTGAATTGAAGAGCGATGACTTTTCCGCTTTTCTAAAACCAGTATATCAGTCAATCAACAAAACTAGGCAGGAGCTTAAAAATGATACCGCTTTGATAGGCTTTGCCGGTGCTCCGTTCACTCTTGCCGCGTACATGACGGATGGGGACAGTAAAAATGGTTTTGCTAAAACTCTGCAAAGCATCAGAGAAAATCGCTCAGAATTCACTAATCTGATTAATATATTATCTGAAGCGGTGGCTCTGCACCTGATAAATCAGTTGAAAGCCGGGGCTGACACGTTGCAGATTTTTGATTCCTGGGCAGGTATACTGGATAACGATGCTGATTTTGAGGATTTTATTATCAGGCCTACTGCAAAAATATCAGCTACGGTTAAACGCGAATACCCTGATGCAAAAATAATTGGATTTCCCCGCCAGGCTAAAAATAATTATATATCATACGCTGCAAAATCCGGGGTGGATGCGGTATCCTTCGACCAGGAAGCAAAACCGGAATGGATAGCCAGAAACATACCGGATAACATAGTAGTGCAGGGCAATCTCGATAACGTTTTACTGCGCGATAATTTAAAAGAAGCTCTAAATGCCACAAGGTACATACTGGAGACCTTCAAAGGCCGCCCGCATATATTCAACCTGGGGCATGGCATGTTGCCTGAAACGCCTGTTGAGCATGTGCTAGTCTTAAGTGATTTTATCAGGGGATTTTAAAATCCGAATATTGATTTTTTCTTTGGCGGCGGGGGCAGGGGGTTCTCCGCCAGGCTTTTCTCGTTATAAACGCAGGTTATCTCTATGCCCAGACGCAGTGTAAACCTCTGCGCCGTGCGCTCCACAATAATATAATCCCCGGCCTTGCGGTAGTTTACCATCTCCTCACTCTGATCCCTTTTTACTATATAAAAAGCCGGGATTGAGCGGTGCGGCTTAAACTCGAAATAAGTAAAAACTCCATCGTCCATTATACGCACCGGGGCGATTTCATTGGAACCGGCTATGGTGTAGTTCAGGTTGTATTTGGAAAGGTCGGTAAGATCAGGAACATCTCCTGCGCCGCCGGTATCAATAAGATTTTTCTGCCCTGAGTAAGTGAAGCGGTAGATAAAAATAAGGCCAGGGTCGTTTATATTTTTTGCTTCCTCGCCGTGCAGTTCAAAATTGTATAGTCTGCGGTTGGTTATAACCGTCATATTGGTGGTGGCATCTTTCTCAATCGGTTTTATAAAAATGCGGTTGGCGTTAGGGGTTATCTGCCAGCTTGTAGAATCGCCGATGGAAATGGTAAGAACTTCCTCTTCTTTATCAAACTCTATGGATGATTGATAACTATAGTGACCAACGAATTTAAAAACTTCATTCTCAGTGTACGGAACAATCCTGATTCTTGGATCAGGGCTTAAAGGAATGGATGATCTCAGGGCATAAGCCGGCGCGGAAAACAACAGCGCCAGCAGAATACAGAAGCTATAAGCTAGAAACCTGAAGCCAGAAAGATTACTTCCTGTAATTCCATGTGCTTTTATGTTGAGATATAATTTCAATGTTTTTACAATCTTTACAAAGATTAATACTAATAACTAATAATCAATAATTAGTATACGCAGCATCTCATAATATTTATATTCTATTCACCTAATGCCCTGCTTGAGCGGTAGGATGATACCAAAAACTGCATAGGTTTCACCTTGGTGGTTTCCTGGTCTACTTCCAGGCTGTCATATATGAAGGTGAAATCAGCTACCCAGTTCTCTGTTTTTTTCTCATTTCTTAAGTTTATTATAGTGACATCAAAATAAACTTTTGCAGTGTCGGAAATATAATTATCGTCCTTAGGCTGTAATCCTTTTGATGATGACAATACAACGCCAGTAATATTTACATAACGGCTGGCCTGGCGCTCATAGAGTGAGATCGGGCTGCCGGGGTTACGCGGATCCATGAACTTCTGATATTCCTCAAATGCGCTTCTGGTGGACAGGCTCATGACGCGGCGGAAATTTTTTTCTATATCTTTAACTATATAAGTCTCGTACGCTCGCACATAGTCTTTTACGTGAAAGTCTATAAGCGCGGGATTGCTATCCTTATAACGCTCAGCCATGCGGGTGATGTTGTATTCATAACGCAGGGTATCGTTGAATTTTACCGGCAGGCTCATGAACGTTACTATAGGGAACATGGCTTTCACGGCGAAATAGGCATAAGTGATTATGCCAACCGATATGGAGAATATAAGAATCAAAAATGAGCGATGCGCCAGTGGAGCGTTATAAACAATATCGTACCACTTTCTGGCTTCAGTAAAGTAGCTTCCGTTTTCTATTCTAACTGTTATGTCAGGGCTTGCTGAAGTTTTTTCCAACATTTTCTTATTTAAACACGCCGCCTTTACAATATGTTTACCTGAATGAAAGAAAAACGAAAAGTTTCGCACGTAGAATTATATACCTAAAACACTTAAAGAGTATTTTAGGTATATCGTTTTATGTTTGCGCATGGCCACCCCACCAGCCCCATGCGCGTATGTAATAGTATCATTACCTTCTAAAGCTGAAGATTTTATGAAGGAGCCGTTAAGGTTATTTTTTAAGCCATTATTAATGCCACTTGCATGGGTGGCCTTAGCGGGATTTCTGTATGCCTCGCCAGACCTTGTCATAGCGCAGACTCCGGCGGGAACTTTTGATGCCCAGTGTAGTGCCTCACCTTACATAAAACCTATGGCTCCTGCGCGGGAGGAAGTTGAAGGCGTACTGCCATATTATTTAGTGACGCACCCTACAGCTAACGGCGGTGCTGGCAGTTTCCTGCGCAAGAAAACTGATGTGATAAATCCGCATTATTCATTCTTTGAAGCCCCCATACCATCCACCCAGAATATCTACAGCCCACATCAGTATAACTCCTTCTGCTACTGGGTGGGTAATCTGTTTAACGATATGGTGAAGCGGAACCGTTATGAGATCACTACCGCTGATTTCAGTTCTACTGAGTTCTATACCTGGGATGAAGGAAAACAGAGGTTAAACCGGGCTTATGAAACATGTCAGAATAATACAGCCTGCAAACAGAATATCACACTTAAAATCAATGATCTGAACCTGCAGGTGAATGGTGATTTTGGCCGTCTGCTTGAGCTTATGGGAAAGTATCTGGGTAATGAGAATATATCTAAAGGTTTTGCAACATCCATTTACGGCCATACCCACTGCTGGCAGAAGTCGGAGGAAAAACCAGGGGTTGAGATACCGGTCGATCCCGGAGCATGTCTTGAGGAGTATGTAAAGTTCAAAAACTGCGATAAGGTATCAGAACTTAAAACCGATATTATTGACGATGCGGTGAACCTGGGGTGCAACACGGTTGAGCTTGTTAAATACATGTCAGAAATGATGTGCGACCCGAAAAAGGGGGATTGCAAAGCCTGCACGGGCGACAAAGCCGATTACCCAGGCCGCCCATACTGCCCTACGGGCAAGCTTATACCCGGTATTTCAGCTAATGATGTACGCAGGCTGAGCCTCTCCTGCGCGGATTATTCGATTAAAGCTCTGCGTAAATATCCACCCGCGTTTGATACCAGCATCCTGGTGAAGAACTACCCGGAGATTTTCCAGTATGGCGGCTGGGAGGTGGCAGCGCAGGAAAAATGCCAGCTTATGACTGGTTTTGATGAGGGAAAATACCGCACTGAGATGAACTTAAAAGCCGGAAGCTGGCCGGTTGGTTACTGCCCGGTGGAAAAGCCGGAACGGGATGCTTTCGATGCCTCAGGCGCGCTTAACATTACGGAGAATTCAACTGAGCGGCTCACAGCAGTTAAAGCTGGTAATGCCTATGTGGAGCGGATTTTGGAGCCTGAACCATCCAGCCTCTCCGTGCATAGTTACAAGTATGACGTTGAAAATGATAAGAAGGATTACTACCCGGAGCGGGACATTACGAAAATGAATGAGCCAGGCGCTGCGGTTAAAGGCACACTCTGCCAGCCGGAGCGGGTGAAACCAGGCTCACCACCTGGTAGCCTGTTATATTTTGAAGAAGCCGAGACGCGCTGGAACATCAGAAAGAACGATTTATCGGATGATGGGCAAGCGGGAAAAATATTCGCTAACTCCAAAATGTATCCGCAGACTGACCATAGCGATGCCTTCTCCCCCCGCCATCAGGAAGCGAAATATGAGTGGGACAATAATAGCAAACCCGGTGCATGGTTGTTGTTTGACGGTACAGCCTGCAAGGATAATATTCAGGCTCTGCCGCCACCGCAGCAATATGTGTTCCAGCACTGGTATCCGGTATGTTTCCGCTGCAATGGCAATACGTTTTTTCCTGAGCGTTGGGATAGCGCATTGCGCGCTAAAAACCCCATAACGCCAATGCAGTGGAATCATAAGAATTATAAACGCTGCGTGGATTGCATAAGGTATTGCCAGTTCTCCAAGTATAAGGAGAAGGTGAGGAATTGCGATACGCCATCCAGCGGCGGCACTCCCCCTGCCGGTTGCCCGATAGAATATGAATGGAAATGCCGCCGCCAAAGCATCACCCCCCCTGAGCCTTTCGGCAGTGCCAGTCCCTTCAAAGGCTACTGGGGTGTGACATCCGGTTGTTGTAGCGGTAATTCCACTGATTTATGCGCGGAAAGTAAAATGAAGGCGGACGGTGTAACAGGCGATGATTATGTGCCGAAAGTCTGCCCGGTTCTGGACTATAGCGAGACTAAACCCTGGGGTATGGAGCGTATGCGCTACCCTGATAAAGCCTGCCTCTGCCCACCCGGTGCTAACATGAAGGCTACTAATGATACTGAAGCCTGCGAGAACGATGTTGCGCCAACCTGTGATGCCAGCGCAAAAAGCCAGAAATTCAAGTTTGATGATTGCAACCAGTGCGAAACCTTAAACGCCGCCGAATGCTGCGAAACTCTGGATACTGAATATTACCCTGAGAATTTTTTAAAGCGCACTGATTTCAACCAGTCATGGAATGATCTTGCGTACAATGGCGGCAAAGTTATCGGCGTAAAACCTGAAGGAGTAATCCCTACCGGTGAAAGCATTTTTCGCCCGCCGCATGGCGGCCCGTTCATGCGGATAAGGATAACCAGAACCGGCAATATTCCTAATAATTTTGATCAGAGGCTCCGCATGATTGCCCCCGTGCCCGAAGGCTTCTGGGCACTGGAGGAATCAGCCGACACCTGGCATCAGGGCATATCAGTGCTTTATCAGGATCCACCAATGGCCGGAACGCCGGATACCCAGTTCGGCGGTGCGCCTGGTGATACCTGGGATGAAGCGGAAATGTGCGTGGATCAGGGCGATTATGCCCCCTTCTACGCCCCATTTCGTATGCCTTTCGCCAAGCGTTTTGACGGCGACATGAAAATGAGCTGTAATGGCTATAACGATGCCATTATCGGCGTGGGGGATGCGCACCAGAACTGCGGTTACGGCGGGTGGGAGGAACTCAAACTCTATCAGCAGCGCTGCTACCGTATTTTCGGCTTCAGTTGCCTGTGTAACTACGAGAAAACCTTTAAACTCGGTTCGGCTGAGGAATATGTGCTGCGCAAATCCGGCATTATTCCGCCAGCCAGCCTTGTCGGTGGCGCGCTGCCCGGTAATGCGGCAGTAGGCATAACCAGGCAGACCCATAAAGCCTGGCGGGAATGGCCGCACCCCTGGCGCGGTTATGTATCAGAGCCGGATGGCGAGTACCGCTTTCCGGCAGTAGGTGCTAAGGAATTCTACGGCGTGCCCAGCACTAATAAGAATGCACTCAAGGTTATGGTGCAGCAGAAGATACTTGAATATGGCCTGAGTAAAGTTAGGGCTGGTGATATAGTCATCTGGGATCGGGATGTGTTATGGAGCCGTAAAGATTTTACAGGTGGTATTGCTCCTGAAGAATGCGATGCTACTACGCTCCTTTGCGGCAACCTGGCTTTTGATTTGCTGGGAGTACACCAGCAGGAATATGATGAGAGATCACGCAGTCATGGCGAAAAACGCCGGCATGAACGTTTTGAGATGAAATACTCCCGCCTGCCGCATGTAGCATTTGTTACGGATGCCTACACGGAAGCTGCACTGAAAAAGATAATAGAGGAGAACGATAAAATCTGTGGGTCTGGTGCTTCGACTCCCCCCCCAGCAGCCCGCAATATTGTTTCTTGCACCTCCTGGCCTACTCGCCGTACAGCATTTGATGCAGATCTGAAGAAATTACAAAGTGGGCAACGCGAAGAATACATAGTAGTGTCGGAGATGAACTTCGGCAAAAACCCGGATACCTGTGGCAATACAGATAAATGGGGTATAGAGAGCACCAGATATATTTATAAGAATAAAGAACCTGACTGGCTAAAAGGTAAAGCACCGTTTGACCTGGTACAGGCGGAATTTTCCTGCGCGGAGCCAAATTTAAAATACTGCGTGGAGCCGCAGAAAATGTGGGATCGCGTTAAAGTGTTCCATGTGCAGGATGAAGATAAATACCTGGCTCCTCTAGCCACACCATACAAGCGGTAAAGGGTGGAGTTATGAGCCGGAAGCCAGAAACCAGAAACCAGAAGCCTGAAACCGGAAGCCAGAAGTCGGAAGAAAAAAAACTGGCTTCTGATTCCCCCCCCCCAGCCCCCCCCGCAGGCGGTGGGGGAGGCCGAGAGGTAGTCACTATTCTAGTAGAGTTACAAAAAATTAAATATTTTAGTCTGCTAGTCTATATGTACACTGCTTGTCTCCCCCACCGTTTACGGGGGGGGATTAAGGGGGGGGAACCTTTCTGTAGAAGCAAGGTGTTACCACCATCCAGGCCGGAGGGGAGGCTGATAGTTAGTAATGTACCCAAGATTCTTACTCCACGGATAATAAATATACTCCTTCTACTAATCCTGATCTGCCTACAGCACACACACGCGCAGGCTGCGAGTCAGGGGGTGCTTGATCCTGCAACAAAAGCGAAATTTTGTGGGTATGCTAATACGCTTGATCCTGAGTTGGAGCTGAATCGTGACTACGCCAGAATGCGTGGCTACCTACCGCCGCGTAATTGCTCAACGCCCGGTAAGCCGCCACTGGTCGGCAATATCGCCACTGCGCGCAACTGCCTGGATGTAACGGAAAATCCTAATTCCAAATGCAAAGAATTCATGATGAAGAAAACTCAAGGCTATGTATGGGGGCCTGGGTCATCGGGTAATGCCGTGCCGGGCGGCAGCGGGACATACCCTAACCCCACTATCCCATTGCCTGGAACTCCTCCGATAAATCCTATAGACTGGAATCCCAGCAGCAGCGGTGCAAGCAGCAGCAGTGGTGGTAGCGGTAGTAGCAGTGGAGCCAGCAGCAGCGGAACAAGTGGCAGCAGTAGCAGCAGTGGTGCAAGCGGAAGCAGTAGTAGCGGCGGAAGTGGCAGCAGCAGCGGTATAGACCTGCCGGATGGCGGCGGTGAGCCTTGCAAGCTTTGCCCTTCAGGTAATTACCCGCTGGAGGTGAAAGTATGTTCCAGCAACTGCATCGGCACTTCCGGCATTGGTGTCCCGCCGACGGAGGAAGCTAAAGGATACTGTTGTATTACATTGTGGACATGCCTGATTAACGACCAGTTATATTACCAGGGTAGCGGCGTATCCTGCATCTGTTCCACCATTGCTAACCCTGCCGATAAGTTCTGCGCATACGGCGATGCACGAATTATCAAAGACCCATCCACAGTTCCGGCGGGTGAGATAGTAGCAAAAGTGTGTGAGCCAAGTTTTCAGGCAACCAACCGTAAATGTATTGAGATTAAACAAGGTTCAGGCGTATCCCCCGTCAGTGTGCGCCAGCTTACTGAGAAACCGGGGCAGTGCACGGCGGCGGGTCTGAACTATATGCTGCACAAGATGCAGTCACTGCCCTCAGTCTCGCCGGACGGAGCCTTGCTGGGGCAGGATAATGTGTATAACTGGTCGGAGCTTAATCCCCAAAGCCCACGCGGCCTTAGCGTGCCGCTTCCGGCCTATCCACCCGCTCTGCTGGATTCCAGCAACAGCCCTGACAGCCTGGACAAGGTGGGTTATCATCAGAACAAATCCAAACGGTTGTTCCCTAATGGTGTTCCTGCCTGCTCAAGCCCGATGAATATATGTAACGATGCGCCATCATGCGCAGGTAAACAAACCTGTAAACTGGGCGTAACCAGTGCAACTCCGGCACAGGGAATATCCCCGCAGAATCCCGGCATCGGTAAAGTGGCAGTGGGTACGCCAGCGGAGAGGGACGATGGATATTCAAATGACTACATCATAAACTATCTTTATCACTTTACTGGTTTATTCGGTGGCGGACTTAATTCAATTAATTATACCCCGGTTAATGGTTCCAGTTACGTGCGGCTGATGGCAACCCTGCCACCGCTTGGCTGGATTATGCCCAACAGCGGCCTGAACATGACTTTCCTTGAAAACAATAGCAGCAATGTGTTCAGCAAGATAAAATACGAAACCCCCGACCTTAACCCTTACCTGCATGAAGATACCTGGCCGTACATTGGCAGCGTACTACTGCCAGCGGATAGATTGCCCACATTGTCTATGATTATGAATAACGATAAACTGTTGTGTGAAGACCCTGCCAATGGCTCAGCCCCTACGCCGCTAGACACCCCTATCCCAATGCTGGCGATAATAGTGTCCGACCATTATTACCGTGGCCAGGTGGCGATAGTGCTGAGTTATGACGATAAAGCAGAAACGGTGGATCTGGTTTCAACCAACTGGCTGTTTAATCCCTTCTGCAGTAAAACAGGCGACCTGGTATTTGATTTCAACAACTGTTACCAGTCCTATGGCCTGGGCAGGCCGTATATTATGCGCGGTGTTAAGCTGAACAACCGCCCTGATAGTCAGGTGAGCTTTCTGATTAATCTTAACGATAAAAGCCGCCCGTAGGCGACTTTTCCCCAGCCCTGAATGAAAGAAGTATTGTAAAAACAATAACATTCTTTAAATATCTGTTTCTTTTGCAAGAATAACTAAACAGGGAGAAATTTTATTTTATGGAGATGGAACAGAAAATTATTTTAATGGCGATAGCATCAGGGCTGATAGCCTTGCTCTATGGCATACTCACTGCCGTGCAGTTGCTGGCAAAGCCTGCTGGCAATGCCCGTATGACGGAAATAGCCTCCGCGATTCAGGCCGGCGCGAAAGCTTACCTTAACCGCCAGTACAAAACTATATCTATTGTGGGCGTTGTTATATTCGCACTGCTTGGCCTGAAACTTGGCTGGCATGTGGGCGCTGGTTTTGTCATCGGCGCGGTGTTATCCGGCTTGGCTGGTTACATCGGCATGAACATATCGGTGCGGGCGAATGTACGCACAGCGGAAGCGGCGCGCACCAGCCTGGAAAAAGCATTGGATGTGGCGTTCAAATCCGGCGCTGTCACTGGGCTGCTGGTGGTTGGCCTTGGCATCATCGGTGTGGCTGGATATTATGAATATCTGCTCCGCAGTGGCTACGAAACCCGCGCAACAATAGAGGCTCTGGTTGCCCTTAGTTTTGGCGCATCATTGATTTCCATTTTTGCGCGCCTCGGCGGCGGCATATTCACCAAAGGGGCGGATGTAGGTGCTGACCTGGTGGGGAAAGTTGAAGCGGGAATCCCTGAGGATGACCCCCGCAACCCGGCGGTAATCGCCGATAACGTAGGTGATAACGTAGGTGATTGCGCAGGTATGGCGGCTGATCTGTTCGAGACTTACGCGGTTACCATAGTTGGCTCTATCATGCTGGCTAACATTTACTTTGAAGGTCTGGAAGTTCGCACCCTGATGATGGCCTACCCACTGGCAGTGTGCGGCGTGTGCATATTCGCATCCATCATTGGCGCGTATTTCGTGAAACTAGGCAGAAGCCGCAGCATTATGGGCGCACTTTACAAAGGCGTTATCGTGACCGGGGTTATATCCCTGGGCGGTATAATTGCCCTGACTGATTATATAATCGGCTTTAACACCACATATCAGATAGCCGGTGGCCTTACCATCAGCGGGGTGGACATTCTCGCCTGCGCTATTGTGGGTCTGGCGGTGACGGCTCTGCTGATAGTAATCACTGAATACTATACTTCCACCGCTTATAACCCTGTGCGCTCTATCGCTGCAGCCTCCACAACCGGGCACGGCACTAACGTGATACAAGGCCTGGCAGTGTCATTAGAGGCAACAGCGCTGCCGGTGATTGTGATCGCAGTGGCAATGATAGTATCCTACATTTATGCGGGTGTGTTCGGCATTTCCATAGCCGCTACCACCATGCTGGCACTGGCGGGGATGATAGTGGCGCTGGATGCCTACGGGCCGGTGACGGACAACGCAGGCGGAATCGCTGAAATGGCGGAGCTACCTAAGGATGTGCGCATCACAACCGATGCGCTGGATGCCGTAGGCAACACCACCAAGGCGGTGACTAAAGGGTACGCAATAGGCTCGGCTGGCCTCGCGGCGATAGTGCTGTTCTCAGCCTACACCGCTGACCTCAAATATTACTTCATTGAACTGGACGTAAAATTTGAACTGCAGAATCCTTATGTGGTGGTTGGCTTATTTCTGGGCGGGTTGCTTCCCTACCTGTTCGGCGCTATGGGCATGAAAGCCGTAGGCAAGGCTGCAGGCAGTGTTGTGGTGGAAGTGCGCAGGCAGTTTAAGGAGATTCCCGGCATTATGGAGGGTAAAGCCAAGCCGGATTATTCCCGCGCTGTGGATATGCTCACCAAAGCTGCGATTAAGGAGATGATAAAACCATCTCTGCTGCCGGTGCTGGCTCCCGTTGCTCTGTACTTCCTGGTGCTCAGCATTGCAGGGCAGGAACAGGCATTCTCCAGCCTGGGGGCTATGCTACTCGGCATTATCATAACCGGGTTGTTCGTGGCTATATCCATGACTTCCGGCGGCGGTGCGTGGGATAACGCTAAAAAGTATATTGAGGAAGGTCACTTTGGTGGCAAAGGTTCAGATGCTCATAAAGCGGCTGTCACCGGCGATACCGTGGGCGACCCATACAAGGATACCGCAGGCCCTGCTATCAACCCAATGATAAAAATAGCTAATATTGTAGCTATACTGTTAGTGGCACTATTGGCTGGTCACTAAGGCTATTAACCACTCAAACAAACTCCCCGTAAGGTACCTTGCGGGGAGTTTCTTTTTTCAGATGCTTAAAAACTGGTATTCACCAGTAGACACAATGATGTCTATACTATCCAACGCCCCTGTGTCTAAATAGGCATGACATGGGATATTTGATGCAATGACATTCTTAATACGTTGGATAAATTCTTCCAGATGCCTATGTGAAGTACTCCAAGAGAAAATTTCTTTTCCATTTCTGCTATTGACAGACATACCACAAGGGTTAACGTTAATCTCCAACAAGACTTCAATATTTGACACAAACACAAACAGTGGGTCAGAGTTAAGACTAATCTTAATTACCTTCTCTCTTTGAGCTTTCTCCAGTTTTGTTATGAGCATTTCTAATGCTGCGTGCTCTCCACTCAATAAGAGGGTTGGTTCCCTAAAATCCTTAGAGTAGAAAACATAAATTTTAGTCTTGTCTAGCATACTTGTCTGTCTGATGTGTAAATAACCACATATTCCGCAGATTCAAAAGCGGAAAAATCTGTGGTATCGGGCACTGCTCACTAAATATAGTGATGGGCTAAGTCATTGTACACAAAAGATAAGATGTTAGCAACTATTCAAATAGCAGTGACATAGAATGAGCAGGTTTTCTTTCTTCAGGTCTCAGATTTCTGGGTTCCGGTTTCAGACCGCTATGCTATTGCTGCTTGCCTCGTGCGCAATGCCGGTTTCCAAGAGCGAATGGGGAAAGGTGACAACGCCCACCAGCGGTGAGACAAAAATCTACGGCAGCTACAGCAATGGCTGCCTAGCAGGCGCAAGGGAGATTCCGCTTAAAGGCAGTGGTTTCATGCTGGCGCGGGGTAACCGTGGACGCCACTACGCGCACCCGGCGATGCTGGAATATTTATATGGTTTAGGGGCAGAACTACAAAGCAGGGGTAGTTATGTACTGGTGGCTGATGTCAGCCAACCCCGCGGCGGGCCGATTATTGGCGGTCATAATTCCCACCAGATAGGGTTGGATGCTGATATCTGGTATTGGCGGCCTGATGTTGCGTTCAGCAGAATCAGTACGGATTATACGAAAAACATAGCATCCCGCTCAATGGTGCGAATGGGTGGCATATCCCCTGAGTTTGGCGCGGAAGAATTCCAGGTGATAAAAACGGCGGCAGCCAGGCCGGAGGTAGACCGTATTTTCGTAAATTCAGTTATAAAACGTGAATTATGCCGTTTAGCGCCGAGGGAGCCGTGGATGATGAAAGTGCGCCCGTGGTGGGGGCATGAGAGTCATTTCCATGTGCGTCTGAAATGCCCGAACAATGAGCGGAGTTGTGTGCCACAGCCTGGGGTTACAAGTGATAACGGCTGCGATGGGGAACTTTCCTGGTGGTTCGGGGCTGAGGCTATGCATCCGCAAACTAAGGATAAAGTATCAACCAGTTCAAGAACTTTGAAACATATGCCTAAGCAGTGCATGGATGTACTTAAAGCGCTGTAATTATACCTCGGCTCTGTGGGGTGTCCTTCCTATGGATTTAACAGCCAGCTATTCCAGTTTTCGCCTGATTTTGTGTAAGCGCGGCGGTTGTGAAGGCGGAATTCTCCTTCCTCCCAGAATTCAAAATAATCAGGCGTGATGCCAAAGCCTGACCAATAAGCGGGGCGGGGCGGATTATCGCTATACTGTGCCTCTGCATCCCTGAATTTTTCCATTAACTGCGTGCGGGAGGGAAGAGCCTCCGATTGCTTTGATGCCCACGCGCCCAGCCTGCTTTGCGGGTGACGGCTGCTGAAATATGCATCAGCCTCTGACTCCTCCAGCTTATGCGCCTGCCCCTCAATCCGCACCTGTTTTTGCAGCGGCAGCCAGAGAAACAGCAGCGATGCATAAGGATTCTCTACAAGTTCACGGCCTTTGCGGCTGTTCATGTTAGTATAGAATTTAAACACTCCGTCATCATGACCCTTTAATAGCACCACCCTTGAGGATGGCCTGCCGCTTTTATCTGCAGTTGATAGTGTCATCGCGCCAGGTTCCGGCAATCCAGAGCTTTGCGCTTTTGCATACCAGTCAGAAAAAATCGTAAAAGGATCAGTAAACTGTTCAAGAAATTCCATTGTGCAGACTCTTTTGCATGGATTCTATAGTCACCCGCAAGGCGTGGCTGTCAAGATTGTT
>CAYTOJ010000004.1:0-31379 GCA_964439415.1 uncultured Rickettsiales bacterium
ACGCCGATATTGGAACATGTAGTACTTCCGGCAGTGTTTATACCGCCCCTGCTTCCTCAGCTTATTATATCACCAATGATTCTATAGCTTGCAGATTATCCTTCCTGCTGGATTATTAGCCGTCATATTTGAAACAGCCTTACCACCCGACAAGTTAAGAGGTTCTATTTGCTCCCCCTAACCCCCTCCCGTACCTGGCTACGCCGTTGGCTCTGGCAACTGGTTCCTGAATTGCCAAAGGCTTCGCCAAGGCGAGAACAGGAGGGGGAACATAGAGATAATATACTCCGTAGATCCCCTCTCCCGTTTACGGGGGAGGGTTAGGGAGGGGGCTAAAACCACTATAAACCAACTACTTAGAAATTTATCGGGTGGTAAGTTAAAACAGCCTTCAAGTCTTGCAGGTCGTTGCAATTACTACAGACCAGCTTTCTGGGAATTAACAACTACTCAACCGTGGCGGCGACTTTTTCAATCTCTGATGCTTCAATTACGTCCCCCTCGCGGATGTCGTCATAGTTTTCGAAGGACATGCCGCACTCAAAGCCTTCCTTCACTTCGCGCACGTCATCTTTAAAGCGGCGGAGGGTTTTCAGCCAGCCTTCATGAATCACCACGTTATCACGCAGCAGACGCACTTTTGAGCCACGCTTGATTACGCCCTGCGTCACCATGCATCCGGAAATTTTGCCCAGTTTGCTTATCTCGTAAACCCTGCGGATTGCCGCATAGCCGATGAATTTCTCCACCTCCTTCGGTGATAAGATACCGGCGAGGGCTTTTTTCATTTCGTCCACCATTTCGTATATGATGGAATAGTAACGTATCTGCACACCCATGCGTGCGGCTAAATCCTTGGCTTGTACATTAGCGCGCACGTTAAAGCCGACAATTACTGCTTTGCTTGCTTCAGCCAGTGCAATATCGGACTCAGTGATCGCGCCAACGCCGCTGTGAAGCACGCGGACTCTTGCCTCTTCAGTCTGTATTTTCTCAAGCGATGAGTTGATTGCTTCCGCTGAACCATGAACATCCGCCTTTACGATAACGTTAAGCTCCTTAACGCCTGCGCCGACACCTTCTTTCATGAACTGCTCAATGCCAAGTTTGGCTACACCTGTTAGAGCTTTCCCACGGGTGAGATTGCGGCGGTACTCTGATATATCGCGTGCGGTTTTTTCACTATCTACTACGGCGAAATCATCACCTGCTGACGGAACCGCATCAAGCCCCAGAACTTCAACTGCCGCTGAAGGTTCTGCCGTTTGCTGCGTTTGTCCCTTATCATTGAGCATCATACGCACATAACCGAATGAGCTTCCGGCGACCACTATGTCACCAACTTTTAAAGTACCCTTTTGCACCAGAACGGTTGCAACCACACCGCGCCCTTTATCTATCTTAGCTTCAATAACTGCGCCGCTGGCTCTACGATCAGGATTTGCCTTAAGATCAAGAATATCAGCCTGCAGTAATATCGCCTCCAGCAATTTATCCAGATTCAGCCGTGCCTTAGCCGATACTTCCACAACCATAACATCGCCGCCGAATTCCTCAGCAACCAGATCATTTGCCAGCAGTTCGTTCTTTACCCTGGATGCGTCAACACCTGGTTTGTCAATCTTGTTCACTGCTACCACAATTGGTACACCGGCGGCTTTAGCGTGATTGATAGCCTCAACCGTTTGTTCTTTAATGCCGTCATCCGCGGCTACTACCAGCACTACAATATCAGTAACTTTTGCTCCCCTTGCACGCATGGCTGTGAAGGCTGCGTGGCCTGGTGTGTCTATGAAGGTCACTTTGCCGTGACCGGGAACCTGCACCTGATAAGCCCCTATATGTTGAGTGATCCCCCCGGCCTCACCTGAAGCTACATTCGTATGGCGGAGTGCATCAAGCAGTGTAGTTTTTCCATGATCTACATGCCCCATGATTGTAACCACAGGCGGCCTGTTTGTAAGGCTCACTTCAGTATCTTCCTCTTGAGCCAGTATATTCTCAACGTCTGACGCGGCTACACGCTTAACCTTATGCCCGAATTCCGCAGTGATAAGCTCCGCCGTGTCAGCATCAATAACCTGCGCGGTAGTTACCATGATTCCCATTTTCATCAGTGCCTTGACTACATCGCTAACCCGCTCGCTCATTCGGTTAGCAAGTTCCTGCACACTTATGGATTCAGGAAGGACTACTTCACGGTATATTTTCTCCGGCTCCCTTGCCATATAACCGGAAGTTTTTTTCAGCTTTTCCCTTCTGCGGCGTAGTGATGCTACGCTTTTCGCCCGCTCCTCCGCTGCATCAGCGTACTGGCTGAGTACTGAGCGGACAGAGTTTTTACGCTCCTCAACCAGCCTTAATTTTGGCTTATGAGAGGATACCGTCATGGCCTCACTGCGTTGTGATTTCTTCAGTTTTTCTCTGTCGGCTGAGGCTATTATCAGCTTATCTGCACCTTTAACCGGGCGTACTACACCGCTTATCTTGGCAGTCTCACTAACTCTTGATTTGCGAAGTATCTGCTGCTCATCATCTGCTTCGTTCTCAACTTCTTCAGAATAATCTTCCACCTCGTCAGAATTATCAAGAAATGCTGACTTGCGGCTGATAATTACCGGTTTTTCTTCTTCAATTACAGGAGCCAGAATATCCTTTGACGGCTCTTCCTCTTCAAACTCCTCAACGGGCTCTATTTTTGCAGTTAGTTCCTGCTTTTTATTTGCTCTGGAGGCAATAAATGTTTCTGTTAAATCTACTTCATCCTTATGCTTTTTCCTGGATTTATTCTCTTTAAGTTTTTTAAGCTCTGCTATCCGTTTTTCCTCTAAGCGTTGTTCTTCCTCCTCCTTCTTCTTCTGGGAGGATTCCTCCTTAGTTCTATACTCCAGCTCTTTTCGTTCCTGAAGCTTGCGGGCATCTTCCTGAGCCGCTTTTAATGATGCATTACGGATAGCATCCAGCCTCTGGTTTCGCTCGCTTTCTGATAAACTGCGCTTATCCTGAGCATCTGCCGGGTTTAATTCACGGGTAACTGGTTTTACAGCAGTGGGGCGTACAGATGCAGTTTCACCAGTGCTTTCCGTGCCTGACAATTCACGCGGCTGGTAGCCACCCCTGTGTTTCTTTACTTCAACCGTAACGGTTTTACCCTTCAGCCCACCAACAGTAGGCGTACGCAGCTTACCCGGCTCCATCGGCTTATTCAGCTGAAGCTTTAGCGTGCCTCCCATTTTAAGGGTAGTTGGCTTTTCTTCTTTAGTATCCGTCATCACTAATCCGTGTAATTAATCCCAAAGCTCTTCAGTATACCTATCGCACTTCAAGAGTGCGATAGGTATATCTTTTTTGTTTTGCGCATGGCCGCCCCGCCAGCCCCACGCACGTCTATACTGCTCGCAAAATCACTGCAAAAAATCCGCACTCTTCTCATTCGCGAGCAGTATATAATGCTTTCCTAGCCTTCTCTGCTATCTATTTTTTCTGCGTCATCCGAAAACCAATGCGCACGCGCTGCCATAATAGCTTCATCGGCCTTGCGGTTACTGATAGCCCCATGACCAAGTATCTCAAGAAGTTCATCACTGGCCAGGTCTGCAAAGTCATCCACACTCTTCACACCTGCTTCCCCCAGCTTTACCAGCATTTCTTCTGTTATATTTGGAAATTCGGCAATTTTTGTGTCTACACCAAGCCGCTTGATGCTATCAGACAGTTCATTCTGAGTAGCTTCCAGGTATAAGTTTGCGCGGCCTATCAATGCTTCAGCAATATTTTCATCAAAGCCTTCTATGCTTGCTAACTCAGATACTGAAGCGGATGCAATTTCAGTTACCTTCCTGAAGCCTTCCGCAACCAGAAGGTGGGCAATAACATCCTCAATATCCATAGCCTGTATAAATGCCTCTGATACATTTTTGAATTCATCAGCGCGTTTGGTCGATTCTTCGCTTTCCGTCATCACATCAATATTCCAGCCAATCACCTGAGAAGCCAGCTTCACATTTTGTCCACGGCGGCCTATTGCCTGACTCAACTGCTCATCAGGTACAACAACCTCTAGACGATGTTTTTCCTCATCGATCACCACTTTTACCACTTCAGCAGGTGAGAGGGAATTTACCACCAATGCCGCAGGGTCGGGAGACCATTGTATGATGTCTATCTTCTCGCCCTGCAACTCAGTGGTTACAGCCTGCACCCTGCCACCACGGATACCAACGCACGAACCAACCGGGTCAACACTGGAATCACGGGAAGCCACACATATTTTAGCGCGAGAGCCAGGGTCGCGGGCAACACCTTTTATCTCAATAATATTATCATAAATCTCAGGGACTTCCTGGGAAAAAAGACGCGCCAGAAACTGCGGGTGACTGCGCGATAAAAATATCTGCGGCCCTGTTCTTTCCCTGCGAACATCAACCAGATAAGCCCGAACGCGGTCACCAGGTCGGAAGTTTTCACGCGGTATACACTCATCCTTTTTCATAACCGCTTCGGTGCGCCCAAGGTCAAGCACCACATTACCGTAATCTACGCGCTTTACTATAGCGCTGACAATTTCACCGGTACGATCTTTAAATTCTTCATACTGCTTGTCACGTTCGGCATCCCGCACCTTCTGGATTATCACCTGCTTGGCGGTTTGCGCGGCTATGCGGCCGAAATCTATTGGTGGCAAAAGGTCTCTTATTTCATCACCAATTTGTACATCAGTATTTTTAATTCTTGCCACTTCCAAGGTTACCTGCTTGGCAGGATCCTCCACCTCCTCAGATACGGTGAGTACGCGAAATAGACTCACTTCTCCGGTTTTATGATCCATCTCCGCTCTGATGTCATGCTCGTTTCCGTATTTTTTCCGCCCTGCAGACTGAATTGCCTGTTCCATCGCATGAAGTACAGATTCCTTGGATATACCCTTCTCACGCGACACTGCGTCCGCTATCTGGAGCATTTCCGTTCCGCCGAAAGTCGGCATTGACTGAGCCAGCGCCACCTTAGATACCTCTTTCTTAAAGTATTTTTAGATACAAAAAAAGCGGCTTGCAGCCACTTGAAAGATAAATACTTCAATATTGCGACCAATTCAACATGTATTTAACTCTCTGTTAGCTGAATATTCAGTATTCAGGACTTCTCTAACAAAAGGTATACTTATTTCCCGGTGCTGACTTAAAGATTTCGTGTCCAGAGTGTCAATAATGCAATGCAGTGTATTGAATGTGCGTTCAGGAAGGTGGGATATCAGGTAGCTGATAACCTCAATTTTCAATTTAATATCACGATTTGCGAATTCCTTTACTGCTAACGAAAATATAAGCTCATCGTCTACTTCAGTAATCTCCACTGCTACAAAACCGCGTAGTCGTGAACGCAAATCCTGGAGAGATACATCCCAGCGCCCAGGCGGCTCTTCAGTTGTTATGAGTAAGAATCCTTCTTTCTGGCTAACTAGATTAATAAGATGAAAAAGCGAATTTTCATCAAAATTCAGGCTTCCGAATTCCAGGACGATATTTCTTGAAGTTTCAATAATATCAATAGGACTGAAATTATTAAATTCATTTTCATTGAGAATTATTGCATCTGACTTTGCAGCCCATATATGCGCGAGATGGCTTTTGCCACAGCCTTTAGAGCCATAAATGGAGAGATTGCGAAAATGCCAGCCCGGCCAGGAAGAAACCACCTCAAATGCTTGTGAATTGCAGTCTGATACTATAAAATCATTGACTGAAAAACGCGCATGTTTTTGAAAATCAAGATTAAGCTGAGTTCCAGTTATCATAAATAAACTTTAAGATAACCATAACACCAGATCCTCACTGCTTTATGAGGCACTATATATGTAATTTGATTTGAGCAATAAGTGCACAATGCTTAGTTGGCAGCAAACAACTCCGAAACAGCACCAGCATAGTCGCTTTTTTCCATATCAGGCAACGCAGTTTTGCCGAAAGTCTTTTTTGAGCGCAATGGAATATCAACATCGTCAGATGATCTGATTTCACCAGCAAGTTTGCCGCCGCGCTGAATTTCAACTTCACCGTAACGAATCGTACCAATCACCTTTCCGGTAGAGAATATTAAAAGACGACCCTTAACATTCAAATCACCTTCAAACATACCGCTAATTTCGGCATCCACAACAGTTACAGAGCCCTTAAAGGAACCAGTCTCAGTAATCTCCAGTGACTGTACGTCCGTCATCTTGGCATCCACCTGACCTTCTACAATCACCTTATCACATGTAGATATCTCACCTTTAAGAAAGGTGTCCTGACCCACAGTCATGACGCGTTTGCTTGACTTATTATTACTGTCATGCGTTCTCTCCGCAGGACGCACTGACGCTGCCGGAGTGAATCTGAGATCATCATTCTTTTTTACTGGCTCTTGCACTCTCGGTTTCTCCTGATGTTGGTTTTTTTCGTTATACTGCCGCACAGTTTCAAACTGCGCCCTGCTAATAGGGCGGGCATATTCCTTGACTTCCTCTTCAGTGTTTTCAGACTCCGCTATAACAACCTGCTTTTCAACAACGCCTTGTGCAGGCGAAGGCCTAGTATAGGACGATATATATCCGTTACCAAGGGGAGCAGCGTTCGTGGATGCTGTTATTGGCTCATTATCCTTACGGCGGAACATGCTGGCTATTCTCCACTCAAACGTTTCCCACCTATTTAAACCCGCTCCGCATTATTATCAACTGAAAAACGCCGGAAACTGAATTTTATTTCGGGTTAAATTAAATCTAATTTTTGCTTGCAAGTTTGTGCTACATTTGTGATAAGGCACCGCTTATATAGGAATATTTTGAGTTTGGAGTTGCGCTAGATGTCTTTTTATGAATGCACTTATGTTACACGCCCTGATTTGACGCAATCAGACATTAATAAGTATATTGAGAAATTTTCTGGTATCATCGCAACAGGCGGTGGCAGGATAGTGAAGACTGAGCAGTGGGGGCTCAGGACTCTTGCATACAGAATCAAGAAGCACAAGAAGGGGCACTACGTGCATCTGGGGGTGGAGGCTCCGCATCAGGCTGTATTAGAGCTGGAACGTAATTTTAAAATTACTGAGGATGTTATTCGTCACTTGTCAGTCAAGGTGGATGCTATATCTGAAGAGCCCTCAGCTATTATGAGACAGGCTTCAATGAACGAAGCTTTTTTGACAACTGAAGAAGTATAACGGATTTATAAGGCAAATTGACATGAGTTCACGTAATCATAATACTCAGATTAAAACTGACCCGGCTATTTCAACGGCCAATTTATCTCCTGTGGCGCTGGCTGCTATGGGTAAGAAGGTTTTTTTTCGCCGCAAGAAAACATGCCCGTTAAGTGGTGATGACGCTCCTGATATAGATTATAAAGACATTAAAATGTTAAGTAAGTTTTTATCTGAGCGCGGGAAAATGATGCCAAGCCGCATAACTGCCGTTTCGGTAAAGAAGCAGCGTGAACTGGCGGTGGCGGTAAAACGCGCCAGGAGCCTGGCCTTAATCGCGTATGTTAATCAGTAAGAGTATTTTTCGGTTTTAGATTTATGGCAAAGGGCAGTCTGCCGCTGATTTTCGCTGCGGGGCTTGCTTCGGCTTTTATATTTTACCTTGGCTGGGGTGGTCACCTGGTTAGTGTTTTTTTAAGTTTTTCCCCCATATTTCCTATTTGCCTTCTCGCTTTTTCAAATACGGCTATTAAAGCGGTTTTGCTTGCCATTGGCATTGCCTGCGCTTTTCTTCTTATTAGTGGCAATGTCGCAATGGTATTTTTGTACTTACTCTTGACTGCGCTTCCATGTCTGATGTTTCGCTGGGATTATCGGTTTCCAGGTTTTATGCCAATCGGAGGAATGCAAGGCAGTATCAAACTTAGACACGGGTCTCAAGCGTTGATACTGATGACAGTTTACGGTGCGGTGGTTTTTTTAGCGGTTGCTTTTGTAGTTGTTGAAACTCAGGGAAACTTAGAGAGTTCTCTAATCTCATTGATGCTTGATATGCCAGCGGCATTCAGAAGTGCAGTTGATGACCCGGGCATGGATGTGAATGCTTTCATAGCAACCCATGGCAAAACACTGGCATTTGCCTTTTGTCTGCTTCCAATGGCATTATGGATAAGCATGAATATGCTTTTTGCCTGGCTTGCGCATTTCACGCTTTTCAGTTACGGCAAAGCCATACGCCCGTTTTATTCTATTGTGCCACACGGTCTGCCTTTATGGCTCCTAGCTGCGGTAATTACGAATGCGGCATTTGTAATCATAGCGAATTTGTTCTATCCAACTGGGTCGGCGGCCTTTATTGGAAAGGTTTGTCTTGGTATATTCATGATTCCCTATATGCTTTATGGAATCGCACTGGTGCACAGCAAGTCACGTATGCTGAAAGTCGGGCGGACTTTTTTACTTGTGTTTTTTTATTTTCTGCTGTTAAACCCCCTCTTCGCTGCTGGGGTTGGCATGGTGGGTTTTTTCTGGCATCTTCGACAGACTTTGAGTGGCAATGGCAGAATGCCTGATTAAAATAGAGATTAAGGGACTATAAAATATGCAAGTCGTGCTTCTGGAAAAAGTTGGTCGCTATGGCAAAATGGGCGACATAGTTAAGGTTAAGGATGGTTATGCACGTAACTATCTATTGCCGCGCAGTAAGGCACTCAGGGCAACAAAAGAAAATATCAGTATTTTTGAAGCAAGAAAAGCTGATCTGGAAGCTGATAATAACAGAAAAAAAAGTGAAGCACAGAAGGTCGCTGCCGCACTGGAGGCTTTGAAAATCACTATTATACGCCAGGCAGGCGATGATGGAAGACTCTACGGCTCAGTCACAGCCAAGGACATAGCCGATGCGATTAAAAATGGCAGCGTAGAGGTGGATAGAAAGCTGCTTCACCTTGATTACGCGGTGAAATCAATCGGTGAATACAATGTGCGTGTTGATTTGCATAGCGAAGTAAGGGCTACTGTAAAAGTCCGGGTAGCAACATCAGAAAAGACGGAAGAAGAAATTGCGCAGGAACAGCAACAGTTTAAATCAGTAGCTCCACAGGAAGCTAAAGGGGAGTTCAAACGCGCAAAAAAATCAAAAAGCCGCGCAGATACCGGTGAAGACGAAGAGGATTAATAACGCCGCTTGAATTAAAAACCATCTACTCTAAATAACCCTCTGTTATATTATTGCGGCATATGGGCAAAAGGGATTTTTACGAAATTCTAGGCGTAAGCAAAGGCGCTTCTGCGGATGAGCTTAAAAAGGCTTACCGTAAGCTGGCTATGGAATATCATCCTGATAAAAACCCGGGTGATAACATAGCCGAGCAGAAATTTAAGGAAATCAGCGAAGCTTACGAAGTTCTGAAGGACGATCAGAAACGCGCTGCCTATGACCGTTACGGCCATACCGTGTTTGAAAATGGTAGTGGGGGTGCTGGCGGTTTTGATTTCAGCGGTTCATTCTCCGATATTTTTGATGATTTATTTGGTGACTTAATGGGTGGCCGTCGTGGCGGTGGGGGAGGGCAGTCTAACCTGCGCGGTGCTGATTTGCGTTATAACCTGGAAATCACTCTGGAGGATGCTTATAAAGGCCGTCAGGAAAATATAAAAGTAGTTACATCCGTCGCCTGTGATTCCTGTAATGCTACAGGCAGTGAGGGGGGAGGGAAGCCGGAAGTTTGCGGAACCTGCCGTGGTTCAGGGCGCATCCGGGCGCAGCAGGGTTTTTTCACGGTTGAGCGGACTTGCGCAACCTGCGGCGGTGTTGGACGTATAGTCAAGAATCCGTGCAAAGTATGCGGCAGTATGGGGCGTGTGCGTAAGGAAAAAGTGCTGGCTGTAAATATACCATCCGGGGTGGAGGAGGGAACCAGAATCAGGCTGACCGGTGAAGGTGAGGCCGGTATCAGGGGCGGCCAGAACGGTGATTTGTACATTTTTCTCTCAATAGCACCGCACAAGCTTTTTAAACGTGAAGCTGCGGATATTCATTGCAACGTGCCGATTAAAATGACTACCGCATCCCTCGGCGGGAGCATTGAAGTGCCAACTATTGACGGGATGCGTGCCCGCGTGACAATACCTGCCGGTACGCAAACCAATGATCAGTTCCGGCTTAAGGCTAAGGGGATGAGCATAATGCGCTCAAGCAACCGTGGGGACATGTATATTCATGCCGTGGTTGAAACACCGCGCAACCTGAATAAGAAACAGCAGGAACTGCTGAAAGAACTGGATAAACTGGGCGGCAAAGGTACAAGCCCGGAAAGCGAAGGTTTTTTCTCCAAAGTTAAGGAACTCTGGGGTGATTTGAAGGATTAGTAAGGCTACTGTGAGAATTTAACCAATAATTTTATTTATCCCCAGAAACTGTGCGTTACCTTTCAGGAATGCGAAGTTGTCAGCGTCCACACAGGTTATCCATATTTGGCTTTTTAGTTCAGTAAGTTGAGTAAAGAGGGAGACTCTACGCTCCTCATCAAGATATGCCGCCAGGTCATCCAGGAGCATGACTGGGGCGGATACTGCATATAAAGCCTTGCCTGCCGCGGCTGCCAGAATAATGGAGATAAGCAGGGCTTTCTGCTCCCCGGTTGAGCATAATTCCACCATCAAACCGTTACCAGAGTGGGTAACGGCAAGGTTGCTGCGGTGTGCGCCGAAACTGGTGCGCCCGCTTAAAGTGTCTGCCGTACGGCTGGCTTTCAGTATTTCCCCGGCTTTGTTTTCAGCCTCTAAAGCTTTATGTGCGGCTAGTAATTCCTCAACTTCCCCTTCCACTGCCAGCAGTGCTTTTGGAAACAGTTCACCCTTCTGCGCACTTATAACCCCGTTCAGCATGGAAACGGCTTCCAGTCTGGCGGCGGATATTGCTATACTGAGCGAGGCTATCTGTTTTTCAACTCCGTTCAGCCATATAGCATCACTGGAATAATCTTTAAGCAGGCGGTTGCGTTCTGATACCGCTTTCTCAAAAGCACTTACCCTTCCGGCATGTGCAAAATCAAAATTATACACCAGCCGATCAAGAAAACGGCGGCGCTCCCCTGCACTTTCCTGAAATATCTGGGATAAGCGTGGGGTAATCCACAGGCAGGGAAATACTTCTGCCAGAGCTTCATTGGATGCCTGCTTGCCGTTGATACGCACAATACGCTTATCGCTTCCCTGCGCAGTGCCATCCAGCCCGGTTCCAACCATTGCACTGCCGCTTGCCGCTTCAATTTCAGCGTAAACTGTCCAGGGCTGGTGCTGCCCGCTATGCAGACGGCCAATTTCCTGGTACTTCGCGCCACGAAGCCCCTTGCCGGGGGTAAGCAGTGATATTGCTTCCAGTATATTGGTTTTGCCTGCACCGTTACGGCCACTTAGTACTAAAATTTCAGATTCCGGCATAATCTCCGCTTGGCTGTAATTGCGGAAATTATTGAGAGATAATCTTTTTATCCCATATTCTACACTGCTGACCTGATTCAAACTGGCTGAGGATTTATAATTCATCAGCTTATATACCGCTATCGTTTGAAGAGTTGAAATTATTTATGTCAATCTGGCGGTATATCTTTTATTTGTTAAGGGGGGCGCACCCCCCGGCTTACAGCCTCCCCTTAAGCAGCGCTGGCGCAGGTCGCTACGCTCCAAATGTCAACTCTTGAAATGTGAGGAGTATAGGATCACATTTGCCGCCTGGCATAAAAGTATCATTTTATTTATTGAGTTGCAGGAAAAGCATGTTATAAGCCACCTCGTTCATAAGCGGAGTATTAAGAGTCATGAAGGCAGGCATTCACCCTGATTACCATAAAATCAACGTCGTGATGACGGATGGTACAAAATATGAAACCTATTCCACATATGGTAAGGAAGGGGATACTCTGCAACTTGATGTTGACTCTAAAACCCACCCGGCATGGATAGGCGGCGGCGCAACAATCAACCAGCGTGCCAGCCAGGTGGCCAAGTTTAACAACAGATTCGGAAGTCTGGGTGGTGGAATTAAAACAGTGCCTAAAGCAGAAGCAAAGGCTGATGACAGCGCAGCAGCGGAAGTCGCGGCCAAGCCTGTTGAGAAAAAAGCTGAAGCCAAGCCAGCCGCTAAAAAGGTCAAAAAATAAAAATACTATATACCTATCGCACTTCAAGAGTGCGACAGGTATATCTTTTATATTTTGCGCATGGCCGCCAATCCAGCCCCATGCGCGTACATACTGCTCGCTACTTGCCTGCACAAAATCCACACATCAAAAACGCGAGCAGTATACCGCATGAGCTGCGGATGAGGTGGCGCAGCTCGTGCCGTGCAGCTTTTCGGTTTTACCCTACAGTATCAATCAGGGACGAGTAAGCTTTATCAGTTGCCTGCAAAGTCGTAACTGAGGCTTTGTAGGAATTGCGTGCCAGTATCAGGTTTAATGCCTGCTCGCCTTCATCCACATTAGGAAATTGAACGATTCCATTTTGATCCGCAACCGATTTGGATGGATCATAAACCGGGACACTGGGGGAGGCGATTGACTTAACCGTCGCCAGTGTGCCTGCGCCTTCCTGCGGAGTGCTCTGCACCACCTCCAGGGGTTTATATGGCTTATTGACTATATCGCCGTTTTCATCAATGGCTGCCGTGCTGCCAGCATTGGCAATGTTGGAAGAAGCGACGTTAATACGCGCTGCTGCCGCATTTATACCGCTGAGAGAGGCCTTTAAACCAGCATCCATGCTAATTCCTGCTTATTTTTCTTTTCCTGAGCCAGTATTATTAATTGATAATGGTTAATTTATGACTAATAACTTAACTTTTATTGATGCGGCTATACTGCTCATGTTTCCGATGTGCGGATTTTTTGCGGTTAATTCGCGAGCAGTATAGCAGCGAATTCGGCTGGGTTGGCGGCCATGCGCAAACATATAAAAAATACACCTATCGCACTTTTGCAGTGTGATAGGTGTACTATTCCTCCTCATATTCGTCATCATCCTTATCAATCACGCGGGGTTTGAAAGGCACGGTTGATGGTATAGATGTGGAAGGTGCTGAGGTAGAAGGTATTGAGGTTGCAGGTCTGGATTTTGCAGCGGCTGCGCCTTTACCGAATTTCCAGTTTTTCACCACTTCCATGCACCTTTCTGTTATTTGTTCCTTATTGCCAAAATCAGGCCTGGTGCGCCTCTCTCCCATATAATCCAGCTTGTTGGCAAGGGTGGAGGATGACATGGTGGTAATGTCATTAATCTGCTGCTGATTATAGCGGAAAACCTCCGCCAGTTCCTGCGCATCTACTTTTATCTGGTCTTTATGCTGGTTTACCTGGTTGTTACGGAAGCTTTTATCCTGCTCAGAACGGTAAAGATTTTTATCCAGTATATACATGTTATACTTGGCGGCGCAGGAATTAAACGCGACTGAACGCACCAGCTTCATGAAATTCTCAGGGCTTGCCCGCTGTCGGTTTCTCTCCTCAATCTCCCGGATTTTATCAAGTATCAGGCCGGCGATTTCAGGAAAATCCATTACCTTAGCCACCTGATATGGGGTGTTACCTTTATTATCGGTTATGTTGAAGTCAGCCTCCTTGCTTAAATAGTACTTAACCAGAGCTACATTCCGGTTTTTCACCGCATTTAAAAGCGGATAGTTCTTGTCACCATCACTTAAGTTTATATCCGCACCTGCTTCCACCAGAGTCTGCGCCAGTTTGAGGCTCTCAGGGTCTTTCCTGTCGGAAGCGATAGCCAGGGCAGGCAGACCATGTTGATTGCGGGCATCAGGATTAGCGCCACGGCCTAGAATAATCTTTATATCCTCACTCCGGCCAAAAGCGGTGTAATAAATTAAATCCTTGCTTGCCGCGCTGTCAAAAGCAATTGCCTGCCCTGCGCCAAGCATAATAAAGCTAGTAATGATAAATTTAACAAAATAGTTCATTGCCGAAATTATAACCCTTAATGCTCTTGAAATCCACAATAGCCTGTTACATATGGAAGAATAACATTTATTTAACGTGGGAGTAACGCAGATGGAAAAAACAGAGGAGTGCCTTAGTTTCAGCGCGGAAGTGGCTAAAATCCTGAAGCTTATGGTGCACTCTATTTATAAGAATAAGGACATTTTCCTGCGGGAGTTGATCTCCAACGCTTCAGACGCCTGCGATAAACTGAAGTTCGAGGCACTGGCGAGTCCATCCCTGCTGGGTAGCGATGTTTTGAAAATCGGGATTATTCTGAATGCTGCTGAGGGCACACTCAGCATCACTGATAACGGTATCGGCATGAGCCGGGAGGATTTAATTAATAACTTAGGAACCATCGCCCGCTCAGGCACGGCGGAATTTGCCGCACAAGTTGGTAAATCAAGTGATGTATCATTAATAGGCCAGTTCGGGGTTGGCTTTTATTCCAGCTTCATGGCGGCGGATGAGGTGATTGTAACCAGCCGCAAAGCCGGGGAGGATAAAGGGCACATCTGGAAATCGAATGGGGATGGCAGCTTTACAATTAGTGAGGCTGATAGCGCGCAGCGCGGAACCATCATCACCATGCGCATAAAACCTGAGGAGCAGGCATACCTCGATAAACACCACCTGCAATTTATCATCAGAACATATTCCGATCACATCGCCTACCCCATAGAGTTTTCAGATGGCGCGGGGGAGGCGAAAATAATCAATACCGCCGCGGCTATCTGGACACGCCCGAAGCAGGAGCTAACCGCGCAGCAATATAATGAATTCTACCGTCACGCCGCTCATGCGGGGGATGAGCCGTGGCTAGTAATTCATAACCGCAATGAGGGTGTGGTTGAGTATACCAACCTTTTATTCATACCATCAACCAAGCCGTTTGACCTGTTCCACCCTGACCGCATCAGAAGGGTAAAGCTGTATGTGAAAAGAGTTTTTATTACTGATGAGGAAGTTGACATTATCCCCCACTACCTGCGTTTTCTGCGCGGGATAGTGGACTCTGAAGACCTGCCGCTGAACATCAGCCGCGAGACTCTGCAACATAACGCGGTGCTGGATAAAATCAGGCACAGCCTGGTGAAGCGTGTATTGCAGAAACTCAAGAAAAAGGCATCTGAGAATCAGCAAGATTATGAAGGTTTTATCCGCAACTTCGGCGCAATCCTGAAGGAAGGGCTATGCGAGGGTATTACGCCTAAGCATGAGATTATGGAAGTCTGCCGCTTTGCCACCACCGCGCATACCAGCCTTACCAGTCTGGATGATTATATCACACGGATGCAGAACGGGCAGGAGGATATATACTACTTAAACTGCGAAAGCCGGGATGAAGCCCTGCAAAGCCCGATTCTGGAGGGGTTCACCAGCAAGGGTTATGAGGTTCTGCTGTTTACCGACCATGTGGATGATTTCTGGGTAAACACGGTGCATGAGTATAAGGATAAAAAGCTGAAAAGCATCACCCGCAGCGGTATTGATCTGAAAAGCAGCACGGAGAAATCCGGCGAAGAACCTTCAGCGCAAGCAGATAGTGGCAACATGGAAAAACTGCTGGCAGCACTGCGGGAGCTTTATGGCGCAGCGGTGAAGGACGTGGTTATAACAGGAAAGCTCAATGAAATTCCGGCGGTAATCTCCACCGAGGAAGGGCAGATGGATATCAGGTTCGAGAAATTCCTGCTGGATAATAAACAACTGGCGGGTAAATCCTCTAAAATACTGGAGATTAACCATGAACATGCGGTAATTCGTGGGCTTGATCGTATCTTAAGTATATCAGGCAGCAGTGAGCAGTTTAAAGAACTGGCCTGCATGGTGCTGGATCAGGCGCGCATAATATCCGGCGAAGAAGTTGAGGATCGCGCCGCCTTCGCCCGCCGCCTGTGCAGACTGATGGAAAATAAACTGGCGGCGTAAGCTGTTATTTATATAATTCTGCTAATATCAAAAATTATACTCACTTACATTTTCGCTCAGAATATCCTGAAAATAGACGCACACAAAATATAAAAAGGTGTATGCAACAGTGCTTTGAAGAGAAGCCGGAAGGGGCGTTGAAATTTAGTAATCCTGCTGTATTTAACTATCGGTATACTTGTGAGTAGTGTTGTTGTGACTATACTGCTCGCGTTTTCGATGCGCGGATATTATCCTATGAGTTGCGAGCAGTATAGACGCGCATGGGGTTGGATTGCCTGTCGTTTGAGGCCATGCGCAAAAAATAAAAGATATACCTATCGCACTATTGAAGTGCGATAGGTATATCTTTTAATTGTTTAAGCAGGGAATATTTAGAAATCTTAAGTTTATCCTGTCATAAAACTGAAATCTAAAAGGTTAAGATTTGCCCTATAATTATAAATAATCATTAGGGCGGTTACAATGTCAGACAATACCAGTGCGGATGCCAATGCAAATATATTAACTTCAGCCTTGAAAATGCTGGAAGAACAGAGAGTTTTATATAGCAACAGGTTTGGCAATGCAGGCATAAAAAGTCATGAAGAAATTGTCCCTGATGTTGTAGCTGAATTTCAAGGTGAGCACACGCCGGACTTCAGATTCGGTCTGATGATGGCAGGCATGAAGGATGCTTTGAAGGGCAAAAAGATTCTGGTGTTTGGTGGGCTTGGTGACTCCTGGTATAAATTTGACCGCTGGGCACTGGATCATTTAGGTGTTGCAGAAGAAGATATCACCATAGTTGATATGGGCAAGGTTAATGACCGCCTGAAATATCAGTATGGCAATATAGAAATTTTAACGCAGGATCAAGTGGCGGCAGATCCAAGTCTGCTCAAAGGCAAGGGCTTTGACATGGCGATGGTGATAACACCGCCAAAGCAGCACATGCAGTGTATTGAGCAGGCGTATGATCTTGGCCTGCCGATTATGGTGGAAAAACCAGCTTTCACCACTGTTAAGGAATATGATGAATTTGAGGCAATGCGCCAGAGGAAGCAGAAGGAGCAAAACAAGCCTCTCTCCGCTTACTTTATGGATTGGGAAGCACTGCTTGCCCTGCCTTTATATGCGGCGCTTGGCCATGAGATTCCATTCCGCGACACCATAAAATTTAAGAATGAAGAAAAGTTCAAAGAGTTTAATCAAAATGGCATTAAAGAAGTAAAAGTAACCTTCGCGGAGGGTCGTGGAAATCCACTGGTTGCATCAGGCCACAGGGGATTTTTAGGCAGGGTGGATCAAGGTGGCGGCATGGCGCTGGATTTATTTCCGCATGTGCTTATTCCACTGGCAACTCTTGGTTTTAAACATAAGGAAATTACGGATGCAAAATACGGCACTACAACTGATAAGCTTGGTGTTTACCAACAAATAGGCAAAGAATCTAAATGGCAAAATGTGGCTGAGTGGTATGCTCGTGCAGAAGCTATAATGGATTTCAATGGCAGGGATATTTCAGTTCAGGCGGAAGTTGGAAAGTTTGCCTATGAGAATGACATGCGCATAGAGCTGTATGACGATAAAGGCAATATGCTGAAATACGAGTTCGGCCATGAAATTGGTGAAGTGAAGTTGTTTAATGAAAAGGGGGAAGAATTAGCCAGTGCCAAGGGAATGGCTGACCCCTATGCGATGATGATGGTGCAGGCGAATCATGGATTTAATGCAGCTAATGAAAATGCTCAAGAAAGAGGTGATAACCAGGGTGAGGTGGCCTATGGCATGGAGACACAAACCGTAATCAATTTTATTGAAGAATCTACAAAGGCAGCCAGGTCAAAAAAAGGTGGCAATAAACTCACTCAATTGGCCATGCATAAAACAAAGGAAAGGAAGGTTATAGGAAAAGCCGGGGAGGAGGCCACGCGCAATGCTGATTATAAGGAAATAGAAATTAAGGCTGCAAATATCACCGACATCACCGATGATAACCAGTATTTCTGGACGGCGGAAGGGCCAATGTTCGATGATAAAAGAAAATGCTTCTGGTTCACTGATATTGAGAATGGGTTGCTATGCCAATATAAGCTGCATCCCGGCGAGGGCGAAGAAAAGCTGAAAATATGGAAGCCAACCGCTGATGGAGTGGGTAAGGATGGCAGGCCAGTGCAGATGATTGGCGGCACGACCGTAATCAATCAGGATGGTAACATCATCTTCATGATGGATAATGGTGGTGCTAACCCTGGCATTAACATGTTTAATCCCGACACGGAAGAATTTATCAACATCGGGAAAATTCCGGATTCGGAAGCTCCAAACAACCGCCCTAATGATATAACCACCATTAAAGTGAATGATAAAGTCCTGATGCTGGTGGGAACTATGAATAAGGACTGGCATAAATGGCGCGAAGAAGATGGTAGCATTAAGCGTCTGGGCGGATTCAACCTGGTTGACCCTAATAACTTTACTCAGCACAAAATACATTTTGCTGAAAGTACAGCTAACGGAGAAGCCAAAGTCAGAGAGCCTATCATCACCAACGGTCTGGCAGATGGTGGCAAAGCCCCGGATGGCAATGGAAGAATAGTCTATTGGGCGGAGACAGTTGAAAACGCTAACGAGCTTGGCGCAGGCATAAAGGTGTATAAAGGCACACTCAGCCATAATAATAACCGTTATGAAGTGAACAATATCGAAATCTTCAAAGATCACAAACAACTGGGCGGTGAGCTGAATGGAAAAAGCACGCACGGCAGGCCGGACGGTGCTAATATGGCCAAGTATAAAGGCAAGGATGTTTATGGTGTCTGCGCATTGGAGACTGGCACAATCAAGTTCTTTGACGTAGAAAACGGCAACCTGGTGCTTGATTTAAAACTGCCGAAAGGCGTGGAGCGATGCACCAAGTTCGCTTTCGGTAAGGATGCAGAGGGCAAAAACATCGGTATGGTAACAACCCTTGATGCTGGCTACCGCACCCGCCGCAAAGCTGTATCAGGTGAAATAGAGTGGGACGGCAAAAATGGTAAAGTCATAACGTTTGAACTCCCGCCAGAGCTGGAGTTACATCCTGATTCTATCCGTCAGGTGAATTATCCATTCTTTGAGCAAGTGAAAGATATGTTCCCGCAAGGTGTGCCTGACCCTAGCAATGTGAATGTAGGCGCGGCGTATGTATTACCTAAGCTAAGGCAGGCTAAGATTCCGATGGTGGCGTAAATGACGGTATCTTTTTTAAAAAAACTACAGGGAAGCGGTAGTGCCAGAATTTATGAACTGAAAGTACCGCAGGAAGATGGACGCCTGGCATACTTCAAACTGGCGGTTGAGCCGTTGAAAGAAGTGCTTTTCAATAAAGCCTGTAAAGAAGGCCTCACCATAAATCTGAAAGACTACGGCGAAGTTCTGGATTCGTATTTTATTCTCAAGCGCTTTTCTTTTTGAAGTTATAATGACTTGCAGTAACATACCCGCATGTTCAGGGATAACACCGCAGAGAGCCGTTTTGAGTTAGATGCTGGTGGGCGGGTTGTGTTCGCTGACTATTCCAGAGAAGGGGATGTTATGGCGATACTGCACGTTGAAACGCCGCAGGAACTGCGCGGACAAGGGTTGGCCGGACGCTTGATGAAGGAAATAATGGAAAAAGCGGCTCAGGATAACTTGCGGGTAAAGTCTGTGTGCCCCTATGCGGCATCCTGGATCAGGCTGCACAGGGAGTATCATACGCTACTATAGCGTATTTTACCCGTACAACCGCTTTAAACAAAACTATTCCACGCCCATGCCGATGGCCTGCATGTAAACGTCCAGGAGCATCTGCTCCTCATCAACCTCGGCTGGTTCGCGCTTGCGGATGGATACAACTTTGCGCATGATTTTCGGGTCAAAACCGTGTGATTTCGCCTCGCCGTAAACGCCCTTAATCTCTTCGCCGATTTCAGCTTTCTGTGATTCCAGTGCTTCTATCTTTTTAATCATGGAAAGCAGACGGTCTCCCGCTACTCCGTTCACCAGTTTAGTCCCTGCCTTGCCTGGCACGTTATCGTTCTCACTCAAAACTTTCATTGCCGCGCCGCTCATCATGCTCCCCTTATTATATGCTTACCGTGTATCTTAAGGGAAGTATGCCCGAAGGGGACTTCTTTGCCAGCGTATAAATGGTTATATTATATATCTGTGGATAGTGTGGACTAAAAAGGGATGGGAATTTGAGTAACAGAAAAATAAGTGAATGTGGGCTTGCTCTGATTATGGAGTTTGAGGGCTTCGCGGATAAAATTTATGAGTGCCAGGGCGGTAAGCTTACAATCGGCTATGGGCATGTAATGTCCAGGGGGGAGATTGCAAAATTCAGTGCAGGCATCAGCAAGGTTCAGGCAATTGAATTATTGCGCCAGGATGTTGCCAATGCGGAGCAATCCGTCACAAGATTAATCAGCGCGGATATTACGCCCTGGCAGTTTGATGCTCTGGTTTCCTTCACTTTTAACGTAGGAGCGGGGGCACTGCAACGTTCATCGCTCAGGCGCAGAGTAAATGCAGGTCAGCATGAACAAGCGGCAAGGGAATTCATGCGCTGGATTTTCGCCGGCGGCAGAAAACTGGAAGGACTTATCCGCCGGAGAAAAGCAGAGGCAGACTTGTACTCAAAAGGCTACCGTCAGAGCCACTAATGCGCTTTTGCGGTTATAACAGGCTGAGTCTCAAAAGTATGGAATGGTGGTGGTGATGGAAGCGTCCATTCCAATGTATTTTGCGAACCCCACGGGTCATTGGATGCTTTTTTGCCCCATAACATTGTGTGAGCCACAATATAAAGAAAGAAGATCGCCCCGATACCGCCAATGTATGAGCCGTAAGAAGATATCATGTTCCAGTAATGAAAAGCCTCGTTATAATCAGGGATACGGCGTGGCATACCTGCAAGCCCTAAGAAATGCTGCGGGAAGAAGGTAATGTTCACGCCTATGAACATGATCCAGAAGTGTATCTTGCCCAGTGCTTCCGGATATTGCCGCCCGGACATTTTTCCAATCCAGTAATAAAAGGCGGCAAATACGCCGAACAGAGAACCCATGGACATGGTGTAATGGAAGTGTGCTACAACGTAATAAGTGCCGTGTATTGGAACATCCATTGCGCCATTCGCCAGTACAACTCCGGTGACGCCGCCAATTGTGAAAAGAAAGATAAAGCCCAGTGCAAAAAGCATAGGTGTTTTGAACTGAATTGAGCCGCCCCACATGGTGGCGATCCAGCTAAATACTTTCACGCCGGTAGGCACGGCTATAATCATGGTGGCAATGGTGAAATAAGCGCGGGTATTTACGCTCATGCCCACCGTGAACATATGATGCGCCCATACCACAAAGCCCAGAAGACCTATGGCAGACATAGCCGCAACCATACCCATGTAACCGAAAATCGGTTTTCTTGAAAAAGTCTGTATGATTTCGCTTATAATGCCAAATGCTGGTAGAATAAGGATATATACTTCAGGATGCCCGAAGAACCAGAAAAGGTGCTGAAACAGAATTACATCGCCGCCGCCTGCGGGGTCAAAAAAGTGTGTGCCAAAGTTGCGATCAGTCAGCAGCATGGTTATAGCGCCACCAAGCACAGGAACCGCCAGAAGCAGCAGAAAAGCGGTTAATAAAATAGACCAGGGGAACAGTGGCATTTTGAATAGGGTCATCCCCGGTGCGCGCATATTAAATATTGTGACGATAAAATTAATAGCGCCAAGAATTGATGATATGCCAGCAAGGTGCAGTGCGAAAATACCCATATCCACCGCCGGAGTGCCCTGAAACATCGAGTTTGACAGGGGGGGGTAAATCGTCCAGCCCGTGCCGACACCACCTTTTACAAAAGCTGAGGCTATAATCAGTATAAAAGCCGGAACCAATAACCAGAAGCTTATATTATTCATACGCGGAAAGGCCATATCCGGCGCGCCTATCATGAGCGGCACAAACCAGTTGCCAAAACCGCCTATCAGTGCTGGCATGATAAAAAAGAACACCATTATCAATGCATGAGCGGTGAGTACCACATTATACATCTGGTAATTACCACCGAAAATCTGATTGCCTGGGGTTTGCAGTTCCATTCTGAGCAATACTGAAAAGAATGCTCCGGTAAGTGCGGCAATACCAGCAAAGAACAGGTAAAGCGTGCCGATATCCTTATGATTAGTGGAGAAAAGCCAGCGTTTCAGACCATTCGGTGTGTCATGATGATGTGCGTCATGCGCTGCTGCGTGAGTATTTGCCATTGTATAATCAACCCTATGTAGTTTAGTTTGCTGCCTGCAATATATTTGTAGATTCAGTGGCGTTTGCGGTGAATTTCTTCTTCGCGGAAATCACCCATGCTTCAAATTCATCCTTCTCCACCGCCACTACTTTTATTGGCATGAAGCCGTGATTAATGCCGCAGAGCTGAGCACACTGGCCGTAATATGTGCCAGGCTTGTTGATTTTAAACCAGGTCTCGTTAGTGCGGCCTGGGTTTGTTGCTTCATTCACGCCCAAGGCTGGAACATACCAGTTGTGTATAACATCAGCCCCGGTGGTTAGAACCCGCACAGTCGAGCCTATAGGCACAACCAGAGGATTATCTACCTCCAGCAGCCTTGGCTGCCCTTGTTTTATTTCAGCACTATCAATCATTCTGCTTTCAAACTTGATGCCCTCATTATCAGGATATTCATAACTCCAGTACCATTGGTAACCAACGACTTTTACAGTCATATCAGCATCTTGCGGCTTATCCATGTAATATAGAATTTTGAGAGAAGGCCAGGCGATTGCGACAAGTATTATAACCGGTATAGCCGTCCAGATCACTTCCAGCTTCAGATTATGCGTTGTGGTGGATGGGATAGGGTTAGCTTTAGCGTTAAAGCGAATCATTATGTAGACCATAAGCGCGGTAACAAAAACCACTATAGCCGTGATAACGTATAACAGGTTGTTATGAAGCGCATTCAGTTTCTCCATTACCGGGGTGGCGGGAGGCTGCATACCAAGCTGCATCGGTTGCGGGATGCCATCCGCCAGCACCGTGGTTGATAAAATCATAAGCCAGAAAGTAAGGCCAAGCACTTTAATCATATTATTATTCATGCCATTTAGGAAAATTATTAGACTGATAAATACAAATACTAATCATAGCTAATCAAGCGCAATATTACATTGCTGTTAAATATCCAGTCTTTATTGCGCCGCACAACACTTAGTTGTGGAAATATAGGAGAGTAAAACTAGAAACGTATCCCTTAGTTTAATAAAATGAATAGATTGGTCAGGGATGCAAATTAATAGTTTATGCAAGAATCTAACCTTTCAGGTAGTGCTGGCAATAATCCTGGGTATTCTCGCGGGTATATATTTTCCGGATTTCTCCAAACAGATGCAGCCCCTGGCTGGCGCTTTCATCAAGATGATAAAAATGGTGATCTCGCCGATAGTGTTCCTGACTGTTGTTATAGGAATAGCCAGCATTGGGGATGTTAAAAAGGTAGGAAAACTTGGTCTTAAAACAATAATTTATTTTGAAGTGATCACCACGCTGGCCATGGTGCTTGGGATAATAGTTACCAACATTTTTGAGCCTGGTAAGGGTATGGATATATCCAAGGCTGATTCCGTGGATATCTCAAAATATCTCACAAAAGCCTCTCAGGTTGCTCATGCATCCAATGTTGATTTTGTGATGGGTGTGATTCCCAGCAGTTTTGTTGGCGCATTCGCTGATAATGACCTGCTCCAGGTGTTATTCGCTGCGGTACTGTTCGGGGTTGCTCTGGCGGGAATGGGGGAGAAAGCCAAGCCGGTAAATGATCTTTTAAACACTATTTCAAAAGTATTCTTCGGTATAATCAATATACTTATGAAACTTGCACCGCTGGCGGCTTACGGCGCAATGGCGCATATGGTGGCAACGCTCGGCACGGATAGCCTGGGGCCTCTGCTGAAGCTGATATTCTACGCGCTGCTTACCATGTGCCTGTTTGTTTTCGGGGTGTTGCTTCCTATCGGTATGTACTATAAAATCAATATATTAAAGCTGATAAGATATATAAAGGATGAATTACTGATAGTCATTGGTACTGGTTCATCAGAAACAGTATTGCCCCGCGTTATGGGCAAAATGGAAAAACTGGGCTGTAACGATTCGGTTGTGGGGTTTGTGATACCAACCGGGTATTCGTTTAATCTGGATGGTACATCCATATATCTGGCTATGTCGGTTATATTCATCGCGCAGGCTTTCGGGGTGGATTTAACTCTGGGGCAGCAGTTATCGGTAATCGGTGTTATGTTGCTTACATCCAAAGGCGCGGCCGGTGTAGCGGGCACGGGATTCATTGTTCTGGCGGCAACAGTGCAAACAACTGGCATAGTGCCCGTACAGGCGATAGGCATTCTGCTGGGGATAGACCGGATTATGTCCTCAGTTCGGGCGGTGGTGAATTTAATCGGCAATAGTTTTGCCACCATGCTGATGGCGAAAATTGAGAATGAACTGGATGAATCGCAGACACTCGCGGAATATCGGCAGGCGTTTAACAGGCCTGATATGCAAACCATATAGGCTATGCTGGAGATAAGCCCGCATATATTAGTAGTGGATGACGATAAACGCCTGTGCACACTGCTGCATGATTATCTAGGTCAGAACGGTTTCTGGGTATCTTTAAGTTCTGCGACTAAAGAGGCGGATAAATTCCTTGAGGAAATGGTATTCGATGCCTTGGTGCTGGACGTGATGATGCCGGAGGAAACTGGCATTGAATACGTGCAGCGCTTCAAGAAACTTCACACGCAAGTTCCGGTATTGATGCTGACAGCACTTGGGGAAGTGGAAAACCGTATTGTAGGGCTGGAGAGCGGTGCGGACGATTACCTAAGCAAGCCCTTTGAACCGAAGGAGCTTCTACTGCGGCTTAAAAACCTGCTTGGCCGCTCCCCCAAAGCCAGTTTAGATAAAGCCAGGTTTGGGGATTATGAGTTTGACCTGCCAAAATCTCATTTAAGCAGAGCCGGAGAGGTTATATACCTGACCGAAAGCGAGGCCAGCCTGCTTAAAGCCCTGGCAGGCAGTAAGGGGGAGGTAGTATCCCGCGAGGCTCTGGCGGGAATACTGAAAACCAGCCCTAAATCAGTTGATGTTCAGGTAGGCAGGCTGCGCCGGAAAATCAGGGACGATGGCAAGACCCCCGCCCTGATCAGCACCATCAGGGGTGAAGGATACGCGCTGAGGCTTGCATAGCACACGCAGCAACTGCAAATGTTTCCGATGTGTGGATGCATCCTAGTGGGTTATCTTGCCTAAATTTCAGGGTTGATATGACAGATGACCCACTAGGTTTATTGCGGCTAAAACACTGGTTTTAGCTTATACTCCGCGAAGCTCATCTGGGTTTTGTCACGCTCGGAGATGGTGGGGTTACTGACAGGCCACTGGATGTTTATTTCAGGGTCGTTCCACATCAGGCCGCCTTCGCCTTTGGGGTTGTAGGGGGCTGTGACTTTATAAATCATGTCCACTGGTTCATCCCCCAGCACGCAGAAGCCGTGGGCGAAACCGGGCGGAATCCAGAATAGAACGCCGTTTTCACCACTTAGTTCAACGCCGTAATACTGGCCGTAAGTGGGAGAGTTTGCGCGGATGTCCACCGCAACGTCCCAGACTGCTCCCCTGGTAACGCCAACCAGTTTGCCCTGCGCCGGTTCATGCTGCCAGTGTACACCGCGCAGCACACCTGGGGCGGAGCGAGAGTGATTATCCTGCACAAAATCGCCAGGTAGCCCCAAGTCCAGGTATTTCTGCCTGTTATAACGCTCAACAAAAAAGCCCCGCGCATCGCCATGCACTTTCAGCTGAATGACTTTAAGGTCTTTTATAAAACAATCACGTACTTCCAAGATAATCTCCTTAACGTTAATTAAGCATATCTGGCGGGGTCGGCATTGTAAACCCCCAGAATGCGCAGTTTTTTGCTGAAGAAGCTGAGTTCCTCCAGTGCCAGTTGTACGGGTCGGTCATTAGGGCTGCCTTCAATGGTCATGAAGAAATGCGCACTCTCCAGCCGGGAGGAAGGCATATAGCTCTCCAGCTTGATCATATTAACGCCGTTAGTGGCCAGGCCGCCTAAAGCTTTGTAGAGCGAGGCGGGGATATTACGCACGGTAAAAATCATGCTGGTAAGTACCGGGCGGTCATTCTCAGGCGTGGGGTCAATCGGCTCGCGGGATATAGCGATGAAAACCGAAGTATTATCGTTACTATCCTGAATATCCGCCTTTAAAATCTCCAGCCCGTATAGCTCCGCCGCCAGGCCGGATGAGATAGCCGCTTTTGTTTTATCGCTCCAGGCGGCAACATCCCGCGCAGCGGCTGCGGTGTTGGAATGCGCGACAGATTCAAGTTTTAGTTTTTTTATAAAGCTGCGGCACTGCATCAACCCTTGCGGGTGGGAATATACATGCTTAATATCCTCCAGCTTCGCGCCTTTAATCGCCACCAGATTATGGCGGATTTTCTGGAAATGCTCACCCACGATATTAACATTGGTGCGCGGCAGTATGTTATGAATCTCCGCCACGCGCCCGGCCTGGGAGTTTTCAACCGGAATCAAACCCAGTTCCACCTTGCCTTCTTCCACCGCTTCGAACACTTCCTCAAAGCTGGGGAAGGGGATTGTTGTCATATACGGGTAAGCCTGGCGGCAGGCCAGATCAGCATTTGCGCCGGGAATACCCTGAAAGGCGATCAGGTTTTTATTGTCAGTCATGTGTATTGCTCGTGTTTTAAGAAGTGTTATACCTGTAACCTTTCAGTAAGTGCAACGGGTATATACCCCTATCGCCTCAAGAGTGTTGTTGAATGATGTCATTTCAGGGGTATATTTTTTGTATATTAAGGGGGCTGCCGCCCCCGGCCTTCGGCCTTCCCCCGCAGCGCCGGCGCGCTCCCTTACGGTCGCAAGAAAATGTCACTCTTGATACGCAAGGAGTATATACAGTGAAAATGGCTAATAAGAACGAGATTCTGGATGAACTGTCAGCAGTTAAGTTCAGGGGTGGAAATATCATTACCGCAGGTTTACTCTCCGGCCTGGTGATAAAGAGTGATGTTGTAAGCATAACGCTGGAATCTGAAGGGATAGCGCGTGATGAAATGCAGGCGTTGGAATCCGCAATTAAAGATAAGCTCAGTAAAAGATGGGGGGGGACTTCGGTAAATGTTATCTTTACCGCAAACAGGCAAGGGGCAAACCCGCAGAGGAAAGCCGCACAATGGAACCGGGAGGAAATTAAAGGCATAAAAAAGATAATCGCGGTTGCATCCGGAAAAGGCGGCGTTGGCAAGTCCACCATTACGCTTTATCTGGCGCAGGCGCTGCAAAGCATGAATTTAAAAGTGGGCGTGCTGGATGCTGATATCTATGGCCCCTCCATGCCGCATCTTCTAAACATCAGTGGCAAGCCGGAGGCGGTGGGGGAGAAAATGATTCCCCTAATCGCATCAACGGGCAAGCAGAACTATAAATACCCGATTAAATGCATTTCCATGGGTATGCTGGCGGAGGAGGGGCAGCCGATTATCTGGCGCGGGCCGATGGTAACCAAAACCATAGCCCAGTTTCTGCGCGGAACAAACTGGGGTGAGCTGGACTTTCTGCTGGTTGACATGCCACCCGGCACTGGTGATGTGCAGCTAAGTCTGGCGCAGCAGATACCCCTGAGTGGCGTGGTGATGGTAACAATACCCGGCCAGCTTGCCATGCTGGACGTTCGCCGCGCCGCCGCCATGTTCAGAATGCTGGAAGTGCCAATTCTGGCGGTGGTTGAGAATATGAGCCATTATGATGACGTGGCAGGTGGGCGGCACTACATCTTTGGCCAGGGCGGGGGAGAGCAGATAGCAAAAGAATTTGGCTGCAAGAATCTGATTCACGTTCCCATTAACGGCGTTTTAGCTGCTGAGCAGGTTCAGTTTTTGCATACGCCCCTTTAAGCGGCCATATGCAAAAAACCTGCAAGCTGTTGGGTCTTCGGGTCTAATATCTGACTATCGGTAAGAAATGTCTGTGCTGAGAAAATGATGGTGGGGCTGGTGCTTCTGCTGCGCTATATTCCTGTAAAATATCAGCATTATCAGGCTGTTCTAATGGTTTGTTATTACCATTGATACTGCGTCCAAACTCCAGCAACGCATTAAGCTTGGTTCCTGAAGCTACCATACTTTCAAGCGATTCAGTAAATTCTGTAATAGACTGAAATTTGGTGGAAATCAAAGCTTCAGATATAATCGGGTCGGTAAGAATATCAGGCGTTGCATCAGGGAAAGCATTTAAAAATTCTCTGGCTTTACGTAGCATTATGCCCGTGCTCATCGGTTTTTTAGCCGTGCTATCATCCTCAGTGGAAATAGATAACTCATACCGGGTGAGGAAGGTGCGGTATGCCGCCCTGTCAGCAATGAGGATGTTCTGATTATCCATTAAGGTGTCGAGATTCTGCAGGCTGGTGAAAATCTCCTCCGCGCTTCTGCTGCTAGTGTGTGTTTGCACTGCTTTTGCTGTGTCAGGATTTTGACCTAAATAATCTACTAAAATCTTGGGGTCTCCAGCCCTAACAGCTTCCTGTAATTGCGTGTAGAGCGGCTCTATGTGCTGGTCAGCAAGTGCCAGATAATCAATCTTAAAAACCTGATTGCCGATTACTATGCCCTCCAGGAATTTAGCATCTTTAGTTGTGAAGAGTGCTGTTCTATCAAATATCAGCAGGGAGTTGCTTGTGGTTATGAAATAACTATCTAAACTTAATTGATCGTTAGGAAGAGTAGACGTAGAGCTTAAATAAGCCAGTAGATTATCAGCTTCAGAATCATTAAGTGGTATATTGTTCATTGCTTTTGCGTGAAATATTTTAAGTCTCTCCGCGATTTTGTATATTTCATCGGGATCAGTCCAATAGCTTAAAATTCGCATATATTGGTATCGCGAAGAAGTAGTAACGTAACTTAAAGCTTCTTCTATCGAGCTTGTAATCTCCGGTATTTGTTCAAAGTAATTTAGTAAAAACTCTCCAGTATGGTCAGATAAGATTGCCATTCGCATATTGGAGAGAACGCCGTCTACTTCGGCATACTCATTTTTTTGAATTTTGGATACATAGCCCATAATTTCTTGTAGTTTATCTGCGCCTGCCAATCCATGTAGACTAAGTAAAAATTTTGCTTCCTCAAAATCGTTCCCTATAGCCTCATCTATAAGCGTGCAGAATAAAGCATATTCAGGATTAGTAATGATCTTTAACGAAAGATCAAATTCCCCAGCAGATAGTTTGCTAGTTGCGATTAATGAAGCTACTGGAATTGTCGATACTTGATCGCCAATAACATCTCCAGAAATAATCATTTTTGCCCTTCTGACCATTTCGGAAATATTAGCGTAAGGCTGGGCAGCTTTCTGATTTCCCGATTCCAAATATGCTTTCAAAAATTCAGTATATTTCTCATGCTGTTCATCCGGAATCTCATGGTCTGCAAGCGCCCGCGCAACTAAATCTTCATTGCTGACTATCAAAGGCGGGTAAGAGTTTAGCCACTGCAACACTTCATCTAATCCGGTGGGGTTTTTCTGCTCATTATCTGGTAATTCGCTTGCTTCACCTGCTAATGGTGCGGATGGTTGGACAGAAACAGCAGGCCGATATTCGGCGGTTTCTTCGCTAATTGATTGAGCGTATAATGCATCTGATCCGCTAAATTTTTTCTCCTCCAGCGTTATGTATTCCCTTAGCGACATTAAAGCAGTCTGCTCAGCTATTATAGGTTTATCCAAGTCAAGATAATAACTCCCTACCTCATTCTCGAATATCCTTTGGTTTGCTTGTACAATCAGGGGTATGTATTTCTGGCGGATATCCTCTGGTGAAATGCCCTCACTTCTTAAAGCCTGATACACCGGCAGGAAATGCTCAACAACAAGCTTGCCTTGGTCGCTAGTGGGATCAATGTCTTTATATTCCATTCCCAGAAAAGCGGAGCCGTAATTCTGCCATACTTCATGCGTCAGAGCATCATACACCAGGGCAAATCCCCTGATTTCATCATCCGGTATTACTCCAAAGGTACGCTCATAATACTTAATAGCCGCCCCTACTTTCGTAACTGTATCTTCAAAGCCTTCACTCATGCATATCCCCTGATAAGAACAGGGATAATTATATAATTTGCTCGTGACTATTTTATGACCAATTTTTTATATTGCCGGGCGAGTGCTCATGTGAGGGAAGTATATTTTACAATGCTTTACAAGCTTTGTATAAACCCCTCGATATCCGTTGGGGTTTCCAGGGAGTGGGTGGTGGCGCTTGCATCTATACGTTTGATAAGCCCGGCCAGCACTTTGCCTGAGCCGAGTTCCACATATTCAGTTATGCCTTCTTCTTTCATTTGCATTACACTCTCCCGCCAGCGTACCGGGCTTACCACCTGCTGCGCCAGTAGTTTTTTTATCTCAAGCGGTTCATTCACTCTTGCAGCGGTGACATTGGCGATGATGTCAATCACGGGCTTTTTTATATGCTCAATATCCAAAGCTTTTTCCATCTCTCTGGCGGCACTCTCTATCAGTGAGCAATGAAATGGCGCGCTGACGTTAAGCTTGACCGCCTTTTTAAAGCCATGACGGGGTGCGGCCTCCACCGCTGCATCAATAGCTGTTATGCTACCGCTGAGTACTATCTGCCCGGGAGCATTATCGTTAGAAATCTCGCATACACCTTTCTGGGATGCATCCTCTGCCAGCTTTACTGCATTCTGGTAATCCCCGCCAATTAAAGCCGCCATGCCACCCGTGCCTTTGGGGGCTGCTGCCTGCATTGCCTGGCCGCGCAGGCGAAGTAACCTTGCCGCCTGTGGTATGCTAAGTGCTCCAGCAGCAGTAAGGGCGGAGTATTCCCCCAGTGAATGCCCGGCGGCAAGACTTGCAAAGTTTTCCAGTTTTCTGCCGCCGTCAATCTCTAAAACTTTGAATACCGCCAGCGACATGGCCATAAGTGCAGGCTGAGTGTTCTCGGTATGGGTTAAGTCTTCCTCAGAGCCTTCAAAAATAATTTTGCTGAGTTTGAATTTCAAGGCTTCGTCTACTTCCTCAAACACATCGCGGGCAGTGCGGAATGCCTTGTACAGCTCCAGCCCCATGCCTACTTTTTGCGCTCCCTGACCTGGGAATACCAATGCTCTAGTCATTTATCACCATAAATTTTTTAACCTTTTAAGTCGTGTAGATTAAATGGCAAGTGACATGCGCACGGGTTGGTGGGTGGCGTGCGCAAAATATAAAAATAGCTTACCACCTGACAGAATTTGCATAAAGCCATAATGTTGGGATGTGAGTGAGGTTGAGAGCGGCATATAGCAGCAATCGGAGTCCACGTTTAAAGAAGGAAGTCAGACTGCGCTCAGCTTTTT
>CAYTOJ010000005.1:0-31317 GCA_964439415.1 uncultured Rickettsiales bacterium
TTTCTAAAATCTATCTTGTGCATATACACAAAATATACAGCATTCACAACGCAAAACAATCATAATATTTATCTATCATGCCCTCGGAGTAATACTTCCTTGTACACTTGCGTTTTTGCGATGCTCGCTTCGCGCACTTTGCTCAGTACAGCGAGTTTAGAAAGAAGTCTATTCCAACCCCAGAATCTTATGAGTTTGCAGGTTTAGCCTGCTTCCGGTTTCCATAGCCAGCTTTATGGCAAGCTCCCTATTAGCATTGTTTTTTGTTTCCTCAAATTCGTCCATCGGTTGCAGATAAACCGGAATATTATACTCCCCCTGCCCAACCTCCGGCACATGATTATAGGCTGAGTCCTGGGCGGATATCAGGAATTTGAGCGCGGTCAGGCGTTTCAGCAAGTCTCCCCTTAAAAATGCATAGCCAGCGCCTGTATTTTTCGGCGAGCATACTATTTCCACGCCAACGGGCAGTTCCCGCATCAGCGTGCCATTGGTTTCAAGCTGCACTTTAAAGCCATTTGCCAGCAGTAGTTCGCAGAGCCTGGATATCGGCTGGCGCAGAGGCTCCCCGCCCGTAATCACCGCAAGGCTGATGCTGGGCAAGCCGGAACTATTGCGCCTGAGTGCATCCGCCTTACTGAGAATTTCTTCAACAGGCATCGTGCTAAAGCTTTCAAATTCAGTATCGCAGAAGCTGCACGCCAGATTACACCCGCCAAGGCGGATAAATACCGATGGAACGCCTGTATATGGCCCCTCCCCCTGCAATGTGCGGAAAACCGCCTGCACATCCAGACTTGCCCCATCGCCATTCACCGGCGGCCTTATAATATTTTTACCGAACATAAAAATGAGCACACAAAATTCTTGAAGTGCGAATAGTATAGATATACTGTTTTGCCAATCCTCGAATTATACTAATTATCAATGCATTAGCCTCACTTATTCTAAAAGACTGTGAATTATGAGTATTCTAGACCAACATATCCTAAACAGTATTAATGGAATGGCAGGTAATTTGGAGGATACATTAGGGGGCGATATTATTTATTATTACGGCCCAACACATCCCATGCTAATTAAGCCATTTCGTGACTTGATTGAGAAAATGGCATCTTCAACAAAACATGACAGAATTTGTATTTTTCTGAAAACCGGGGGTGGACAAGTAGAGCCGGTTGAAAAAATGGTAGATATTATAAGGCATCACTACCATGAAGTATGGTTTTTTGTTCCTGACTATGCAATGTCTGCCGGAACAATTTTTTGCCTGTCAGGTGATAAAATTTTCATGGATTACTCCTCATCACTTGGCCCTATTGATCCACAAGTAACTATTAAAGAAAATGGCTCTGACTTATTGGTTCCCGCCTTAGGAGTGCTTGAGCAGCTAGAAAATCTTATAGAAAAATCTAAATCCGGAACATTAACGGATATTGAGGCATCTATTCTATTGCAGCAAAACCTGGCATTACTGAGCAGTTATGAACATGCGAGGGACTTATCCGTGGATTTGGCCACAAATTGGTTGGTGAATTATAAATTTAAGACATGGGAAAAACACCGCAGTGAATCTCCAAGAAAGGGTAAGGAAGTAACAATAGATGAAAAATTGCAACGCGCTAATGATATAGTAAGGCAACTGGCTAATCATTAAGCAATGGCACTCGCATGGCCGCTATATTAGTGCTAAACTATTAAACGATATATTAAGGCTGGAGATAGATACTTATCCTCAGAACTCTGGGAGGTTCATAAGAGAATACAATGATTTACTGACTGATTATATAGAGCAGAGGAATCTGTTTTTTTATATGCATCATAAGAATAAAACGCTTGGAGGGTGATGTGAGAGTTGAGGATACTGTACGTTCAATCCAGAAACAACTGTCTCTGGGCAATAATAAAGTCCCCATGGATTATGTTAACTTTATAAGAAACATGGAGAAGAGCGGTTTTATTAAGCCTAAAAAGCAGGAACCAAAGGATCCATTGGAAGGCGGGCTTAACCAGCTAAAACTCTACGCGCTAACACGACCATTTTAATAATCATACCTATCAATAGCATAACTGGGTCGCGCTGCTGAATAAAGTATTGGATTTTAATAATAGAACTAAAGAGCATCCATGGTTTTAAGCTGATATTTAGTCAGAATTGCCAGCTAAAATTCCTGTTAGTGCAAAGAATTATTTATGAACAAACTACAGCCAGTGCGTGGCACGCATGACCTATTCCCCCCGGAATCCGGCAAGTGGGAAGTTATAATAAACACCGCAAGGGAAGTGGCGCACAAATACGGCCATCAGAGCGTTGCCACGCCCATTTTTGAATTCACGGAAGTGTTCAGGCGTACACTGGGCGATGAGACTGATATCGTGACTAAGGAAATGTACACCTTTCTTGACCGCGGCGGGGAGGAAATAACCCTCCGGCCTGAGTTCACCGCAGGCATCTGCCGCGCTATCATATCCGGCGGCCTTACCCAGAACATGCCTTTAAAAGTTTTCGCGCATGGGTCGGTGTTCCGCTATGAGCGCCCGCAAAAAGGTCGGATGCGCCAGTTCCACCAGTTGGATATTGAAACCTTCGGCATCAGGGATTCTATTGCCGATGCTGAAATAATCGCAGTAGGCTATGATATTCTGAAAAGCCTGGGGCTGCGTGATAAAGTCACCCTTGAGCTTAACTCCCTGGGGTGTGGGGAATGCAGGCAGAACTTCCGCCAGGCTTTAGTTGATTATTTTCACCGTTATGAGGCTGAATTGTCGGAGGATAGTAAACGCCGCCTGCGTACTAATCCCCTGCGTATCCTTGATTCCAAGGTGGAGGGGGACAAAAAAATATGCGCCAATGCCCCCCGCCTGCCAGATTTTCTAAGCCCGGAATCCACCCGATTTTTCACGCAGCTACAACAATACCTGACCGCGCTTTCCATTCCATTTAGTCTGAATGACAAACTAGTGCGCGGGCTGGATTATTATAACGATACCGTGTTTGAATTCACCACCACCCTGCTAGGCTCCCAAAACGCCGTGCTTGCCGGTGGGCGTTATGATAAACTGATGAAACATCTAGGCGGCCAGGAAATCCCCGCCATCGGCTTTGCCGCCGGAATAGAGCGCCTGGCGGAGCTAAGCATACTGGAAGCTGCACCTCTCAACACCATTCACATAATTCCGCTGGGTCAGGCTGAAGTAGTGGAGGCTTTAAAAATCGCTGCTGTTTTAAGGGCGCAGGGCATCACCGCCGAAACCTCAACCCCTGGCAACCCTGCAAAAGCATTTAAAAAAGCCAATCAGGCCAATTGCAGATTTGTGATTATTATTGGTGAGGAGGAAGTAACCGCAGGCAGAGTCTCCCTGAAAAACATGAAATCAGGAGAGCAGAAACAACTAACAATAATTGAAGCAATTCAGCAGATTAATTAAATATACCCTTGCGTTCCAAGACTGGATTTTTCTTACGACCGAAGGGAGTGCGCCGACGCGGCAGGGGGGAGGCCATAGGGTCACAGCTTGAACAGACATGGCCTATGCCATGTCTGCTCAATGCAGTGACGGGGTGCGCCCCCCTCAACAAATAAAAGATATACCGCCGGAGTGAAAGAGAAAATTGGGACTCTTCAAACGATAGCGGTATATTAGCGGCTATATTAGAACTTCAAACTTATGAACATTTGTGTATAATGTACATAAATTCATCAGGAAAATATGACCAGACTCAGTATAGAAATAACCCCCGAACAGCACCAGATGATTAAGGTTATGTCCTCTCTGGAAGGTAAGAAAATTAGGGATTGGGTAATAGAAAAATTATTCCCTCCTCAATTAAAATCCGGCAAGAAAAAGTACAGGCAGGAAACTATCCAGGCAATAATTGATGCGGAGAATGGTAAAAACATCACCAGCTATACATCACTGGATGAACTAATGGCTGACATTAAAGAATGAATTTAAAGATACGCGCCACAAATTTATTCAAAAAATCATCAAGGTTGATGGCTAGAAGAGGCTGCAATAATGACGATATAAGAAAAGTAATAGACATGCTTATGCATGGCAAAACGCTGCCGGAAAAATACAAAGACCACCTGCTGACTGGGAATTTCAAGGGATACAGGGAATGCCACATTAAACCTGACTGGCTACTGGTTTACAGAATCGAAGGCGACACCTTGATTCTGTATGATACAGGAACACATTCAGACTTGTTTGGTTGATTATTTTTTTCGCTTTAATTTTGATAAACTTTCCTGGGAATCAGTAGCCAAGGCAGGCCATAGCTTTTCCATTTCCTGCTTTATAGCAATAAACTTATTTTGTATATCCTTTTCTCCAAGCCGTTGTGCGGCATATCCGCCAAAAAGCACTCCTTTGTATGTGCTTTCAATCAACCGCTTTATACATTCCGTAATTCTAGGAGTATTTAATGTACCAGAAGTATGATAGTAAGGTGGTCTTCCCATATATAATTCCATTATACGCGGATATGCCCCATGAACATAACCAGAATAACTATCATACTCAGTTTTAACAAGATGCCTATAATCGTGAGGATTAGTTGGATTCTCAGGAATTGCTGCAATAGCCGCTCTAATTTTGTCACGAGGAGTGCAATTGCGCTTATTATTCTTTAACATACCAACGGATATATCTTCAAATTCTTCTTGGTAAAAATCTTCCCAAACCTGTTTTTGTATTGCCCTAGGCTTTCCATCCTCCCCTAATTCACGCATAAATAACATGGCATCCTCAAGACTCTCAGTCAGCCATACATCTGTGTAAAATTCCCATTTCTTGACTAAATCCTCGCTCAAAAAGAACAATTGAAGCATTCAATAAGCTGATATATCTGATGCCTTTAAGATAAACTAACAGTGAACCGCTTAGTGCATTATGACGAAATTGCTGAATATCGTCTTTCTATTCAGCCGTATTTACATACTTAGAGGTTTGCATATCCAAATATATCTCCTCAACTTGCGAAGCTGTCTTTTTAATGCAATCAATTATAATCATTTGCCCACCTATGGCTTTCAGTTACTTAAAGTTCAAAATAAAAGGCGACCCGAAGGCCGCCTTTTTGTTTTTAGGAGTGGGGGTTTAGTAATCGCCCATGCCGCCCATGTTGCCGCCGCCCATGGGAGCTTTATTCTCCTCAGGGATTTCGGTAACAATGGCTTCAGTGGTGATCAGCAGTGAGGCTACTGATGCAGCATCCTGAAGCGCGGTGCGCACAACCTTGGTAGGGTCGATAATACCTGCCTTGATCATGTCCACATATTCCATGTGCTGCGCATCGTAGCCGTAGTTGGTGTCCTTGCTCTCCATGAGCTTGCCTACCACTACTGCGCCGTCAATGCCTGCATTCTCCACAATCTGACGGATTGGAGCCTGAAGTGCACGGCGGATAATGTTGATACCGGCTTTCTGGTCATCATTCTCTGGTTTCAAGGCTTCCAGAGCACGCGCTGCATAAAGCAGGGTAGTGCCGCCGCCGGGAACAATGCCTTCCTCAACCGCTGCGCGGGTAGCGTGCAGGGCATCGTCAACGCGGTCTTTACGCTCTTTAACTTCCACCTCGGTTGAACCGCCTACTTTCAGAACAGCTACACCGCCCACGATTTTCGCCAGGCGTTCCTGGAGTTTTTCGCGGTCGTAGTCGGAAGTGGTATCAGCAACCTGGGCGCGGATGGTATCGGCGCGGCTTTTGATTCCGTCCTTATTACCGCTTCCGTCCACTATTGTGGTATCATCCTTGGTGATGATAACTTTCTTGGCGCGGCCAAGAGCATCCAGACGGACATTCTCAAGCTTTATGCCAAGGTCTTCGCTGATAAGCTGGCCGCCGGTGAGAATGGCGATATCTTCCATCATGGCTTTTCTGCGGTCGCCAAAGCCTGGGGCTTTCACCGCAGCAACTTTCAGGCCGCCACGCAGTTTGTTCACCACCAGAGTTGCCAGAGCTTCGCCTTCAACATCCTCAGCTATTATCAGCAGGGGTTTGCCGGTTTGAACAACTGCTTCCAGCAGCGGCAGCATCTGTTGCAGGCCGGAGAGTTTTTTCTCAAACAGCAGAATGTATGGGCTTTCCAGCTCAACCGTCATTTTCTCAGCGTTAGTGACAAAGTACGGGGAGAGATAACCACGGTCAAACATCATGCCTTCCACAACGTCCAGCTCGAATTCCAGACCTTTGGCTTCCTCAACCGTGATAACGCCTTCCTTACCTACTTTGCTCATAGCTTCAGCGATTTTCTGGCCGATTTCCCTGTCGCCATTGGCTGATATGGTTCCAACCTGTGCGATTTCCTCGTTACCGGAAACCTTTTTGCTCTTTTTCTTGATTTCCTCAATCACAGCGGCAACAGCCATGTCAATACCGCGCTTCAGATCCATAGGATTAAGCCCGGCAGCCACAACCTTCGCGCCTTCACGCACGATAGACTGAGCCAGCACGGTAGCGGTGGTGGTTCCATCGCCTGCAACATCGTTGGTTTTGCTTGCCACTTCACGCAGCATCTGCGCGCCGAGATCCTGCGCTTTGTTAGCCAGTTTGATTTCCTTGGCAACGGTTACGCCATCCTTAGTGATGCGCGGTGCACCGAAGGATTTTTCCAGCACTACGTTACGGCCTTTAGGCCCCAGGGTTACTTTTACTGCATCGGCGAGAATGTCAACGCCAGCCAGAATCTGGCTACGGGCATCAAGGCCGAATTTTACGTCTTTAGCAGCCATTGTATTTATCTCCAATTATTTGATTATTCGTAATATTATAAAACTTAAGCAGCTTTTTTCTGTGGCTTCGCATAATCCATAGCAATGCCCATAATGTCGGATTCCTTCATTATAAGGTATTCATCGCCACCGAATTTCACTTCAGTGCCGGACCATTTGCCGAACAGGATTATATCACCAGCCTTAACAGCCATTGGAACCAGCTTGCCGGAATCGTCACGCGCACCATCACCGGCTGCTATAACTTCACCCAGCATTGGTTTTTCTTTTGCGGTATCTGGTATGATAATTCCGCCTGGAGTTTTTTCTTCCTCCTCAAGGCGTTTTACCAGAACACGATCGTGCAATGGCTTTATCTTCATAAGTTTATCTCCATATTGATTGTGGTGTTAAGAATATCTCAAGGCGCTTAAGCCTTTTTTAATTATCTGTGAGGGGTATATAGTACCCTCTACTACCACTTTCAAGGGGGAAATATATCAAAAACAGTTTTGATACACCCCTATCGTCTGAAGAGTGTGGTTTAATGGTGTCATTTCAGGGGTATATTTTCTTGTATATTAAGGGGCTGCCGCCCCCGCGCTTCGCGCTTCCCCCGCCGCCCATGCCAGAGGCATGTTTTTTATATTTATTGCTGCCATTGGCAGCACGCGCTCACCGAAGGTCGCAAGAATATGTCACTATTGAAACGCGAGAGGTATACACCTAACTCACTTTGGAAGTGCGATAGGCGTATCCTTATCAAGCATTGCTTCTGAATTGCCTGGCCTGTCTGTAAAGCCATAATGCCACGGGTATGCCCGTCAGTCCGGTTAGCAGAATTAAGGAATTAATTGATAATATCTGAAGCATGGCCAGAGAGAAAACTGATGACAGCACCATAGCCAGCGAATTGATGATATTATTGGCCGATACTGCCCGTGCGCGAAATTCAGGATCAACTGTTTTCTGGATAAAGGAATAAAGCGGCACAATATAAAGCCCGCCGCAAAGCGCAATTAAAACGCACAGCATTACAGCGTAAAGGTAGGGGGCGCTGAATATCATTGAAAGTCTTGCGGTTATATCCGGCAGGTGTGCTTTGCTTAAGTCAAGTTCCGGCATGGCAGAAATTGGTGCATAAAAATGCACATACGCGCTGAGCAGGGTGACAAATATAACCATACCTGCGGCTGCCCATATTGGCATTATCAGGCTGATTCTGCCCTTTAGAATCAGGTTGCACAGGGTGGAGCCGATGCCGATACCAATAGTGAACAGCGTCACTATAACCGCAAGAAGCATCTGATCACCCAGCAGTGCCTCCCTAACAAAAACAGGGAACTGGGTAAGCAGGACGCTGCCTAAAAACCAGAACCAGGAAATACCGCAAATGGCAGTAAAAATATCCTTACGGGCATATACATAACTCAGCACCTCCTTAATATCGCCAAAGATATTGAAGGATAACTTATGCTCACCCTGGCCATGGCGCGTGCCGGGGATAAGCAGACTGATGATAAACCCGGCTACGGCGCAGGCCAGGCTTAGCTTCGCTACAAAGATATTCCCCCCTTCCATGGCGGACACGCTCATACCTAATATGCTGCCAAGGAGTATGGCGATAAATGTAGCCGCGCTGACCAGGCCGGTAGCGGCGACTATTTCATTCTCCCGCACTAAATCAGGGATGATGCCATATTTAACCGGGCCGAAGAATGCGGCTTGCAGCCCAAGCAGAAACAGCACAAATAAAAGTATTGGAACATTGATCTGGATAAAACCCAGCGCGGCTGGTATCATAATGGCTATTTCAGCCGCCTTGATGATTTTGGTAATGGTGGATTTGCGATAGCGATCGCCAATTTTACCGGCAGTGGCTGAGAATAGAAAAAACGGCAGTATAAAAAGCCCGGATGCAATGGCGGAGAGTTTGCCGGGGTCTTTTGCTACCTGCTCAATATCAGAAAACGCGACCATGACAATCAGCGCGTTTTTTACGATGTTATCGTTAAGCGCAATCAGGAACTGCGTAATAAAATACGGCAGAAACCGCCGCGTGAATAAAAGCCTGATCTGACTTGCACCTGCCATTTACACCCATAACTTACTGTAACAAGCTCATAACCTGGGCTATTGCGTTAAGCAAGCGCGGCTGGTATTTTATCAATAATTAAAATTAATAAATTAATCAGCGTTTAAAATTTTGCCGCGTTATAAGATAACAATAGAATATGATGGCACTGGCTACTGCGGCTGGCAGCGCCAGGCGGATCGCGCCAGCGTGCAGGAAGCGCTGGAATATGCTATTTTTAGAATGACGGGTGAGAAGGCTGGTTTATGCGTGGCGGGGAGGACGGATGCGGGAGTCCACGCGCTCAATCAGGTGGCGCATTTTGATTTAAGCCACACCATTCCCACCTATAACATAATGCATGGTATTAATTTTCATCTTACTAATGAGAACCGCAACTACCCAGGTATCGGTATTGCCTATCGGCTTCCCCCACCGGGCACAAAGGGGGCTAGGGGGGGGAACCTTTCTTCTTCTCGTAGTACCAACACATTCCCCCCCCTTAATCCCCCCCCGCCTGCGGTGGGGGAGACAATCAATGGACATCCAGACCAGCAGACCTGGGGAGTTACTGATAATCTTTCAGCCCCCTCCCTAACCCTCCCCCGTAAACAGGGGAGGGAATACATAGATAATTTCTCTGTAGTTCCCTCTCCCGGGCACAAAGGACGGTATCAGAAGGGACATACCCAAACTATAGCCGTTATTAACGCTGAAATTGTGGGTGATGATTTCAACGCCCGTTTCTCAGCAAAATCCCGCACTTATCTGTACCGTATCCTGAACCGCCCAATGAAATCGGTGCTGGATCATAACCGCGTCTGGCATGTCAGACAGCCTTTGGATGTATCGCTAATGAACCAGGCGGCAGAGTATCTGCTTGGTGAGCATGACTTCACCAGCTTCAGGGATAGTCACTGCCAGGCAAAATCGCCCATCAGAACCCTGGATGTATTAGATGTTAAACAACAGGGGCAGGAGATTCATATTACCACTCAGGCCAGAGCTTTCCTGCATTCCCAGGTGCGCATAATGGTAGGAACCTTAAAGTGTGTGGGGGAGGGAAAACTAAACCCGCAGGAGATTAAAACTATCCTGGCAGCACTGAGCCGCGCCGCCGCGCCGCTCACCGCCCCCGCTCATGGCCTCTACCTGGCAGGTGTGGAGTATGGCGCTTGAATTTGCATGTAGCCTATAAACCTAATTTTAACTTTGGTTTGGGCTAACCTTAACCTTTTCCTGATATTATGTATACTGCTCGCGTATGAAGAATGCGGATTCTTTGCAGTTAATTCGCGAGCAGTATAGACGCGCATGGGGCTGGCGGGGCGGCCATGCGCAAAACATAAAAGCTATACCTATCGAATTCTTGAAATGCGATAGGTATAGCACTCAACTGCGCACTATATAAGAATAATGGCGGAATTTAACGAGAAAACGGAAAGCAGCATAAGGCGGGAGCTGGAGCTTATCTGGGCGGGGCATCGCGCTGTGGGGCTGGAAGGCGGCGTGATGTGCATCTTCGCCCATCCCGATAAAGACCCCTGGGTTGCCAGGGAAAAAGATTTCTACATGTGGTTCAGCGAGGATGAGAGCGACCTGGTTATTGAGAAAATAAAAAAGTACTACAATAACGGCAAGCTTCCCAATACCCCGCTTCTGCTTAACCCGATAGTATTCAGCCGTGGTGATGATGAAAATCCGCCGGAGCCTCTGGGCAGCGGGGTTTACTGGTCAACTTCCCCGGCGCAGGGGGTCAGCCGGGCGGCGGAGGATAATCTGTCACGAGCGCGGGATATAGGTTTATTCGCGGGATACATCAAACGCGGAGAAGTTCCAAATTCCGGGGTTAAAACGCTTGGCTTTTCCAACCGTCTGCTGACCCCAATGGATGGCATGAGCGTTCCAGGCAACCGGGAGATATACGATTTTGTAAGCGTGGAAGCTGAGGAATACTCGCGCTTCTATATATTCTCAGGATTGTTTTATTTATCCCGGCATGGCTCCTATTGCAGTGAGTCGCTAACCAGTATGGGATTGCCGATGGAGGGGGATGCGGATGAATTCGTGCGCTCACACCAGGTGGATATCCGCCTGATAATGGACGCTGCGCATTGCTGGATCGGCTATGATCGCCATCACTCGCTTTATGAGAAATTCGGCATAGACCCGGATAATCTGGAACATAACCTAAAAATATACGAACTTTGCGCCAGGGATGTGAAATTTTTCGACTCCACCGGGCCAATGAAGGGGGAGCGCGGCCAGCAGAACGAATTTGAATTCATAGTGCCGGGTTATATCCCCAAAGGGGCGGTAACGGTGCTGGCGGCGGCGGGTGGTTGCGGTAAAAGCTCAGTAGCGCATTACCTGTGCGTAAAGGCGGCAACTGATTATGCGCCGGGTGATCCCAAACCCGATTGGCTGGGGCAACCGATAAACACCGATATTTGCAATGGTTTATCTATCTATTTTTCCGGCGAGGATGGCCCGGCGATAGTCAACTCCCGCACCAAGCTGTTTGACCCTGAAAATAAATCCCGGCGGCTGATGTTCCTACGTACTGATTTTGGCGAGGGGGTCAGCTTCTCGCAGTTCCTGCGGCGGCTGCATAAACTGCCGGATGTGCCGGTTATGGTTATCGACCCGGCGCGTAAATACCTGGAAGGGAACGAGGATGACTCCGACGTGGTAAGCAAGTTCTTTGAAGCGATTGAGGAATTCGCTATCGAGCGTCACGCCGCCGTGCTGGTGGTGCATCACCTTGCCAAACATTCCAAGCCGAAGTCAGCCATGGAAGTGCTGGAATGCCTGCGCGGCTCCCAGGTTTTCATCGACCGCCCCCGCGTAGTGATCGGCATGTACCGCGACGGACCTTTCACCTGCGTTGGCCTCGCAAAAACCAACATCCCCCCCAGCATGGGCATGGTGCTGGAGGAAAGGGTTTTTGTGCGTGACCCAAAAAGCCTGACATTGGTGCGTGTGCAGGGCGAGAAAGGTGTGCGCCGCACTGAGCTTACCGCTGAAGAACTGGAGAGAATCGCCAGCGGCGAAGAGGGATAGATTAGAGCCTATTTTAAAAATCAGGCTGAGTTATGGATAAGAGAATTGAGGTAAGTTGCTGTAATTCTTTTACTCTCCCCTTGGGGGAGAGTCGCAGAGAACAAGCCTCAAAGAGGCGAAGGTCGATGCGGTGAGGGGGGAATCTTTATCTATAGGGTTGCCCCTCACCCAATCGGCTTTGGCCTATGGCCTTGCCTCTTGGACTCTGCCCCAAGGGGAGAGTGAAGGAGTTACAATATCTTCATGTTGGTTATATATATCCAAACTCAGTCTAAATCAAGCCCGCCCTACCCGTTTGCGCAGATTTTGCAGCAGGTCTATCGGCGTGATTAGTCCTAAGAACTTATCACCATCCATAACTATCGCCACCATGCCTTTATCGAAAATAGGCAGCAGGCTCCGGTAAGGTTCGCGGTAGTCTACGGTTACCAGGCGTTTGGTCATGGCATCAATCGCTTTAATATTGAAGCCTGCATCGTTGCCCATTACCGCCAGCAGAATATCGGATTCATCTATAATGCCGATTATTTTGCCATCCTGCATTATCGGCATTTGTGAAACATCGTAGTTGCGCATTTTCCGGTAGGCGGTTTGCAGGGTATCGGCGGGGGTTAAGGTTACGGCACTGCCTTTGAAATAGGGGCGGGCGATAAAGTCTTTCAAATCGCCGCTTTCCACACGGTCAATAAAGCCATAATCATCCAGCCAGTATTCATTGAACATTTTGGACAGGTATTTATTGCCGCTATCGCAGATGAAGGTGAGGACGCGCTTAGGCTCCCGCTGCTCCCGGCAGTATTTAAGCGCGGCAGCAATGAGACAGCCGGAGGATGAGCCGCACATTATGCCTTCCCGCAGCAGTACCTCACGCGCTATGGCGATACTCTCGGCATCCCCCACGGTGTAGGCGTGTTTGACGAATTTCAGATCGCAGTTTAAGGGGATAAAATCCTCCCCAATTCCCTCCACCAGCCAGCTTCCGACTTCTATAATTTTTCCGGTATTAATGAATGGCGCCAGGATAGAGCCTTTAGGATCAGCCAGAACCATCTCCACAGCGGGGGCTACGCGCTCAAAGTAACGACCAAGCCCGGTAAGCGTACCACCTGAGCCAACGCCGCAGACTACCGCATTTAGCCTTCCTTCCATCTGCTCCCATATTTCAGGGCCGGTACTGTTTTCGTGAGTATCAGGATTGGCCGGATTTTCAAACTGGTTGACGTAAAATGAGTTAGGCGTTTCCCTGGCGATGCGTTCGGCCATGTCCTGGTAATATTCCGGGTGGCCTTTGCCAACGTCTGACCTAGTGAGTATTATATTTGCGCCAAGGGCTTTAAGGTGGAAAATTTTCTCCTGGCTCATTTTATCGGGGATAAATAATTTCAGGTTATACCCCTTCTGACTGGCGATAAGCGCAAGCCCCAGGCCGGTATTGCCAGCGGTGGCCTCTATCAAAGTGCCGCCAGGTTTTATTTTCCCCTCCCGCTCCGCCGCTTCTACCATGGAAAGGGCAATACGATCCTTAATTGACCCGCCGGGGTTATTGCTTTCCAGTTTCAGATATAATTCACAAAGACCGGTATTGATACGGTTTACCTTTACTATCGGTGTATTGCCGATAAGTTCCAGTACGTTTCCTGCAAGCTTCATAGTAGCATCTAGAATTTGATGAGTTTATATGCTCCAAATGTAAACTCTGAACTCTATAGTGCAAGACAAACTGCAAGATAAGACATGAATCGCGGCTATACCTTGATTGAGTTATCAGTGGTGCTGGGTATCATTTCGGTGATAATCGGCTCGGCTGCTATATACGGGATTAAGAAAACCGAAGCGGTGCAGGTGGAACTAACAGCCGCACGCATGAACAGGGTAGCGGATGAAATTGGTCGGTATCTTTTTGAAAATGGGGGATTGCCTTGCCCGGCTGATCCTGACCAGGCTCCCACCAGCAATACATTCGGTACAAGTTCCTGCCCTGATTCGGTTATAAGCGGCTGCGGCAGTAACTGTTCCGCTAACTTGCGCTCAGGCGCAGTGCCATTTATTACGCTTGGCATACCTGATGAATACATGGTTGATGCCTGGGGGCGTAAAATATCTTATGTGGTGGATTACCGCTTTACTACAACAGGCGCGGCATTTAACAGCGCTGCCAGTGGGGATATATACGTCTACGGTGTACCCAGTACTCATTTTCCCGGAACCAGCAGCATCAGAACCACAACCGGAGTAATGGTGTTGCTCAGCTACGGGGCGGATGGGCACGGAGCCTGGCCGAAGGGTGGCGGCGCATCCAGGGTAGATGCCGGAGTTTCCGCAACAGCACTACAGGCGGAGAACGCTGACACACCATCCGGCGGGAATAACTATAACCGCATATTCCGCCAGGTAAGCAGGCAAAGTGATTTTGACGATATACTGATGTACTACGATAAAAACGCGCTGAAAAAACTCGGGCGAGGGGTTATTGACACCGTGCTTTGCACTAAAGTTGCCAATACACTATTAAGCGTGAATTACTCAGTAGCACCAAAGCGTGGCGGGACTGGCTGCGCGATTGATAACAACGCCGGGTATTACGATGCCGCCTGTTTAGTCAGGCAGAAGCAACTGGCGGGGGCGGTGAAATGTTATCAATAAACCAGAAGTCAGAAATCAGAAATCAGAAATCGGAAATCAGAAGTCAAAAAAAAGGTAACTCCCCAGGTGTTGGTACTGCCTCTCGGCTTCCCCCACCGCCTGCGGGGGGGGCTAGGGGGGGGAATCTTTCTTCTTGCCGTAACTCCAACACATTCCCCCCCCTTAATCCCCCCCCGCAGGCGGTGGGGGAGACAAGCAATGTGCATCCAGACCAGCAGACCTGGGGAGTTACAAAGAGTAAGTTAACTTCAGGTTTCAGGTTTCTGATTTCTGGTTTCAGGTTTCAGGTTTCAGGTTATACTCTAATCGAGCTTTCCATTGCGCTGGTAATAATCGGGGTGATTGCGGGAATGGCACTCTCGGCAGGGGTTAGAACCATGGAGAGCGTAAAGGTTACGCAAACCAGAAATAAAATGGATAAGGTGGAGAGTGCTTTAATCGCTTACTTCAAGCTTAACCGTAAACTACCTTGCCCGGCCAGGGGTGATCTGGCAACATCAAGTGCCTCCTTCGGGGTGGAGGATTGCCCTAATACCGTGCAAAGCTCCTGCGCCGGGGTTGATTGCGACAGCACAAACCTCAGGGTTGGCGTAGTTCCGGTGGCGACTTTAGGAATAGCTGAAGAGCTGATGTTCGATGGCTGGGGGCGGCGGATAACCTACGCCATGCACTATTCATTCAACGATGCTTATAAAAGCATGAGTGCCAGCGGCAACATCACGGTGCTGCATTATAATGATGCGGTGAGCATGACTACATCAGCCGTTTATGTAGTATTCAGTCATGGCAAAAACGGGCACGGCGCATGGAAAGGCACAGGCAGTACCACCAGAACAGATGCAAGTGTATCTTCTGGGCCTGAACTTCAACACGCTGATACCATAGGTTCAGAAAAATCCTTTGATAAGAAATTCCGCGCCGCGCAAACCGCCAGTGATTTTGATGATTTAACCCTTTTCAAAACCGCCGGGCAATTGTTCTGGGCAACAGGTGCAGGGAATTATAATGAAACCTGTGAGCTTGCCAAGCGCACCCTATGCCCGCTGGATTATACCACTACGCCATACTTCGGACCGGTTGGCTGTTTAATTGAAGCTGGAAGTGGTTACGATCAGGAATGCCTGGATCGCCAGACTACCCTCGCCCGCACCATGTTTGATTCCGGTGCTTGCCTTGCCAGCGAAGTTAATCAATCCGTCTGCCGATGAAATTCATTAATTTTCCGTAACTCCCCAGGTGTTGGTACTATGGGAAGAAGCAAGATGCCCCCCCTAGCCCCCCCCTGTAAACGGGAGGGGAAGCCGAGAGGCCGTACCGATACCTGGGGAGTTACAATTTTCCATGATGTTGAATATCCGGTGCTTGAATATCCGGTTGACTTACAGTAATATGTTTACATGAATGAAATAACCTTTGAGCAACTCCAGATACACGACCGTGTGACGCGGCTGGAGGTAACACTTACCGCAATTAACGACAAACTCGGCTCCATTGATTCCAGGCTGGATAAGATGGACGATAGAATCAGCAACATGGAAAACAGAATGGAAGGTCGTTTTAGTGGTCTGGAGAGCCGCATGTCACGCCTAGAGGGGATGATGGATAAACTGCCAACCTCACTACAGCTTATAAGTTCAGTTCTGGCCAGCGTGTTCGGCGTTTCCGGCCTGATGATTGCCCTGCTCAAATTCGGCGGCCATTGACTCAAAGCCTTAACTTGCGCAGCCCCTCCCCTACGCTGCGCAGTGCCCGGCTGCACGCATCCTGCGGGATAACCGCCTCTATTATACATAACTCTTTTTCCCGCAGTGCCTGTTCCACCGCCTGCTGGAATTCGCCGCAGGTGGTAGCCCGCATCGCCCTGCCCTGGCCGAATACTTCGGTGATTTTTGTGTAGTTCCAGTTAAGTATGTTGTTGAACTCACCATCCAGAATAAAACGCTGCGTGCCATAGCCGGCGTTGTTAAAGATTATCACTATGGGAGCCATGCTGAACCTGAGCGCCGTGGAGAGTTCCATCCCGGTCATCTGGAATGCTCCGTCCCCCACTAAAATAAAGGCACGCCGCTCAGGGTTGGCGGCCATAACGCCGATTGCAGCGGGTACGCCAAAACCCATGCTGAGGTAATAAGCATCCGAGATGAAACTCTGGCTGTCACGGGTGCGGATATCGATAGCGCCGAACAATGCGTCCCCGGTATCGCAGACAAAACTGGCATTAGCACCGCCGGATAAGCTCAGCACACGGAAGATTGACGAAGCATCCAGCGACTTCGCCAGTTCACTTGCGCTAAGGGGAATTACCGGATCGCGGCGGGTGGGATTCTCAAAATCGCTGCGCTTTTTCACCCCGGCTACCGCCAGGCCGCGCAGAAAATCCTCAAAGCGCACATCCTGATAGTAGCGGTAGCCTACCCTTGCCTCTTTCATGGTTATCATGATGGAGTTCTTACGCTCCAGCCTGGTGTAGTCAGCGCTGAAGCCTTGCAGCACATCTGACAGAAACGCCCCAAGCATTAGTATGCAATCGCTGCCCTCCACATATTCCTTGCATACCTCTTCCGTCAGCGTACCGCTGTAGGAGCCTATATATAACGGGTGATCCTCACTGATTACGCTTTTGGAAAGCAGAGTGGAGGCAATGGGGATATTAAACTTCTCCGCGATTTCCAGCGCCAGATGCGTCAGGCGATGGCGATGCAGCTCAATGTCCGCCATTATTACCGGTTGCGCAGCGTTATTCAGCATCAAAACCACCTCCTCCAGCAGTGCTGCCAGACTCTCCTGGTCACTGCTTGGTTTGCGTGGCGCAGGCAGGGATGGCAGGCTCACCATTTTGTCCACCATATCAAACGGCACTTCTATATAACCGGGGCGGCAATTCTCCAGCACTGCATCAACCACGCGCATAATCTCAGCGGCGGCGGTTTCAGGGTCGGACAAAACCGTGTTGGCGCAGGTTACCTCCTCATAAATTTTGCGCTGGGAATCAAAAGTTTTCACTTTATGGTGAATCATCGGGTCACGGGCGAGGTCTTTCGGGGAAGGGCCGCCGGATACCACTATCACCGGGCTTTTTTCAGCATAAGCGCAGGCGATTGAGTTAAGCATGTTGAGGCCGCCCACGCAGTAGGTTACAACCGCCAGGCCGATTCCGTTCATGCGGGCGTATCCATCAGCAGCGAAGCCCACTGATGGCTCATGAGTCATGTTTATCAGCTTAATCGGTGATGCTGCCAGCCATTTGAAAGTAGGCAACGCGAAATCCCCCGGAATGCCGAAGGCGGTTTTCACACCCTTATCATAGAGGTACTGAAACAGGAATGAACCAAGACTCTGCTGCGAACTATCCATAATATTTCCACTTTAATAAGGTTGCCGTCTATAATAACGATTCCACTAACACTTAAAATATATAATTTATATGCTGGCTGAATCTGGCAGAGATGCGCTAAAATGCATAAGCGCTAAATACGGGGCTGATTTTCACCTAACGCCTCATATCGCCACGGAGATTGAGTTTTATATACTTGGCTGTGACGAAGCAGACACCATCGCCGGGGAGATTATGGCGGAACTGTCCGCCGCATTCAAGGGGGAGGGGATACAATATAATAAAATTGAGAAGGAGCGGGGCAGAGGCCAGTTTGAAGTGGCACTTCCCCATACCCCTGATATTTTAAAAGCTGCGGATGATCTGGTGCTGGTAAAACGCACTATAAGTGCTGCAATGCAGGGTATATGCCTGGAAGCCAGCTTTGCCGCGAAGCCTAAAGTTGATGATTTCGGCTCCGGCCTGCATATCCATTTAAGCCTGCATGACAAGCAAGGCGAGAATCTGTACAGGCGCATCGGGGAGAGTAATTACAGCGATGAGTTATTATTCTCAGCCGGAGGATTGCTTGCCACCATGCGGGATTTCATGTACTTCTTCGCGCCCAATGAAGAATCATACGCACGGTTTATCCCCAATGCCAATGTTCCGGTCAGTGTAAGCTGGGGCACTAACAACCGCACCACCGCGCTGCGCCTGCCATCCAGCACTGATTTAACCAGACATATCGAGCACCGTGTATCCGGGAGTGATGCTGATGTTTACCACAGCATAGCCGCCGTACTGGCCGGGGCGCACTCTGGGCTTAGAAATAAATTGCCGCCACCCGGCCAGATATTTGGCGATGCCAGTTTAGCAATGTATAACCTTGAACCGCTGCCAAAAACTCTGGCTGAATCCAGCGAATTGCTGCGCCGTAGTACAGTAGCGCCTGTTTATTTCTCGTTATAGGCTATAACAAATGTCACTTTAGTGCCCTGACCGCGGCGGCTGATTATTTCCATCTCCCCGCCATGCAGTTCCACCAGGGTTTTGGCTATCGGCAGCCCGAGGCCGATGCTGTCCCCCCGCATGGAATAGTTGTTACCACCCTGCCCTAGTTTGGTTAGTATGCGGGGAATATCCTTCTCGTCCATGCCTATACCGCTGTCCAACACTTCTATTTGCAGATAACGCTGCTGGTCTTTCAGTATTTCGCTGGCTACTACTTTTACCATCCCGTTTCTTAAGGTGAATTTCACCGCGTTGGAAAGCAGGTTAAGCATTATCTGGCTCATGCGCAGGCTATCGGCTTCCACGGTTAAATCATCCGTTTTAATTTCTGATACTATTTCTATGCCGCGCTCCTTAGCGTCTTCATTGATGATTTTTATGGACTCCAGGATAATCTCCCCCAGGTTCACCCTTTCCTTGCGCAGTTCAATCGTGCCGGCCTCCGCCCGGTTAATATCCATAAGGTCATTCAGTATGCCTAAAATATAGCGGGACGATTTGCCGATATCGCCCAGATACTCAGCATATTTGCGGTTACCAAGCGGGCCGAAAGCCTCATTTTTCATAATCTCAGAGAATGCCATGATTGCATTAAGCGGGGTGCGGATTTCATGACTGACAAACGCCAGAAATTCCGATTTTCCCTTATTGGCAGCCTCAGCACTTTCCTTGGCTTCCTTAAGCTGCATGGTCTTGCGCTTAAGCTCCCCTTCCGAGGTTTTCCGCTCGCTTAAATATTCCCCCAGCTTGCCCAAATGCCGGGACAGATTGCGAGTCTCCGCAAAACCGCTATCTTCAACCTGTTGCGCAGAATCTCCACGACTCAAATTTTCAGCTGCCTGCGATAGGGATACTATCGGGTTGACGATTTTTCTTCTAATCCCGCCTATAAATAGAATCATTACCGCGCCGAACAGCATTATCTCTACGAAGCGGGGCAATAGAACATTAATAAATTCCTTTTTAAAGGTTACATTGTCCAGCGCAGTGATGATAGTATAAGGATACTTAGGTGACGTCCTGTACAGTGCCATGCTTGAACCATGACGGAAAAACAGGGATGGAGTAATCAGCACACCGCTTTTTCTGGCAGGGTCAATCTCGCTGATCAGTTTTTCCATATCCTCCTGGCTTGCGCTGAACCGCCCCCTGGGGTGCTCGGCAACGATGCCGCGTTTCGGTGTTAATATAAGCAGGGATAATTTATCAACCTGAGCTTTGGAAAGCGCTTTCTCAGTAAACCTGTCTATGTCCAGACCGGTTGTCATGAACCCTAATAACTCATTGTTCTTGCCCGTTACCCCTACAGCTACCGGAATAATTCTTTTCAAGGATATGATTCCCATATCCGGTTCTGATAGTTTGAAGTTGCCTGGGTCGCTCTTCGCCTGTTCATAGTATTCGCGCCGCGATATATCTATTGGTTTTTCCAATACGCCCTTGGTGCTGGCTACTACTACCCTGCCATCCTTATCCACCCAGTCGAACACGGTGTTGGTCAGCGTCTCGCCATCCCCCGCATCCATATGATATGTCGCCAGAACATGGGCTATATCCTGAAGGCTGCCACCGCCGTCAATAGTGGATGCCACCTGTTCACCCGCGTTTTTGGTAACAAGGGCGATATAATCTAGGTACTCCGTCAATGTCTGGTCAATTACCGCCGTATCTGCCGCCAGGTCAGCCTGGATTCTATCCTTCTCCCGCGCATAGGTAAGGTATAGGAAGAAACAGGCAACCGCCACCAATGCAAAGATAAAAATCTTGGCATACAGCAGGTAAACCTTAATTATGGACTTGTCATTATTACTCACAAAGCCAAGAATGACACTTTTATGACGGAATATCCATAAAAATTCTGCCTGAAAATAGCAGATCAATAATTTACTTTAAAGCCCTTATGCAGCAGCCAATGCTGGCTGTATGGCAGTTGCAACTTTGCTCAACTGCTCTACGGAGAATATAAAGCCTGTTCCTGCTTCAACCCCTGCGGTTTGTAATATTACATCTCTAGGTTCTATATTGTTTTGAGTTCCACTTAAAAGTGCTTGCGCAATCTCTCCAGCAACCTGAGCTATGCCAGTTTTCACTGATTCAAAATAATCATTGCCTGATACAAAACGTTGATTTTTCTGCTGTACACGCAGCCAATGCGGAAAGTTTTCTCCCATTTGCTGCTCTAGATCAGTTATAAACGCCGCCATTTGTTTGTCTTTATCAGTATTTTCATACTTCTCATTGACTAGACTTACCAACTTTGATTTTGCTTCATCCGGTCTACTGCAATCAATGCATTGATCGCCTGTGAGATTAAATAAGTTACCAATTGCATCAGAGAAAATTTTTGCCTGATCATGCTGAACTATAAGTCTGCATAGCTCAGGAATACGTGCAGATGGAGAGGCACTGAACTTAACATCGTGGTGCAGATTATTTGTCACCACAAGCACACGAGCCGCATCTTTACAATCCGGGTTCAGGTGATAAATATTACCGTTTTCACCATAACCTTGCAGACCATCAGTATATCTATCCAGATCACACACCTTACCTGCATATGGCTCCAGCGTGGATGTAATAAATACCTCATTGATAGGAAATTCTGGCTGTAGTATCTGGTTATTTACTCTAGCGTTATAATGAGCGGCTATCTGAATCGCGCTAACTCCACCAAAGGCTTTTTGTACCTGATCCGGCGTAAGCTGTAATTCCTTTTGCAGCCTTTGCGCCAGGTGGTTAAAAGTCATTTTAATGAAAGCTCCACCAAAGCTGGCTGTAGAAAATGTCATGCCTGAGAGAGCATTATTTAGTGCATCGGCCTTATTTCCTCCTCTTTCTTCGATCGCCTTATTTATTCGGTTCAGCAGCAAATCAGTAAATGGTGTGGTGATTTGTGGATCAAAGTGATTCGGATCTGCCGCCAGCAAATACTTTTGCGCTTGCAAATGAAAAGGGTGAAGCTTTGGATATGGCAACATACCAATCATATTTTCATTCTGAAAACCGAACATATCCCGCATGGCTCTGGTGATACCAAGCGCGAAACTATTGCTATCCTTTTCTCCTTTGTATTGATCTCCTCTGCTGCCAATTTTAAAGCCGTCAGATGGATAAACAGCAATAATTTTGCCTGACAGATTAGTTCTAGTAAAATCTAAATCTTGCGTGTGATCAAAGAAGTTGCCCGTACTTCCTGCTTGCAGTTGCAGAAATTTTATATCACTGCTTTGCCCCTGAGGTTTAATACTTCCTCCAACATCATAATATAATTGAAGTAGCCCTTGTTGCAGAGCAGCCATAAACTGATTATATTCGGAAATTAAAGTAACCTGCTGAAGGAATGGCCTGTTAAGCCCATTATCCTCATTCGCATCATTATGGAAGATTCCATCAATTACTGAGCCAATTCTATCCAAAAAAGTAATCAGCGCATCAGGGTTAATGCCCTGCTCTTCAGTAAAAGCCTCCTTGATCGCTGTTATAACAATTTCGGCTTTTCCCGCACCATTTGAGTTTAAGAATTCAGGGACATTTATTCGTTCTATAATACCCTGAATATTAGTTCTAATTTCCTCAGTGATGAATTTTTTATCTTGCAGTTCCGTTATAACACTTAATGCAATCTGCATTAACTTATCAGAAAATTGCGACTCATTACCTAATGCCTCTAAAACTCCATTCTGCCCCATGCTCACCCCGTTAATTTTTAACCGTCAGTAAGCTTATAATTAGCAGGTTGTTAAGTTATGGTTTTGTTACAACTTGCAGTAGGTGAGCACTAAAATGAAGCAATTTCAGTAATTGCGCGCCCTAGTGGGCTGTTTTATCTAAGCATTAGGTTGGATAAAACGAAAGCCCACGCATTCAACTATAAAAACTAGTGGGTTATCTATCATGTCAACTCTACAATTTAGACAAAATAACCCACTAGGGTGAGGGTGTGGATGTCGTACCGCCTTCATAGGTTTTAACTGATTCCAGGTTCATCACATGCCGCATTATGTGGTACTTATCGGAAACACCGCCACTGCCATGCAAATCACGCATATCATATACTCCTCGCGTTTCAAGTGTGACATTTTCTTGCGACCGTAAGGGAGCGCGCGCTGCCGATGGCAGCAATAAATACTAAAAACATGCCTACGGCATGGGCGGCGGGGGAAACGCGAAGCGCGGGGGCGGCAGCCCCTTAATATACAAGAAAATATACCCCTGAAATGATATCACTTAACCACACTCCCCAGACGATAGGGGTATATCAACCGTAGCTTCCACTATTCCCCCTGCCCTACGGTAAAGCCCGGGATGCTGTCGAAGTTGTATAAATTGATTATCTGGGTAAAGTCCAGCCCGGCGTTATGGAGCCTCTCCGCCAGTGCGGCTATGTGTTTGCCTTCCGGCTGCTTCACACGGCTTCTGAAGAAATAACGCAAGCGCCAGCAATTGGCCAGATAAGTTGAAGGCGGCTCACCCGGCCATACCACCAGACCGCGATTAAGGATGTTCTGCAGCTCCAGGTTTTCATCCTGAATGCTGTTAATGATTGCCGCAAGCGCATTGGGGTCAGCGGGCTGGTCGTTCCAGTAGATATAAATATCGCTGCCTACCAGTTCTTTTCTCTCTGGCTTATGTTCAATCGGTTTAGGGGAGATTGGTTTACTGCGGGAATAATGCACTATCGGCAATATCTGCGGCTTGGCGTTTTTCTCCAGATTGGCAACTACCGCATCCGTAAATTCGAGAGTGCCTACTTTAACAATGCTTTTCTCCTCATCATAAATATCAGCGGTGTGAGTCCCCTCCTCTATGGTTCTGCGCCAGGCATTTTGAATATCCTCCGCCACTTCCGGCTGGCCGATGTGCACCAGCATCATGCAGGCAGCGTTTAGCAGGCCGGATGGATTGGCGATATTCTGCCCGGCGATAGTAGGGGCTGAGCCGTGAATAGCCTCAAACATAGCGTATTCCGAGCCGATATTGGCAGAACCCGCCAGCCCGACTGAACCGGATACTTCAGCAACAATATCAGAGACTATATCACCATAAAGATTCAAAGTGACTATAACATCAAACTCCTGCGGCTTCACCGCAAGGCGGGCGGAGGCGATATCAATAATCATCTGATTCGCTTCAATCTGCGGGTAATCCTTCGCGGTCTCCTGAAAGATTTTTGCGAATGCACCGTCGCACAGCTTCATGATGTTGTCTTTCACAAAGCAGGTGACTTTTTTGCGGTTATTAGCCAGCGCATACTCAAAGGCATAACGGATGATACGCTCAGAAGCAGGGCGGGTGACAATTTTAATACCCTGATACATATCCTCAGTCTGGCGGTATTCCATGCCTGTGTAGAGGTCTTCCTCGTTCTCGCGCACCACTACAACATCAAATTTCGGCGCACTGGTTTTAATGATGGAAGGGTAGGAAACACAAGGCCGCACATTGGCATACAAACCCAGAGTTTTCCGAAGTGTCACGTTCAGGCTTTTATACCCACCGCCCTGCGGCGTGGTGATGGGTGCTTTCAGAAGTATCTTATTGCGCTTGATAGCCTCCCAGGCGCGGCCAGGTATGCCGCTGGAGTGGCCTTGCTCGTATGCGCGTTTGCCAACTTCTATAGACTCTACCGAGATTCTCGCCCCCGCTTCTTTGAGAATGCGGATGGTAGCATCCATAATTTCCGGGCCTATGCCGTCCCCGTATGCAACGGTAATGGGTGTATATTCAGCCATGCTAATACAAATCCAATTTTAGGTTTAATTGGACTGTAACCGTTATTAGCTAACAGACGGTTAAGAAATCTAATCCATCCGTCTTCTTGCTGAGTAACGGGATTCGGGAATGATTGCAAGATGCCCCAGGGAATCCTGCGGCGGAATCAGTTTTACCGTGCCAGATTTACCGCGCCCGTTCAATACGGGCTGCCGGGTGGCGGTTCGGATACCTGCGCTGGGCGCTACATCACCTGGCATCTGCATATCCAGGCTCATTTTATTAATGACGGTGGGGGCTTGTGAAGCGGGCTTTGGCGCTGCCTGAATTATCTGTACCGGTGAACCGGGAGCCATACCTGGAGGATCTATTGACGATCCCACGCTTCTGCTTTGCTGTGGCAGTTGTGGCGGCGGTGCGCTTAACTGCACAGGCTGCGGCGATGCCTGCGGTAGTGGCGCACTTACAGGCGCGGGTGCTGATGGCGCATAAGCTGATAGAGTTGGCACAGCGCTCTCGGAAGTTTGCGCCGGAACATACGCCGCGGCTGCCGCCTGCTGCATTTGCTGCGCCTGTGCCTGTGCCGCCATTTTTGCCCCCGGCGGCGGTGGATCAATTGACATTCCCTGCGCAGCAGCCGCAGGTGCAGGGGCATTCATCACCATGGGAACGGCAGGTGGCAACGCCGCCATAGGCATGGGCGCGGATGGCGGCATTACATTAACCCCTGTTACCGGAGCCGCCGTGGCAGAGTAAACACCGGAAGCTGCCATGCCTGTGCCCATTCCAACACCAGCCGGATATGGCGCAGGTGACGCGGCGGCTGTATTACCCTCCGGCGCTCTCCTGTCTGACATTATCATCTGCATCTGCTGCTGTTCATTCTTCTTGCGCCAGGGTGACCAGGATGGCGCTTCCATCCCGCATCCTGCCAGGGTCAGCGCAAAGATACCCAAAGGCAGAATTTTTTTTATCCTATATCTATTATATATGCTGTATGGCATTATATTGTATTATCTGGCCGAGTTAGTGATGTTTTAATGTTTTCAGGCCACACCAGTGTACAGTGCTTAAATTGCAAAACGATTAAGATTTCAGGAAAATATGAGTGCATTTCATGATCCGTCCCAGTTTGCGCGCAATTGGGTTAAAATTGCTGAAGAATCAACATCAATAGTTTCGGAGTTTATTAACAATCAAAACTCCAGCACCGCCTCAGGAAATATGGATCCTCTCAATATCGGGCGGGCTTTTACCGATTATTTCACCCGTTCCATGTCCAATCCTGCACGGGTTATCAATTCACAGTTGGAACTATGGCAGGACTATCTCAAGCTCTGGGAGTCCACCAACAAGAAAATGATGGGTGAGAGTACGCAGGATATTATCAAGCCCGATGAGCGTGATAAAAGGTTCAAGGATGTTGCCTGGGATGAATGCGTTATCTTCGATTACATCAAGCAGTCATACCTGCTTACCGCCCGCTGGCTTCAGGAACAGGTGCGCACCGTTGACGGGCTGGACGATAAAACCCTGAAAAAAGTGGATTTCTACACCAGGCAGTTTGTGGATGCTATCGCGCCCAGTAATTTCATTTTCACTAACCCGGAAGTAATCAGAGCCACTATAGACAGCAACGGCGAGAACCTGGTTAATGGTCTAAAAAACATGCTTGAGGACTTGCAGGCCGGGGGTGGCAAGCTTAAAATCAAGATGACTGACCTTAAAGCGTTTGAGCTTGGCAAAAATATAGCCTCAACGCCCGGTAAAGTTGTTTTCCAGAATGAACTGATGCAACTGATTCAGTACGAGGCAACGACTGAGAAGGTTCATAAAAAGCCGCTGCTGATGATTCCAGCATGGATCAACAAGTATTATATCTTTGATTTGCAGGAAAAAACCTCCTTTATCAAATGGATGGTGGATCAAGGCTTCACCGTGTTTGTAATATCATGGGGAAATCCCGGTGAAGAACAGCGCGACAAAGGCTTTGACGACTATATGCAGCAAGGGCCACTGGCAGCGCTTGAGGCTATTGAAGCCGCAACGGGGGAGAAATCAATATCCGTAATGGCGTACTGCTTAGGTGGAACGCTCACGGCGGCAACACTGGCCTGGCTAAAAGCAAAAAAGCAGCAGACAAAAATTTCCAATGTCAGCTTCCTGACTACTCTGGTGGATTTTGAAGATGCCGGCGAGCTTTCAGTATTCATAGACGAACAGCAGCTAAGCTACCTGGAAAACCGCATGAGCGCCAAAGGCTACCTGGAGGGGGATCAGATGGCCACTACCTTTAACATGCTGCGCGCTAACGATCTTATATGGTCTTTCGTGGTTAACAATTATCTACTTGGTAAAGAACCTTTCCCCTTTGATATGCTCTACTGGAATTCTGATTCCACCCGCCTGCCCGCCAAGATGCACAGTTTTTACCTGCGCAACATGTACCAGAAAAATCTGCTGGTGCAGCCTAACGCCCTTACCATCGGCGGTGAGAAAATCAATCTTGGGTCAATTGATACGCCTATGTATCTGCTCTCCACCAGGGAGGATCATATAGCCCCCTGGAAATCCACTTACCGCGCCACGCAGCTTTATTCCGGCAAAATGAAGTTTGTGCTGGCAGGTTCCGGGCACGTTGCCGGGGCAATTAACCCACCTTCCAAAAATAAATACAGCTTCTGGGAGAATGACAAACTCCCCGTAAACGCTGATGAATGGCTGAATAACGCCAAGGAAACTCCTGGCTCCTGGTGGCCGGACTGGGCGAAGTGGAACGCCGGTTTCTCATCTGAGATGGTTGCCGCCAGAAAACCAGGCACAGGCAAACTGAAAATTATAGAAGAAGCCCCCGGTAGTTACGTTAAAATGAAATCGTAATATACTCATCGCGTATCCCATGCCCGGATTCTTTGCCGTTATCTGGCGAACAGTATGTACATTTTTCCCATCGCTCTGCGTTTCACGCAACCGCTTCAGGGTATACACGCGGATTCGGCTGGAGGCCTGTCGCCCAAAGCCAAGTCTAGCGAAGCTTTAGCGTAGGATGAGGCGGCCATGCGCAAAACATAAAAAAATATACCTATACCGCTATCGTTTGAAGATCCCCAATTTTCTCTTTCACTCCGGCGGTATATATTTTATTTATTAAGGGGGGCGCACACCCGGCCTATGGCCTCCCCCCAGCGAGCCGGCGCAGGTCGCTACGCTCCAGAATGTCAATTCTTGTAATGCAAGGAGTATATGTTCTTAGAGGCTGGGTGAATTATCTTTATTCAGTCTTTTTGATGTTTGACGAACCATATAATATGCTCCAGCCCGTCTTCGCCAGGAGGCTTCGCCGGGCACTGCGTCGGCCTAACGGACTAAGCGCGGCTGCGCCATGCATAGCCCGTAAGGGCGACGCGTGGTGGGGGGTGAGGGACTTGAACCCCCGACCAATCCGTTATGAGCGGACTGCTCTAACCACTGAGCTAACCCCCCGTCAGCGGAAAATTTGTGATTAATGATTTCCGCCGCAAGTTGCAAACAAAATATACTTACCCCACCTTGCACTGAATGGATAATAGCTCTAAACCATGGGTATACATAATATCGAATGTTTTTTATCCAGCCATTATATCTGTTATTTCTTCTGGCTCTGCCTTTAGTGTGGCTGGTGTTGAGGGCGTTTCCACCGCCGCCCAGAAGGCAGGAATTCCCGCCCCTGTTCCTGCTGCAAAAACTGCAAAGCCCACCGAAAGCCAAGCAAAGCTCGCCGTTATGGCTGCTTTTGTTCAGGCTTTTCCTATGCGCGTTGTTGATAACGCTTTTTGCTCATCCGTTCTTTGATTTAAATCAGGGCAGTCCACTGAAAAACATCAAGGACAGCACAAGAATAATCCTGGTAATTGACGATGGTTTCGCAGCCGCTGCTAACTTTAGCAGGATAAAGGAGGCAGCGGAGAAAGTGCTGCTTGAAGCATCAAGAACCGATGCAGGTATCGCGGTGATTGCAGCTTCAATTGCAATCGAAGAGGAAATAAGATTTGAAAATAGCACCGCTGCAAGGCACAAGCTGGATTCCATCAGGCCAAAAGCTCTAGAGCCGGACAGGAACAAGATAATAAACCGCATATCAGCACTGGAAAAGGGCGCAGCAGTGGTATGGCTTAGTGATGGCGTGCAAAGCCGCGCTGATGATAAACTGACTGCAAAGGCATACCTCTATAATGTACTGGAGCCGGAGCGGAAAAAACTGCCGCTGATTATCCAGAAAGTACAGATGGATATGGATAGCATAAAGCTGACAGTTTTACGCCCATCCCGCGAAGCCGCAAAAGTTTTCAGTGTTGAGGGGGTAACGGCTGCCGGGGGTAGAGTTTATGAGCAGAGCGGTCAGTTTGACGGCAACGAACTGCGGGCTGAGGTTGTTCTAAAACCAGCACGGGAAATCAGGAACAGCATAGCCGCTGTAAAACTGGTGGGAAACGTTAATGCCGGGGCAGTGTGGCTGATGGATAAGCTGGATACGGTGAAGGCAGCAGGGATTATATCCGCTGCTCAAGGCTCCCAGCCATTTCTTGAGGAGAGATATTATATCAACAAAGCTCTGAAACCCTATGTGGTAGTTCTGGAGGGCACAGCCCGGGATATGATAAGTTCAGCAGTCAGCCTGCTGATACTGCCCGATAGTGCGAATTTAAGTGCTGAGGATGAACAGTTGCTGGAAAAATGGGTGCGTCAGGGTGGCAATCTGCTGCGTTTCAGTGGCTCCAGGCTGGAAGGCAGAGTGCGCCAGATGATAACTGATTCTGCGGTTGCGCCACTTCCACTTATGCCTTTTACTCTAAAACCAGCAGTGACTTACGGCGGAATCGCCACCTGGGAGAGGGAGCAGGTTCTGCGTGAGTTCAATTTGGAATCGCCACTTAAGAATATAAAACCGCAAGGGCGTATAGTAATAAAAAAGCTGCTGCCAGCAGCAAATGTGGATGAAGGTGTGGCAAGCTGGGCAAGCCTGGGGGATGGTAACAGCCTGATCTCAACTGCCAGAGTCGGCCTTGGCAGAATCATACTTGTGCATACGGCTGTAAATAGTGCCTGGGGTGATTTTCATATTACTGGAGCATTTGTCGATGTGCTTAAAAACATTCTGGAGGCATCATCCGGCGTTGCAGTACCGAGTGAGGGCTATGCGATTCTGGATCAGGAAATGGACGGCTACGGCACTCTGCGCCCCGCATCTGACGCTGATTCAAAGCCGGTTGAGGTAGCCAGGCTTTTTAAAAGTAAGGAATATTTGAAGCCGGGATACTATGCTGCGGGCGGCGCGAAGCTGGCGGTGAACATGGCACGCCCTGACTTATACCAACCACTTGATGCAAAGGATTATTATTACGAAAGCGCTTCCACAGGTTATGATTTTGCCACTCCACTTGCGCTGCTGGTATCGCTGTTGCTGGCTCTGGATGCCGTGATTATATACCTGCCAGCCTTTATAAAGCGAATGCAGACGCGCCGTAGCCTGGCGGCTTTATTTTGTGTTGCCTGCCTCTTCAGTTTCCGCCCGGATTCTGCTCCGGCGGAAGTCGCACCGGATGCAGCTTTGAAAACCTCACTTGCCTACGCTAAAACAGGTGATGCCGTGGTTGATAAAGCCTCCCGCCTGGGGTTATCACATCTGGCTATGGAGCTGGAACTGCGCACATCAGTTATTTCCGGCAAGGTAAGCGGGGTGGATGTTAATGCCGACGATATTACGCTCTACCCGCTGCTGTATTTCCCTTTAAATCCAGCAGTGCGGCTTGACCTTGACGGACTAAAAAAATTGAAAGGGTTTATCCGCAGTGGCGGTGTGATAGTTTTTGATAGCGCCAGTGGCAACGGGTTTGAGGATTCACCCTATGAGAATCCAGGCCTCACGCAGATTCTGGAAATTCTAAGCCTGGGGGAGCTTGGGAAAGTACAAAATGATCATGTTCTTTTAAAAACTTTTTATCTGCTGCCTGAACTTCGTGGCCGCTTCAAAGGGGCGGTATGGGTTGAAAAGCCTGATGAAGCGGTGAATGACGGAGTCAGCCCGGTGATTATAAGCTCATTTGGCCTGGCGGAAGCGCTGGCGGATGATAATGGCACATGGCTGTACAGCATCAGCGGCGATAGCGATAAAGCCAGGGAAATGGCCTTGCGCAGCGGCGTTAATATAGTGCTCTACGCCCTTACGGGTAATTACAAGGGCGACCAGATTCACACCCAGAATCTGGAAGGAAGGGTAAACAGGTGAGCCTCAGCTTCCAGCCGTTACTATCAGGATCCAGTCTTTACCTGGCCGTCCTAGCTTTAATTGCCGCCATTATGGCCTGCGTTTATACCAGGCAGAATATTTTTCGTATTATAGCCGTGCTTCTATTCGGCTTGTATCTTTTTAATCCGCAGAAAGTGCATCTGCAAAAAACCCCAGTGCGTGATACTGCCGTAATTATACTTGATGATTCCGGCAGCCAGAAGCAATCCTGGCGTATGGATATGGCGCGGGACATACATAATAAAATCATTGAGGCGGCGAATAAACTTCCTGGCATGGAAGTCAGGACGCTGACACTTGGCGCTATGAAAGCGGCTGATAATAGCACCACCAATCTGGGGCAGGCTCTGCGGGAGGCGTTAGCTAATATCTCCCTTAATACTCTGGCAGGGGTAATAGTGGTGACTGACGGCCTCGCCCATGACCTGCCGATGGAAGGAGATGATTCAAGCAGCTTTAAACGCCTGCTTGGCAGCCGCCCGGTTCATTTCATTG
>CAYTOJ010000006.1:0-29545 GCA_964439415.1 uncultured Rickettsiales bacterium
TAGTACCAATCCATTCCCCCCCCTTAATCCCCCCCCGCTCGCGGTGGGGGAGACAAGCAATGTACATTTAGGCCAGCAGAATCAAAAAATTATGTACAGGGCGTTGGAAAAAGATAATTCTGATTACCAGACGCTTTTTGCGAGTCATCCTGGTGCGGTGGCGGCTCCCACTGCGGGGCTGCACTTCACAAACGCTTTGCTGGAGAAAATCAGGCAGACAGGCGCTGACATTTGTTTCGTCACCCTGCATGCGGGCGGCGGAACATTTCTGCCGGTTAAAACTGAGGCGATAGAACAGCATAAAATGCATACTGAGTGGTTTGAAGTCAGCCCTGATACAGCAGCAGTGATCAACCAGGTCAGGCAAAACGGCGGCAGAGTATTTGCTGTGGGCACTACTGCGCTGAGGGCGCTTGAATCCGCGAGCCTGGATAATGGAACGGTGCAGACACTTAGCGGCGGGACTGATATATTCATCTATCCCGGTTATAAATTCAAAGTGGTGGATGCGCTGCTGACAAATTTCCACCTGCCCAAGTCAACGCTGATAATGCTAACCGCAGCATTCAGCGGCTACGGCAAGATAATGTCAGCCTACAAACATGCGGTGGATAATAAATACCGTTTTTATTCCTACGGTGATTGCTGTTTGTTGTTTAGAGAGACTTAAGCCGAGAACACATAGGAAGTTTGCCCGGGGTTTGCTGGCTGGGGTTTTGCTGAAGCCGGTGCGAAGGCATTGGCGATTCCCGCCATGGTATTGCTGGTTTGCGTTGATGTTTTAGAATCAATCTCCGCCCAGGATTCGCGCATGGCTTTAAGTTCGGCGATGATTTCATCGCACTTTGTGGCACTGCGGGTGGTTTGAATCTCGTTTATCTCAGCGAAAATTGTGGAATAGAAACTATCGAGAATCATGGAGATATTCCCGCCTTGATTAAAATCCAGGCAACCATGCAGCCCGAATATGATATTTCCGGCTTTGGTTAAGGCGTTGGAGCAGGATTCAATATCCCCCGCCGGAATAGCATCACGGGCTTGCACCATGAACTTAATCGCGCCATCGTAAAGCATTACCACCTGCCTGGTTTTGGGGAGGGTTTGCGCTGCCTGGAAATAAGCTTCAAAAATTCGGTTCATGCTGTCATTCTCCATAATTGCCCCGTTAGATTATGAATTTTTTGCTTATGATTTATTCGCCGCATCAGTATTCGCCTGTAGTGATGCCAGTAACTGGTTAACGCTGGATATTATAGTCTCCAGCCTTGAGAAACGATCCAGTATTTCCTGCCGATATCTTTCTATCTCATCTCCCAGGCTGGCGATTTCTTCGTTAGAATCAGTATTATTATCAGTTAATGAATTTACGTCAGCGGCTATAAGCCCGGTATCCTGAGTGAGGGAGCCATCAATAAAATTATAAAGCCTGTCAGCCACGCCCTGGGAAATATCTACTTCAATAGTGGCGGAGGTAGTGCTTGCGTAAACAAGTGTCAGGCCTTCAAGGTTCGTGTCATCGCGCCCGGTGAGGGTAATGCTGCCGCCTGATTCGCTGTAATCTAACTGCGCGATTAGCGTTGCTGTGCCGCGCTCATATGCATATGCAGTATCGGCTGCGCTATCTATCACCAGGTCGAAACTGGTTTCCGCCAGTGCGTTAGTGCGCTTGGATACAATCAAGTTGCTGTTGCTGGAGCTGTAGGAGAATTCAAATACGCGGCGCACCTGGTCAAAGCTGGAGGAAAGTACTGAGGAAAGTTTTGTCTCATCCACTGTTAATATGTTTCTGGTGGCTGGGTTTTCATCATTCCCTTCATAATCGGTAAAGGTGACCCCCAGTTCACCAAGGCTTTTCAGGGCATCTTCATCAAGGCCGTTCACAAAACGGGTTATTTCATTATCCACCCCGTTCATAACGGTGCTCAAGGTGTTATTTGTGGCGAGAACAGCGGTTTCTTTAGGTGATCCGGTGGATTCATCCAGCTCAGTCTGCTTGGCGTAGAACAGTTTAAGATCGTTATAGGCGTTCACGAAATTGATTATGCCGCTTTTAACGGTGGTGGTATCCGCGCTGGATTGAAGGGTCAGCGTTGCGCCGGATGTCAGTGCTTTCAGCTTCAGTGTGACATTTTCCACGGCATCGGTCACTGTGTTCTCATTGCGTGAGATGGATATGCCATTGACGGTGAAAGTAGCGTTTTGCGCTGTCTGTGAGTTTACCGCATCAACGGTGAGTGCTGCGAAAGCGCCGCTGGGGTCGGAAAGTGTGAACGAATTATCCAGCCCGGTTTTGTTGGACTTTAAAATCAGGCGGTAATCATTTGAGGCAACCTGTACTATTTCAGCGGCTACGCCTGTTTCATTCTCCTTGGCGTTGATTTTGGATGCCACATTGTTAAGTGAATCACCAGCAGAGATGCTAATATTCACCGCGCTGTGGTTGGTGGATGTGAGCGTAATGGTTCCGGCGGTTATAACTCCCGGGTTTGCAGCGGTGCGGGATGCGAACGAGGTGGAGTAGACAGTGGTTTTCTCCTTCGCAAGCTGGGTGACGGTGAGCTTGGTGCTGCCTAAATTAGCACCTGGCGCAGCTGTTACCTCCATAAAATTGGATGCAGCATCACTGGTGCTGCTGGTTAATGTGGCCAGGCGGTACTGAAAAATATTGCTGGAATCGTTCTGTACGCCGGGCGGATTTCTGAGAACATTCAAGGCGGTACGGAAGCTGTCAAGTTTCTGCTCTAATTCGCTGAGCGCACCGATTTTCTTAGTATTAACATCAATGGTATCCTGCAATAGTTTCTGCGGTGCGGATTTAAGATCAACCAGGGTTTTCACGATAGTTTCGGTATCCAGCCCGGAAGCAAGACCGCTTGCTACTTGACGGTTGCCGGAGAGGTAAAACCCGCCCAGGTTAATGCTTGCCACTTTAATCCCCGTTTATGCTTTCGTTGACAGTATGGATATATTACTACCCGTCAGCGATTGATATTTTTTTAGTAACTGCGGTTCCGGAAAGTACGAAACCGAACCATCTTTCAGGTTGGTAAAACGGGTTATATACTGCCCGGAACCATCCTTGAAGATAGTAAATGTACTATCGCTTACCGGATAATAATTGGCTACTGTGCTGGCAGCTTTTTGCACAGCTTCAAAGCGCACCTGCTCAAGGTTAGTGGCGGCGGTTTCTGCGGCGCTTTGCTGTTGCTGTTGCTGCGCTACTTTCACTGTTTCAGGGGTCGCTGCTTCAGGCGCAACCTTAGCCTGCTTCAGCGCGGATAAATCCGGCTTCTGCGTCGGCAGGCCTCCCAGCTTCAAGTCCATGTTAAAGTCCATTTTTCCCTCCTTCCTTTTTCCCTGTATGGGTGAGTTTCCCCACCCATATCAGGAGCTTACCTTAATTAACCGATAAGCTTGAGAAGATTTTGCGGCAGCTGGTTTGCCTGTGCAAGCACCGAGATGGATGCCTGTAGCAGAACCTGCGCGTTCGCGTAGTTTGTGGATTCTGTAGAGATGTCAGCATCCAGGAACACTCCACGCGCCGCATCCTGATTCTGGATGGATACCTGGAGGTTGGAGCTTGCGTAGTTAAACCTGGATTGCAGAGCACCAACATCAGCCCGTAGACTCGTAACCGTTGATATGGCAAGATCTAACTGCGTGCCTGCCGTGGCGGCGTTTTCCGCCGTTAGCAGGTTAAGGCTCTGTCCATTGTATAACTTTGAGGTGCTTGAACTGACAAGCTCAACACCGATAGCATCATCTGAGTTAAGACCAGTCTGGAACTCAATCTTCGCTTTGCCGTTCTCAAAGCCGAATGCCCGTTTTAAGGCATCAGCAATCAGATCAGCTCTGGCCTGACTGTCCACCACCATGGATTTGCCGCTGTAACCAGCCAGCGCAGTGGTTCCTAAACTGATAGTAATGGCCTTGGATTGGTCATTAATATTACCAAGCGCGATAACGCCGTTAGCGTCAATCTGTGTGCCGATACCACCATATGAACGGTAGGTCTCGCCGTTAATGTCAACCTCAAAGGTAGCATCCGCGCCGCCTGTGGTTGGGGCGGAAATCCTTACATCCTCGATTGAGATGGAGTCAAAACTGTTAGTCTTGAAATCAACCTTGGCACTGCTGAGATTCGCTATCTGCTCACCGCTGCTATCCAGCACTATTTCATTGCTGTAGAAGCTGGAAACATCGCGCATCTGCTGGAACTGTATATCCTCAAATGCCGCATTCAGGGCTATAGCCACATTGTCAGCTTCGCCCTGGCTATCTACGGTGTAGCCGTTACCGCCTTTCAGCGTTATGCTGAAGCTGCCGCCCGCCGTTGTGGTATCATTATAACCAGTCAGGGTAAAGGAGGTTGAGTTGGCAACCGCAATGTTAGCTACGGCGCCGGTATAGGTAATATCACCTACTTTAAGGCTTACGTTAACCGAGTTGGCAGTGCCCGCATAAGCAACAGTAAATTTGCCGATTTTGCCCTGGTTTATACCACCGATAAAATCTATGTTATTAGATACACCGGCAAGGTTAATGGGTTGGCCGTGCGTTACGTTGGTAGCGCCGCCGTTTGCCACCAGGCTACTTTGTATATCCCCCATGGCGAAGTAACGGTCAATGCCGATACCATCTACAGAACCTGCAGTGTTGATGGAACCATCAGCCGCAGTAATGAAGTTACCTGAATCGGTTACTTCACTTACCGACAGGGTGATTGTGCCAGCGTGATAACCAAATGCTGAGTTGGCGGTCATATTCAAACCGGAAGCAGCAAACTGGTAACCTGCCAGGCGGGCATCCTTATAATTATTTAAAAACCATGCGAGGTTGGCTACAGTGCCGGTTGCGGTAGCACCAATCTGCACTTTACCTGCGGCGCTGGAGGTTCCTGCGGTTGAGTTGGTGAACTCTACCGTGATACCAGCCACTTTGATTTTATCGCCGGTGGATACGTTGTTGGAAGCCAGAGTTATAACGTTACCGCTGGCGTCACTGGTGGTGGTTCCGTTCAAGGTGTAGGTTTTGCCAGTAACGGAAGCTGAAAGCGAACCATCCAGCAATTTTACGCTGTTAAACTTGGTGTTGCTGACCAGGCGGTCTATTTCGTCCGTCAGGCTCTGGAATTCCTGGTTAAGGTAGGAGCGTTCAGTATCGCTAAGTGTACCGGAATTAGCCTGTACAGACAGCGCCTTTTGCCTTTGCAGAATTTCACCGATGTTTTTAAGGCCGCCATCAGCCACCTGAAGTAAGCTGTTAGCCTGCTGGGTGTTGGTGAGTGCGGTTTTTAAAGTACTTACGCTGCTTTTCAGCACTGTACCTATGGAAAGCGCCGCCACATCGTCAGCGGCGGTGATAATGCGCTGGCCGCTGGATAGTCTGGCTATAGCTGAATTAGCCTTCGCACTGGCGGAAAGCAGATTCTGCTGTGCGTAGTATGACGCCGGGTTGGAAACAATAGAGGTAGCCATTTTAATCTCCTACTTGGATGTTGATAAGCGGCTATTTGCCGCTTAAGCTTTTAATTCCCTGCACCATAAGGCGCAAAGCTTGTTCTGTTAATCCTGCATCATTTCATAAAAAGGTTAAACAGCGGTTAATAATTGCCGTATTCGAAATAAAAAATAACTTTCCATAAAATTCAGATGGATAATGGGCTATGCTATCTACAGAAGTATCAGAGATACTCAGAGAATTTAATAATTGTCTACTAATGCACATATTTTTATGTTCATTAGATACAATATCATAGCCTATATTATGGGTATGCCAGTGATTATGATGTGCTGCGGTATGATGTGTTGCGGCATGATGGAAGTGAGGAAGTAAATATCAAAAGTATGAGTTTTTGTTTTAGGTCGGTAGCGCAAGCTGTCGGTCGTTCATTATTCCTTGCTCTGGATTCTGCCGAGGAGGGAATCACGAATAAAGGTGGGGAGGAGGCTTAAGGTTTTAGCGGCAAGGAATGAAGGGCAGGGGAAGGCGATGCTGCGTTTGCCTTTCTCTATAGCCTTTGCGATTATAACCGCCGCTTTTTCCGCTTCCATCATCAGCGGCATGGGGAAGGGATTGTTCGCCACCAGCGGCGTTTTGATAAATCCTGGGCAAACCAGGGTGAGTTTTATGTTCTGCTTTTCGAAAGCTGGCCGGATAGCATCCATATGGGCATTTAGTGCCGCTTTACTGGCTGAATATGCTGGGGCGGATGGTAACCCTACAAGCCCGGCGAGGGAGGATATAACCCCAATCCGCCCGAATCCTTGATTCGCCATCAGCCGTGCCGCAGGCAGCACGGTATTTAAAACCCCGTTATAGTTGATTGGCATTATCTCCCGCCAGTTACTATATCGTAACGGGTCACCGTTAGTACTATCAACTGAGTAATTAGTGCTATAGTTCAGCATATTATGCCTACGCTCTGTGCCAGCACAACCGCTTACGGCTTTACCTGATACGCCTGCATTGGCGATAACTATATCAATACTCCCTTTACCAAATTCATGGGTGAGGCATTTATCCATGTGCTCCGCATCAGTCACATCAATTAAATGACTGGTAACGCCGGAGGATCCTGAATCTTGCGCCAGAGTTTTGGTCTCAGTCAGTCTTGCAGCATCCCGCCCGGTGATAATTAGCCGCGCCCCCTTGCCTGCATAATGCAAAGCCAGTGCCCGCCCCAGGCCGGAACTCGCCCCGGTAATAAATACGGTTAGTGGTTGTGAGGAAGTATGTTTTAGAGTGGGCATAAAGCCAAGTTTATAGCTGCGGAGCGGTTTCATGAACACGGTGTTCAAGCGGCTTTAATTTGCGTACTACTTGCTTCATGCGTAGCCCAGCATGCCAGAGGTCATAGTTACGTTGCATATTAAGCCATAAATCCGGGGTTGTATTAAATACTTTGCCGATGCGGATCGCCATTTCTGCCGTAATACTAGCATGGCCGTTAATAATACGTGAAAGCGTTTTCCTATCCACACACATGCGCTCTGCCACTGCTGTGACGGTTAAACCTATCGGCTCCATATCCAGTTCCCACAATACTTCACCAGGATGCGGAGGGTTATATTGTTCCATAATCATGCTTCCTTCATCAATGATAATCTACATAATTTACAACATAAGCATCGCCTGCTTCAAATCTGAATGTTACGCGCCAGTTTCCGCTGACAGTGACCGCCCATAATCCCTTCAAATCGCCTTTCAGTGGATGAAGCCTTGCGCCGTAAAAATCCATATCACTTACAATGCAGGCGGCATTAAGTCTTTGCAGAATTAAACGAAGCTTAAGAGCATGAGATGCCTGAATTCCTGCGGTAGTACCAGTCTCCCAAAACTTCTTTAACCCCTTGTGCTCAAACGATTTAATCACAGAATATATTCATTATAAGTTATTGTACCTAACAACGCCCCATCAGTCAAGTTCCAATGTCATTAATAACAGTCGCCTGTCACAGGTTGTATTCTGAATCTGTCTTAAATGTTGCTTCATTTGTGCCTACGTTGTAGAGGATTTTTTACTTAAATTCTCAACCTATTATAATTTTATACTCATGGAAACCGCAAGGCGTGGAATGATGTTTGTGTTGTCGTCTCCTTCCGGAGCTGGCAAGACTACCGTATCAAGGTGCATGATGGAACTGGATTCCAGACTGGCTTTATCAATTTCAGTCACCACCCGCCCGATGCGCCCGGGCGAGATTGAGGGGAAGGATTATTTCTTCGTCAGTAAGGATCGCTTCGCCGATATGCTGATGAACGATGAGCTGCTGGAGCACGCAAAGGTTTTTGAAAATTACTACGGCACGCCCAGGAGTTTTGTTGAAAGCTCTCTGGAGAGCGGGCGGGATGTAATATTCGATATAGACTGGCAGGGTACGCGCAAGTTATCCAAAATCGCCCGGCTGGATATGGTAAGCGTTTTCATTCTGCCGCCATCACTGATGGAACTGGAGCAACGGCTTAAAACCCGGGCTCAGGACAGTATAGATGCCGTGAATTTCCGTATGAGCAAAGCCCCATCCGAAATCAGCCACTGGAACGAGTATGATTATGTAGTTATAAATGATAATGTGGAGCGTACAGTGGAGAAAGTGTACTGCATATTGAAGGCGGAGCGGCTGCGGCGGGAGCGTCAGCACGGCCTGCTGGATTTCGTCGGCAACATGTGCGGCGGGTAAGTCGTGAGGGATTTCGGTTGTTTGAAGCAGGCCGGTAATGCGCTTGTTTACGGTGTGCCCGATAGTGCGGCGGCGCAGGTAATAGCGGATATATACACTAGACTTCTTTCGGAACTCGCTGCGGTGAGCAAAGTGCGCGAAGCGAGCATCGCAGAAACGCAAATGTACAAGGAAGTACATGCGGATTTGAGAAGCACAGCGACAAGCAAATTTGCCAGCGCAGTAGAGTTTGGAGAGAAGTCTACTAAAGCTAAAGGCAGATTGCTAGTGGTCTGTGGTGATGAGCAGGCCATGTATTCGCTGCATTCCAACCTGAAGTTTTATGCGGCTCCTGATGTCTTGTTATTCCCGGCGTGGGACTGCCTGCCTTATGATCGCTCATCCCCCAGCGCGGTGCAGGTATCCCGCCGTGTGGGCACACTATCCAGATTGTCACGGCTGCAAGCCGATGACTCAGTTATCGTGCTGACCACCGTTAATGCGGCATTACAGCGTGTGCCACCAAAAGCTGAGGCTGCAAAATGGCAGTTGCCACTGAAGAAGGGGGAGGAGATAGGCTTTGGCCTGCTGACTGAGTTTCTGGTAAAATCATCTTATAACCGCACCGGTAAAGTATTAGAGGTTGGGGAATTCGCGGTGCGTGGCGGCATACTGGATATTTTTCCGGCCGCTTATGAAAAACCCCTGCGGCTGGATTTTTTCGGTGATTTTATAGAATCGATCAGAACTTTTGATCCGCTTTCCCAGATTACAGATACTGAAATTAATGAGGCTGTAATCCTGCCGATGTCGGAGGTGGACTTAAGCGAGGGCGCAATTACCAGTTTCCGCGAGAATTACCGTGATATCTTTGGCGGCGCGGCAAGGGAGGATCCGTTGTATGAGTCAATATCCTCAGGCCGCAAATTCCCAGGCTTTGAGCATTGGCTGCCGCTTTTTTATGGCAGGATGGAAACCATTTTTGACTATATGCCTGGCGCCAGAATCATCACCCCCGAATGGCTGCCAAAAGCAATGGAGGAACGGGACGAGCAGGTAAAGGAATTCTACGATAACCGGGTAAATATATCAGGTAAAACTATAAAAGCTTTGAAGGAGGCTATCTACAGGCCATTAGCGCCGGACAGGTTATACCTGGGGCAGGATGAGTTTGAAAGCCGCATAAGCGGTTCACGCATAGCCTTCAGCCAGTTTGCGGCCAGTCCTGAGCAACTTAAAATCGATGCAGCGGTTATGGACGCTGGCTACCGCTCCGGCATTGGTTTTACGCTGGAACGCTCCGCCGGGCTGTTTGATGCTTTAAAAGAGCATATCAGGATGCAGCAGGGGCGGAACCTCAATGTAATAATCTCGTGCTCCTCCAACGGCTCCCGCGAGCGGGTGATGAAAATGCTGCTGGAGCATAAAATTGCCTGTGAGAAGATAGAGAGCTTTAAAAGCGTCTGCGCGCATCCGGTATCAACCGTGACCCTGGCAGTGTTGCCGCTGGAGCGGGGATTTACAGGCGGGGATTATTGCATAATCACTGAGCAGGATATTTTTGGGGAGCGCCTGGTGCGCTACCGCCCAAAAAAACGCAAAACTGAGGATTTCTTTCTTGAAGCCGCCAACTTTAATGAAGGCGAACTGGTAGTGCACCGCGATCATGGAATCGGCAGGTTCGACGGCCTGATCAATATTGTAGCTGGCGATGCCCCGCATGACTGCCTGAGAATTATTTATGAAGGCGGGGATAAACTGTTTGTTCCGGTTGAGAATATCGAAGTTATAACCTCCTTCGGGCAGGAAGGCGATGGCGTAAAGCTGGACAAACTTGGCGCGGCCTCCTGGCAGGCGCGCAAAGCCAAGGTGAAGGAGCGCATAACCATAGCCGCCGCTGAACTGATTAAAATGGCCGCAGAGAGGGAACTGCGGCAGGCTCCCGTGATGAACCCTGCGGAAGGATTGTTCGATGAATTCTGCGCACGTTTTCCATATTCAGAAACTGAAGATCAGGAAAGGGCAATTGAAGAAGTGCTTGGCGATTTATCCTCCGGCGTACCATCAGAGCGTCTGGTATGCGGGGATGTAGGCTTCGGCAAAACCGAAGTGGCACTACGCGCCGCCTTCGCAGCAGTTGCGGTAAACTGAAGCCTGAATCCAGAAAGAACGACTCTTTAATGATTGGCTCTTTTCTTGCCTTCTTCGAACTGGTGTTCCTCAGTTGAGCCTTTAAGTGCCGCCAGGCTGGAATTTCCGCCGTTGATTACGGTGTTTACTTCATCAAAGTAGCCCGTGCCAACTTCACGCTGATGTTTGGTGGCGGTGTAGCCGCGTTTTTCATCCCCGAACTCGCGTTCCTGTAAATCCACATAACCAGTCATGCCGGTTGCTTTGTACTTTGAAGCAAGATCGAACATGCCATGATTAAGCGCATGGAATCCGGCCAGGGTGATAAACTGGAACTTGTAGCCCATTTTGCCCAGTTCCTTCTGGAATTTCGCTATGGTTGCATCATCCAGATTTTTCTTCCAGTTGAATGAAGGCGAGCAGTTATAGGACAGATACTTGCCTGGATACTTCTTATGCATAGCTTCAGCGAATTTTTTAGCCTCAGCAAGGTCAGGTTTTGCAGTTTCGCACCAGATTAAATCAGCATAAGGCGCATATTGCAGGCCACGGCTGATCGCCCAGTCCAGCCCGCCTTTGGTGGCGTAGAAGCCCTCCACCGTTCTCTCTCCGGTCAGGAAAGGTTTGTCATTTTCGTCAATATCGCTGGTGAGGAGGTATGCGCCATTAGCATCAGTGCGCGCTACTATTATTGTCGGCACGCCTTCAATATCAGCCGCCAGACGCGCCGCGATAAGTTTTTGTATCTGCTCCTGCCCGGGTACTAACACTTTGCCGCCCATGTGGCCGCATTTTTTCGCTGAGGCTAATTGATCCTCCCAGTGCACCCCTGCGGCTCCCGCTTCGATCATGCCTTTCATCAGTTCAAAAGCGTTGAGTACGCCGCCGAATCCTGCCTCAGCATCCGCCACTATTGGAAGCAGCCAGTCAATATCATGCTTGCCTTCTGAATGTTCAATCTGATCAGCGCGGCGCAGAGTGTTATTGATTTTGCGCACTACTGATGGCACGCTATCGGCCGGATATAAACTCTGGTCAGGGTACATCTGCCCGGCGTTGTTAGCATCTGCTGCAACCTGCCAACCGCTAAGGTATATGGCTTTAAGGCCAGCTCTCGCCATCTGCATGGCCTGATTGCCGGTGAGCGCACCCAGCGCATTTATATAATCATCAGTCTCAAACAGTTTCCATAATTTATTCGCCGTGATACGGGCAATGGAATGATCCACGCGGATGGTTCCGCGCAGGCGTTCAACATCCTTAGCGGTATATGGCCTTTTGATACCATTCCAGCGGCTGCTGGTTTTCCATTCCTGTTCAATTTCCTTAAAGTCCTGTGTCGTGCCCATTTTTCACGCCTTTCTATATTAATTATATGCACCGCAGCATATGATATTAATACTAATGTGTAGTTAATAAAGAATTTAAGGCATGAATTTTTTGTTATATACCGCTTTCAATTCAACTTTGCTAATGATTGGGATGTATGGCGAACGGTTTGGTAGAGGTAGAAGTAGGGGAAAGAAGAAGTATACCTTTTGATAGTGGTGATAAAATAGAGACAAAAGACTTAAGAAACTGTCTAGGAATTGCTGTAATTGACCCTAAAAGCAATATGGTGCATTTGAACCATTGGAGAACTGAGGGATTATTTTTTGAAGAACTGGGTGAAACAAGCGGTGCGTTTATCACAGGCGAAGATGGCCACAATGTAGATGTAAACCAGTGGATGCAATGGTTTTTGAGAGCAGTTCCAAAAAATGCAGAGATTTACCTTAATGGCACAATTACTGAATTAAGGGATGATGAGCCGTATAGAAAAGATTTCTTAATATGGGTTGAGAACTCAAATAATGCCCTGAATACTGTAAGAACTTTTCTCAATGGCAATGGCTATTCTAATGTTGTTGAATTGCCAGCGCATGTTGGGGGTGATGATATTAGTGTCCGTCGGGCGGTGGAGGTTGATGCAGGTACTGGCAGAGTAACATTTACAACGGTAGCTGATGGACAGAAGCCAATAGTAAATATTATAAAATCTCCTGCGTTAACGGCCTATGTAGCTGAGAATGCAGGCAGGGAAATTATTAATGCCGAACATTATTATGTAAGTCTGCAAGAAGGCGATAGGGTAGAGGAAGCTGAAGGCCAAGCACTGAGTAATGAAGTAAACCGCTTGGTTGTGCGCCTGAACCATGGTACGGAAAAACTATATGTCAGTGTTCCTTTCGGTGGAATTAAGGATGCATATGCTGAAACGCTGCGAGACATCGGATTTATAACGCAATTTGCCCAGAAGCATAATAATCCTGAAATTGCCAGGGCAGCGATATTGGAAATGGCTGACGCAATGATGGAGGCAAGCTGTTATAATCCCACGCACGATGAATCGTTTAAGTTTGCAAGTGGTAGTCAACCAGTCACTTGGGATAGCATCAGGGAGACATTGCAGCAGATAGCTAAAAACGTACAAAATGGAACATTCACTATAATGGATAATAGCATAAGTCTGGCGTTTCAAAAGCAATTTTCTGACCAGACAGAACTTTCCATCAGAAGAAATTCTTCGCACAAGGTGGTTTTACAGGGTGAAGCTTTAAAAAACCTAGGGCAGCATACAGGTGAACCGACTTTTCTTAATCCGTTTTGAAGTGTGATTATGCTGCTTCAGCTTCAAGTTTGGCGAGTTCCACTGCTACGCGGGTTTCGATCTCGTCGATTATGGAATTCAGGTGCGGGTCGTGAAAGGCATTTTTATCACGCTGCCTGACTTTTTGCTCAATTCTCTTCAGTTCTTCCTGTGATACGCAGCTTCCTATCAGCATTTGATCCCGCAGGTTTTCAAGGCTGTTAAGAAGGTCGTTGCCATATTTAATGGTTTGTTGCCTGCCGGCTTCCTCACTGGATACCTGCTGTAGTGCTAAAAATGGGTTGGCCTGCGCGATTGCGCTGGTCGCTGATGTTTCCTGGGATTCTGCTACATCTCCCGCAATTTCACTTTTCAACAGTGCGCCAAAATTACCAGCCCCGCCAATCTGCTTTTTCTTTTTAATATCAGATGATCCGGAAACCCCACCCGATCCTGTGATTTTTATCATTATAGACCCTATTTGTTATACCTTAACACATAAGTATCAGCAAAAAACATGCCAGCATTTATTTATTATACGCCTTGACAGCAGGCGGGAGGCGAGGGCAACTTGCGCGACTATTGATTACGGGAGGCTACGCTGCTTTATAATCTTTTATACCCATTGTCGGAAGGCGCGCCGGGATTTTTTAATCTGTTTAAGTATCTGACATTCCGAAGTGGCGGAGCGTTGCTGACGGCTTTTCTGCTGAGTCTTTTGTGTGGTTCCCATGTTATAAAATGGCTGCGCCGCTGGCAGCGGCAGGGGCAGCCTATCCGTGATGACGGACCGGAAGGGCACTTCAGTAAAAAGGGTACGCCAACCATGGGCGGACTGATAATATTGGGCAGCCTAAGCATATCTACATTATTGTGGGTGGATCTGACTAACAGGTATGTGTGGATAGTTCTGTCCGTACTACTTAGTTATGGCGTTCTCGGATTTATGGATGACTATCTTAAAGTCACTAAACAGAACACTAGGGGAGTGCGCGCTAAAGCAAAGCTGCTGTTGCAGGTTTTCGTTGCCGTTATGGCGTATTACTACATACAGATGCTGGAGCCACAAAACTTCAAAGGCCAATTGGCATTGCCGTTTTTCAAGGATGCGTTGCTAGACTTGGGATATTTCTACATTGTATTCGCCGCAGTGGTTATAATTGGTGCTTCTAATTCAGTGAACCTGACTGATGGACTGGATGGACTGGTAAGTGTTCCGGTTATAATGGCTGCGGCCTCGTTCGGCCTTATCTGCTATTTCGTGGGCAACCGGATATATGCAGATTATCTTCATATAATATATGTTCAAAATGCAGGGGAATTGGCTGTTTTCTGCGCCGCTATGGTGGGTGCTCTATTTGGTTTTTTGTGGTATAACGCGCACCCAGCGGAAGTGTTTATGGGTGACACCGGCAGCCTGGCATTGGGCGGAGCACTCGGCACGGTAGCCGTTGTATGCAAGCATGAAATTGTGCTGGCTATAGTAGGGGGTTTATTTGTGATTGAGGCACTGTCAGTAATGATTCAGGTGTATTCATTTAAAACCAGAGGTGTGCGGGTATTTAAAATGGCTCCCATTCACCATCATTTTGAAAAGCTCGGCTGGCCGGAAACCAGGGTGGTTATCCGTTTCTGGATTGTCTCCATAATGTTTGCGCTGATCGGCCTGTCCACACTGAAACTGCGCTGATGTTATTAACAGGATGCCTTAATCATGGAGTTATATACAAAACATTAAGTTTTTTTTGCCCAATGCGAAACACAAATATATAAGGGGATGTTTTTTTGGGTATATGACAGATAACGCTTCGTGCTTACAGATTGCTTTAAACCAATTATTAAGGCGTAGGCACTACATACATAAGGCAATTACATACATTATAAGGTTGGCGATGCAGTTAAGACAAATTCTTCTGATCAGTTCAATGATAGGCATGCCGATGTTTGCTTGTCCGGCTGTCATGGCGGCCTCCTTAGGTGACCCCCTGCTGGATGCGGCTGATATGGGCAAGGCGCAGGATGTTGAGAGAATGATCAGTAAAGGTGACTCCGTTAATGTGAAAAACAGCTTTGGCGTGACACCTTTAATGCGGGCAAGCCTGAAAAATAATATATCTGTGGTAAATATGCTGCTAAGCGCAAAGGCGGATCCTAATGCTAAGGATTCCGGCGGGGCAACGGCCATGCATATGGCAGCGCGTGAAGGGCACGAAAAAGTTCTGGAGGCTCTGGTGCGTGCCGGAGCAAATCCTGATTCCAGGGATGCAGAAGGCTGGACGCCGTTAATGCGAGCCAGCAGCATGGGGCGCAGTGGCGCGGTGCAGGCATTGCTTGATTTAAGTGCTGACCCTAACCTGCGTAACGACTGGGACGAGACTGCACTTATCTATGCCTTCAAAAATAATCATGAGGATGCCGCGGCAAAATTGATTGCCTCCGGCGCGGATACTCAGGTGGTTGATATGGACGGTCACAGTTTAAGGCAACTGGCTGATTTGAAGAAAAATTCTGCACTGGCTAATCTTTTAGGAACCCGCCCGGCTGTACTGGCGCAGGAGCAGGGGAAGATAAAACCATCTGTGTCGGAGAGTATATGGGCAGCGGATTCCCGCGCATTAATTGAAAAACCGGAGATGAAAATTTCCCGGCGTTTTGCGGCGACAGAAGTAAATGCCCAAGCTGATTCCATGGCCGTACTTAAACCAGCGGCTGGTCAGAGTGAGTCATCCAGAACGCCTATCGTATCTACAGAAAAGGTTCAGGCTGCTGCTGCGGTGTCCACACCTGTGAAAGATGCTCCGCTGGAGAGTTTCGGGATAGATAAGGATGGCGAGCATCTGGTGCAACTTGGTTTCTTTAAAGAAAGCGAATCGCAGAAGGCGGTGGATTCCGCCAATGGCATCTGGAAAAGTTATATGAGTAAAAGCCCGAAGGCAATGGCATCGGTGCGGCCTATACTAGGTAAGGTGAAGCTGGATGATGGCCTGATTCTATACCAGGTGCGCGCTGGCTATTTTGCCAGTGCGGATGGTGCAACAAAATTCTGTCAGCATTTTGGTGGTGATCAGGCGGAGAATTGTTCTGTTCTGCCAAGATCGGTTGAAAATGTTGCCGCGAGGGAGGAGGCTGAAAAGAAACTGATGGCGGACGCAGCCGCCAACAAGCAGGTTGCACAGCAGCCATCCACGCCGCCTGTTTCCCTGCCTGAGCCTGGACAGGCTCAGGCTGTAGATGCCAGCGCAAAAAAACTTGGCGCATCAGCAGCCAGTGCGAATATGGATGCCAGGGAGGCGCTACAGGAGATTAATCAGAAAAAAGCTGAACTGGAGAAAATGGCTAAGGGTGACAATCTGGCATCCCTTCCTGCTCCTGGCCTGAAGGAGCCTACAGCTATAGAAGCGGGTGAGAAAATTGAAGTTGCCGCCCTGCCGAAGCCGCAACCCATGCCGGAGTCTGAGCAGATAAAAAGTGAAGTAGCCAGTGTAGTCTCGAAGCCTAAAGTAAGTGATGTAGGGGTGGTGCGGGCTGAAGTCACACCAAAACCGATAATAACTGTTGTAGAGAAGCCGAAACCTCAGGAGGTTGCTGCGCCTCCAGTGCCTGTAGTTATGCCAGCCGTGCAGGTTGCACCAAAGCCGGAAATTACTGTTGTTCAGCAACCTGAGCCATCTCAGGCTTCTGCACCACTCCCGCAGTCAGTTGAAAATACGGTGGCAGAAATTACGCCGCCGCAGGTAATGCAGCCGCAGGTTCCGCAACAACCGCTGGCGTTAAAGCAGCCTGTACCCCAGGCAAGGGTGGAAGTGCGGGAGGCTATCCGCGTGCCTCTAACTCAGCAGAATACTGCAAGAATACAGCAGCGTCATAACCGTGGCAGAATGGCTGATATTTCAGCGCGCAGCCTTACTCCCGGCGGTGATGCATACGCTATACAGATATCATCCTTCCAGAGTGAAGATTTCGCTAATCACTTTGCGGGTGTAATGCGCCAGAGCAACCCAGCAATGTTCGCTGACAGGAGAATTGCGATAATAGAAGGCAAAGGTGGTTACAGCGGCTTGTATGCCGTTAATGTCAGCCCTTTTGGTACTATCGGCGAAGCTAATAATGCCTGTAGCTTTGCTAAGCAGCAAGGCCTGGATTGTACAAGAGTGAAAACCATCGGCGCAAGGCCACTAAAGCGTGAGGCTGAGCGTGCGCAGGATCAGGCCGAAGGTGATGGTAACACAGGCAGGGCGTATCAGGTGCTGTTAGGTGGTTATGACACCCCTAATGAAGCGCTGGATACATGGAATGCGATACCACTGAGGGATAAAAAACGCCTTAACTATGATATAAGGAAACTTAGAACCGGCAGGATGTACACATACCAGTTAACCGCCGGGGCGTTTGTGTCACCTTACGCGGCGCAAAGCTTCTGCGCAAAAGTATCCAACCTGGTTGATATGTGCGAACCTGAAGAATAAGATTCTAATAGATGTTATAACTGTTGAACATCCTTGAAAGATGCAAGACTTGCAGGTATTGTCTTACTAAAAAACAGAATAAATCGGATATTTGAATGACATCTACTGTAACGCAAACAGCCATGAGTGAGGCTGTAATTAAGGATATGACGCCGATAGGAATGTTCCTGCAGGCTGATTTTATAGTGCAGGCGGTAATGATTTCACTGCTGCTGGCATCAATGTGGTGCTGGGCGGTTATAATTGAGAAATCATACAGGCTGAAATCAGTGCGCAGGAGGGGGCAGAAATTCCAGGAAGCTCTCTGGAGCAGTGAGGACTTGGATAAAGCATATTCAAGGGCAGAGAAGCGCGAGGATCATGCAATTTCCCGTATTTTTCTGGCTGGTATGCGGGAGTGGTACAAAAGCCGTGGGCATATCAGCAGTGAGGCTGCAAGAACTTCTCTGAAGGAACGTATCTGGCAGACCATGAGCGTGGCTAAAAACCGCGAGATTGATGACTTGGAATCGCATCTTGGTTTCCTTGCCACCTGCGGCTCAGTTGCGCCTTTTGTTGGATTGTTTGGAACTGTCTGGGGAATCATGCGCAGCTTTACCGCTGTAGCCAGCGTACAGAACACTTCACTCGCAGTGGTTGCACCCGGTATAGCGGAAGCTTTATTCGCAACCGCAATTGGCCTGTTTGCGGCAATTCCGGCGGTAATATTCTATAATCGTTTTATCAGCCAGCTCTCCCGCATTAATGGCATGATGGATGATTTTATATCAGAATTTTCCGTTTTTATGTCCCGCCAGTTGGATAATCATGGCGTACTGAAGGCGGCGGCATAATGGGAATGAATCTGGCTAAGGATAGCTCCGCCCGTTATAACCGTAGGATGAGCGAAATTAACGTCACGCCCATGGTGGACGTTATGCTGGTGCTGCTGATAATATTTATGGTAACAGCGCCGATGATGACAGCGGGTGTTGCGGTTGACCTGCCGGAAACATCAGCAAAATCACTCCCCGGTTCCGATGAGCCTTTAGTGATTACGGTAAAATCAGACGGCAAGATTTTTCTTCAGGAAACGGAGATGAACTTTGAAGTTTTGCGTGAAAAACTTAAAGCCATAGCTGGAGAGAAAAAGGATGCACGGGTGTTCATACGCGGCGACCGCAAGCTGAACTATGGCCGTATGATGGAAGTAATGGGCGAGATAGACGCAGCCGGGTTCAGCCGGATTGCATTTGTCACGGAAGGTAAAGCAGCAGAACAATGATCTGCCCGGTCAGGAAATGAATTTACAGCGCGCATGGATAACTTCTTTCCTGACACACCTTTTCGCCATAATATTATTGTGGCTTGGTGTCCCGGATTTCATGAACATTGACCCTGAAGAGCAGCCAAGAATTGTTACCGCACAGATACTCCCGGCCAGCGCAATATCAAATGTCCGCCCGCAACAGAAGCAGCAACCAAAGGAAGAAAAGCCAAAACCTGAACCTGAAAAACATCAGACTCCGGTAAAACGGGAGCCTGAGCCGGAGAAAACACCGGAACCACTGCCGGAGAAACCGAAGGAGGCGGCGAAGCCATTGGAGCCAACTCCGGAGGAGATAATGAAGAAAAAGCCAAAGCCAAAAAAGAATGTTGACGACGACTTAAACGCACTGCTCAAAAGCCTGGATACAAAACCACATAAAAAGAAACAGGTGGAGGAGGAGGAAACGGAAGGCGCGGCGGAGGGTGAAGAGGCCATAAGTGACCGCTATAACCCGGACGCTCCACTCTCCCTCTCTGAGCAGGATTTTATCAGGCAGCAGATTCAAAAGTGCTGGAATGTACCGGCAGGGGCAAGGGACGCTCACGAGCTTAAAGTAGTGCTCAAAGTAGAGCTTAACAAGGATGCCAGTTTAAAATCAGTGGATGTAGCCCATAAATCCCGCTACTCCGGTGATTCATTCTATAGAGCCGCCGCTGACAGTGCAGTCAGAGCAGTTCGCATGTGCACCCCTCTTAAAAACCTGCCCGCCGATAAATACAGCGGTTGGCGAAGCCTGGAACTGACCTTCGACCCCAGCGATATGTTGTATTAAGAAAATATTCAGAATGATGCATGTAAAGTAATTGAAAAGGCTAATAATACAATGATTCACAACTGCAGAAGGCAGAAGGCAGAAGGCAGAAGGCAGTGTGAAGGCCTTGTAGAGACTGCCAAGCAGAAAAACAGCGGCTTTACGCTGGTTGAGTTATCTATAGTTCTGGTGATTATTGGCCTGCTGGTAGGTGGTATTCTGGCCGGTGCGGATTTGATACGGGCAGCGAAAACAGGTAAAATAATCAGTGAGACGGAGCAAATTAAAACAGCAGTTAATGCGTTTTATCTGAAGTATAACTGTATACCAGGGGATTGTTATAATATATCCACTTACCTTTCCGGTGAGACTAATGGCGATGGGGATGAATTGCTTGACTTAGCAGCATCGGCAGGGGCGACCGGGGAAATTTACCAGGCATGGAAGCATATGGCATCCGCAGGCGTTTATCCTGGCAGCTTCACAGGCCTTAACGGCGCGGGAAATGCTTACCATAATTCAGTTGTAGGCACTAATGTTCCTGGCTCGAAAGCAGTATCAAAAACCGGGTATACTTTTTATTATGAAGCTGCATATTCTGGAAATTCATCTTACTGGAACGGCACATACGGGAACAGGATATGGTTTGGTAAGGAAAACGGCAGTTCTTTAACTCTTGATCCGGCATTGAAACCAGTTGATGCTTTCAATATTGATAAGAAAGTTGACGATGGAATCCCCGGGATAGGTAAAGTGCGTACAGCCTATGCAAATATTGGTTCCTGCGCAACTTCTGGCAGTGTATATACCGCCCCATCATCCTCCGCCTATTACGTCACTAACGATGCTGTTGCCTGTGCACTGGTATTCCTGCTTGACTGGTAACGTGAATACGTTAGTGGGGGCATCTAGCCCACAAATTCAGCTTGAAATAAGTATCTGAAACTTGTAGAAATGCTTTAACTTATTAAGGAATAGTATGGCTCGTATTACCGTTGAAGATTGTATTGAAACAGTGCCTAACCGTTATGAACTGGTAGTTCTGGCATCCCAGCGGGCGAAGGATATAATCGCCGGTTCCCCCCTTACTCTGGAGCGGGATAATGACAAGGACAGCGTAATTTCCTTGCGTGAAATAGCGGAGAAAACCGTTGACCTTGACATGCTGAAGGAAGAACTGGTGCAGGGCTTCAGTAAAATGCAGCCGTTTGATAAAATTGACCATATAGCGTCAAGTAGCGAAGAAGTAGCTGAAGAGCTTGAAGAAGCGCAGATGGGAATGTCAGGCGATTATGGCAGCAAAGGCGGAATGTCCTTCGTTGAAGAAAACATAGAAGTTGAGGACTAAATATCAGCCCTGAATAAAATAATGGTTGACGATGTACAGGCTAAAGAGGCAGGTCTGCTGCATGAATACATTGAGTCTGGTTTTATAAAAATCGCGGCATTGTTTGATGACACTGACTTTACTGCTGTTGAAAGCGATTTGTTACCACTGATCCGTGAGTATGTGGCGGCTGATTCCATTCAGGATGAAAAATGGGTAAGCTTCGCTAAAAGCAATCCTGATGCAGTTAGTCGGATTTATGACAGATTCCGGGATCATCCCAGCCTGCATAAGCTTGGAAATAATCCGAAACTTAAAAATATTATCAGGCTTCTCCTGCCCAAGGCGCAGCTTTATAAAAAACTTCCATTCCGCATTGATGTACCTTTTGTAACGAAGGAACTGGCATATTGGCATCAGGATCATTACTACGTTCAGGGTAATACTGATGAGATCACGGTATGGATGCCGTTTCAGGATACAGGAATACTTCAAGGTTGCCTGGCGGTTATGCCGCGCAGCCATAAGCTGGGTACGCTTGAGCATACTCTAATGGTAGGGAAAAAAAGTATACCTGATGGAGTTTATGATAATGAAATAAAATTGGTGGAGATGAAGCGCGGCGATGTGCTGATTTTTAGTGCACTGTTGCTGCATAGCTCACAGCTTAATATATCCGACAATATCAGATATTCCGCGCAGTTGCGTTATACCAATCCGGAGTCAGGAATATCACCAAATATGGGTGGCTTAATAGAATGAATCAAAAACTATCGCGTGAGCCTAAGAATCAATCAGCGGCGGATTTAAAGCAGTTTGATTTGGCTACTGATTTATTTGTAACGTCGCCTGATCCGCTGATGGATAAAATAGATGCATTCCCGAAATACGTCAGCCGCCAGTCGCTGGCTAAGTTTATCACCAAGTATGAGATATTCCGGAAAATCCTGCATGTGCATGGCAGTATTATCGAGGGTGGTGTGCTGCACGGCGGCGGTACGTTGGCATGGGCGAAGCTTTCTTCCATTTTAGAGCCGGTGAATCATACCCGCAAAATAATTGGTTTTGATACGTTTGAGGGTTTTCCTTCCATTTCTCAGCATGACACTAAAGGGGCGGATGGAACGCTTTTAAAAAGTGGTAATTTGAGCGGCTCAAGTTATGAGGATGTTTTAAAAGCGGTACAGGTGTACGATGCTAATCGCCCGCTATCTCATATTCCTAAAGTTGAACTGGTGAAGGGTGATATCCGCGTCACCGCCCAGCAGTATCTGGATGCCAACCCCCACCTGGTGGTGAGCCTATTGTACCTGGATGTTGACCTTTATGAGCCAACTAAAATTCTGCTGGAGACTTTTCTGCCGCGTATGCCAAAAGGCGCGGTGATAGCCTTTGATGAATTGAACGCAAAAATCTTCCCCGGCGAGACTTTAGCAGTGTTGCAAAGCATCGGCCTGCGCAACCTTGCCATTCAACGCTTCGAGTTTGATTCTTATGTTTCTTATGCGGTGGTTTAGAAAACCGTAACACTCCAGGTGGTCTGCTGTCGTAAATGTACATTGCTTGTCTCCCTCCCGTTTACGGGGGGGATTAAGGGGGGGCATGTGTTGGTACTACGGTAAGAAGAAAGATACCCCCCCTAGCCCCCCCCCGTAAACGGGAGGGGAAGCTGATAGTTCGTGCCAACACCTGGGGAGTTACTAGACCTCTTTCGGAACTCGCTGCGGTGAGCAAAATGCGCGAAGCGAGCATCGCAAAGCGTAGGTGTGAAGAAAACGCTGAAAGCGTTTTTAGCCCTAGCCAAGTGTACTTTTGGGTACATGCGGATTTGAGAAGCGTAGCGACAAGCGAGTTTGCCAGCGCAGTAGAGTTCCGAAAGAGGTCTAGTAAAAACCAGCCTAAAAGTCACAAATACTGCTAAGTCTGGTTACTTTATGATGAACAGTAAGTTTTGCCTCATTATGTATAACCGCATCACCGTATAGAATGGCGGTGAGGTTGAGGCCATTTGCGCATTCAATATCAATATCCGAATCGCCGATGAACCAGACATCCCGGCCTGGAGTGATATTTGAGCCTTGCAGAGCCAGGTGCACCGGGTCAGGGTATGGTTTGTCACGCGGGGAGTCGCCGGAGCCGACGGCGCAGTCAAAGTAGTGATTCCACTTTAGCGCGGCCAGTTCCTTGCGCAAATTCTCCCCGGTTTTATTGCTGACTATCCCTAAGTATGGAACTTTTGCCCGCAGTATTCGCAGCATTTCCTCAGCCCCGTTTATAGCTTTAAGCTGATCTAAGTGACATTCCCGGTATTTGTTCTGGTAAATTCTGCCTGCTTCCTGCCAGTTCTCACCAAAGACTTCCGGGAAGGAATCCCGCATGGACTTGCGCACTCGTGCCTTTGTCTGCTCCAGAGTCCAGGCATCCATCCCCATCGTGGTGAAAGCGTGGGTGAGAGCCAGGTGGATAACAGGCCAGGTATCCACTAACGTATTATCCCAATCGAAAAGAACGGCTTTTGGTTTTGGCAGGTGATGCATATATTTATTTACTGTGTTTTGGGTGTTTGATTGAGAAGCATGGATATTTCCTTATACCCATGCTTGGCGCTGGCCATGGCTTTTACCACATTTCCGGCGTATTCTGGGTGCATATCGCCAAAGTAGCTGATGCTTTTACCATCCCCCCGGATGTTAGTAATCACTTTATATCCATCTCTGCGCTTCAGGTACTTACCATCAAGGGAGAGATTCTTACCATCTTCACTGACCAACGTAACATTAGGATTAGTCCCAGCGGCGATAATTATAGTGCGGGCTGGCAGTGTAACTGCATTTCCCTGCTTGTCAGTAAACTTCGCGGCGCTGATGTGGCCGTATTCATCCACTATAAATTCGGTAGGTGTGAGATTGGGCATAAATTCAATTCCTTCCTCCAGCCCCTTTTTCAGTTCCTCATGGTTCAGGCGGTAAGCGGGGGATTGCTCCAGCGCGCTTCGGTAGACTACTTTCACACTGCAATTATTGCCAGCTGATTCTGCTGCATCCAGCCATTTACGGGCGATTATTCTTTCTTCATCGCTCCAGTCCTTCTCTACTTCATTCTGGCCTAATTTCTGGCATAAATCATTATAACGGTTACGGAACTTCCTAGCCATTATGGGGTAGTAGGCTTTTGCCTCAGTCGCGGCATCAATCGCGGTCAGGCCGCCACCGATTACCAGCACCGGCATACGCAAATGCAGGCATGCTATGGAATTATCCTGCATGGGGGAATTCAGTTGCAGAGTCATCAGAAAGTCCGATGCGGTGCGCACGCCACGCGCCACAAAGTTTGGCACATTAAGCAGATTCGGCCTGCCTGCGCCCATGCAAAGGGCGATATGGTCAAAGCCGTATTCATCAAAAGCCTGGTCTATGGTGATATTACCGCCAAGATTCACGCCGCCGTGCAAGCGGTAGTGTTCGCGCCGCTGTAGCACCAGGCGGATGATTTTGAGAAAGTTTTTATCCCACCGCACAGTAATGCCGTATTCCGTTACACCGCCAAACCCGGCTGGCGTTCTGGTATCCAACTCCTCCCACAAATCTGCGGCATTTTCGATTGGCTGAAAATCATCATCCAGCGGTTCTATTTTCAGGCCGTCAATGGCTGTAACGCTGTGCCCCTCATTAAGCAGGTAATGCGCCAGGGTAAATCCGGCGGGGCCTTGCCCGGCAATCAGCACTTTATTACCGCTAAGTGATTTTGGTAAGGGGGAGCAGATGTTTAAAGGATTCCAGCGGGTAAACAGCGAATAAATCTCAAAGCCATAGGGCAGGCTTAAAACATCACGCAGGTTTCTGGTTTCCAGTTTAGGAATATCCACCGGCTCCTGCTTCTGATAGATGCAGGATTTCATGCAATCGTTACAGATGCGGTGACCAGTAGCGGGGAGGAGGGGGTTATCTATCATAACAGTAGCCAGTGCGCCGATGCTGTTTCCCTCAGCTTTAAGCAGATTCATCTCGGATATTTTCTCATCCAGCGGGCAGCCTTTAAGCGGTACATTGTGAGCGTTATGCTTGTATACGCCTGACTTATCGTTCAGCCCCCGTGAGCAGGAATCCTTCCCCTGTTTGTGGCAGACTATGCAGTAATGGGCGTTATCAAGTGCTTCCGCCAGACTGCCGCCGTTATCGGTAAGTTTGAAGCCTGTCCGCTGCACCATGTGCGGCAATTTCAGGCTGTTATCCGCAGTCATTTTTAGCTCCGGTATCAGGTGGGCGTGGTCAACCGCTTCTGGAAGCTTGAACAAAATGCCGTTTTCATGCTTCATCCGGCCATCCATACTTAAAGCCGCCCAGGCACTATAGATAAGTGCCAGGTTGATATTTTCCTGATTCTCCGGCTCATTATCCAGCCATGTATTTACCCGCCCGGCAAAGGCCAGTTCCCATTCAATAATATTATTAGATGATGGATATACTTGAATTTTCAGCATATCTTTAATCCGTTCAGCTTCATCAGCGGTGGGGAGGGTACGGGCATACTCACCCTTAACTGCCCGGCGCTGCACAAACAGACGTTTGCAGGAAAACAGCGGCGCAAGGCGGTGATGCTCCGCCTTTAGTTTGTCTATATTTTCAGTGATGTTAAAGAGCACACCGGTGAACTTCTCCAGCGGCGCAGCAAGCTCAATGATTAGCGCTGATTCTTCTTTTTTAGTTAAATTATCAGGGTTTTTCCTGGCTGTAAGCAGTGATGCGCTTAGATCAGGAAAGTATGAATTTAAGTATGCGATAAACGCAGCATCTACCTTTTGCAAGCCGATGGGGCTGTATAAATCAGTGAATGTAATGTTGTAGCCAAGGTTCATAATTGTTCACAAACAATAATCAAAGCAGGATTTCAATGGAAAAGCTTTAGAATACTCCTCGCGTTTCAAGAGTGAAATTTTCTTGCGACCAAAGGGAGCCGCGCCGGCACTGCGGGGGAAGCGCTACAGCGCGGGGGCGGCAGCCCCTTAGTATACAAGAAAATATACCCCTGAAATGCTATCTTCTAAGCACACTCCCCAGATGATAGGGGTATATTTATGCAAAAAGGCCTGGATAATCTTCAGGCCGTAAGTACTATAGGTATGTGAAATTAGCGGATGTGGTGGAATTGGTAGACACGCAAGACTTAGGATCTTGTGCTGAAAAGTGTGGGGGTTCGAGTCCCTTCATCCGCACCATTATGTATTTTGAGGCTGTCACGAGCGGGTGATATGTCCGGTTAGATAGCAGGTTAAATGTCCGGTTTGTCTATGCGTCTATGCCGCAAGTTTTGTGATTTCTCTCTCCTCTTTTCTCTTTCTATTTTTCTTTTCATCAGGTTGCTGTGCAACTGTGTGCTGTAGCAAATTGCCTTTGCTATCATATCGGCCTATTTCCCTATGCCCATGAAAAATAGCCAGTTTCCCATCAGGATAATGACACACGGTCACACGCGTTTTAACAAAGTGATGTCGGTATTCACTGGTGTACGCGGCCAAGTGTAATGAGACAGCTTACGCAGCCTTTTTGAGAGTATTATTGATATACTGCATAGGGGTTTGTCCGTCTAGCGCGAAGTGAGGTCTGTAGTTATTATATTTATCGGTTGCCTTTTTTAGTTCTGCTCGGATAGTGCCTAAAGAATCTGCGAGCATTGGTCTGTCATAGAACTCCTCTCGGAAGGTGCGGTTTCCTGTCCGCATACAAAGTTTTAACTGTACCTATCGCACTTCAAGGGTGCGATAGGTATACCTTATATTTTGCGCATGGCCGCCCCACCTTCGCTAAAGCTTCGGCGCGCCAAGCAATCCAGCCGAATCCGCGACTATACTGCTCGCGGATTAACTGCAAATTCCACACTCATGAAACGCGAGCAGTATAGATAAATTGTTTTTGCCAATTGCCATGAACTGCACGTTTTTGGGGGTGACGGCGCCGAATTTCGCGTACATCTCCAGTGCTGGGCGGTTATTTGCCATAGCAGTCCAGGAAATCCAGCAGCTACCATTATCCAGCACTATTTGCGCAAGTGCAGCGAATAATTTTTTCCCCACACCGCGCCTGCGGAATTCTTTTTTGACATAAAAATCGCCCAGGTGATAACCGCGCTTGGCACTTGGCATATCATAACCGGGGTAATAGGTGAGAAAGCCGATCACTTGGTTGTTTATCTCCGCTACCAGTGCGCTGAACGCCCGATTTTCGCCGAAGCCATCCCGAATAAAATCCTCCGGCTTGAATTCTGATTTTCTCACCCCTTCATATTCGCAAAGCCCAGCCAGCATTGCCGCCACTTCCCCGGCATCCTCTAGTCTTGCATGGCGGATGATTATAGCGGGAATCGTCATTAGCCCACTGCCAGTCTTGGTTGTTGGGCTACTTTTTGTAGAAGATTCCATTGATCCTGCCCATTCACTTGCTCCCTCTCCTCACCAAATAATTCTTTGACAAAATCCGGACTCATTAGTTTGTCTTTATAGTTTTCAAACAATAACATGAAAGTCAGCGGCAGTTTATACATGCTAACATTTTTCTCCTTCCTGCCTAGATTCTTCATCCTGCGGATAGCTTCTTCCAGCCAGCTTGCAAGAACTAACGGCGGCAGTATTGATTTCTCTGCCTCGGTAAATTCGCCACCATTAAGCCCCATCTCTTTTCTACTGGCTATTCTCTGTTTCTCGTATGCTTTTAAATACGTTTTTATAGCCTTCATCTCATCACTATTAAATCTGGTGTACATGCCTTTGGCTCTGGAATCATATGTGGTTAAGTCATCAAGGTGATTCTTCTGATGATCTGACAATTTCTTTATAGCTTCATCCATGCCAATTTCCTTAAACATTGACTACACCGTAGTTGCTAAATCGAAAGCTACACCCCCCTTGCTTAATGTTTCATAATCAATCACAGCCGATAATTTTTCGCCTTTAAATAGGACATTATCCTTATGTAAATCTCCATGTGTATAACCGAAGGGCAGATTAATATCTTTACCGCTGGCTGCGATAGCCGATAACCTGTCATTTATAGTATTTTGAAGCCGCGTTAACTCATCCTGCATATATAGGCACATTGCAGTGACAAAATCTTTTGCTCCACCTAGCGAAATTCTTTTCTTAAAGTTAGCAGCTGATCCATATGTTTTTATAAATGGTATACTACTGTAGAGGTTATATATTGTTTCCTCTTTCCCCTTAAGTAAGCGCTGTATTTTAGGCATGTTGTATGGTTCGATTTTTCCATATTTTTTAGTTCGATTTTGATCATCTTCATGAATGGGTTCGTTTGTGAATTTCTTATGAAATCTCGTTACGTCTTTTTGCCACTCCTCAAATTTTGACGCAATAAAGTCTATTCCATCTACAGTATTAGATGTTGTCTTTTTATACTTGAACAGTACATCATATTTAGCACTATCTATGGCTGGCTCGGATTGTATATGGCTAAGTAGTTCCGCCTTAAATTCTTTTAAGAAAGTTACCCACGGATCAGGAGAAGTTTTATATCTTCTAAAGATATCATGAGCAACTCCGCTGCTGTAAGATGCAAAGTTATTATATAAACTCTCACGCATGATTTTTTGCGTCTTCTCAGGAGGAAAATTCTCTATTAATTCTACCATCTCACTAAGACCTGCTAACGCTTCAGGAGATAAAGTACCGTCATCGTAATTTACAGGTGGATGTAATATTTTTTGAATTGCATTGAGAACTATATCAACATAATCATTATCAAAAGGCTGAGCTAAATTAGCTGTGAACAAAGGAGTTTCATAGAGTTTTGGTTCAACTACGAAACTGAGTAGTGGGTCAAAAGTGTAATCGTATCGTTTTGGAAGCTCACGAAATAATAATTTGGCTAAGTCATCTGATGTTATATTCTGGGGGGTGATATTTTTCAAGCACTTCAAGCCAAAAATTGCTACAAGCCCATTGTAAAGACTGCGTAATTTATCTGGGTCAATATCATTGTTATTATTTTCGGATTTTATAGATCCCCATACCCGATGTGCATATTCTTCTATTCTTTCATTCAAGGGTTTCTTGGTGATTATGGTATGTAATAAGTTTTTAGTTTGATCCTCTATGTCTGAGCGTGCAGCGTGTAAATCTCCCTGGAATTGCGCGATTTGTGTAAGAACATCATCGGTTAATTGCTTGGGAGATTTTCCCTCCTTGTACTCCTGCCATACCAGCCTCTCACGCACCCTTCTTTGATCATCTTGCCTGGCGTTATAAAGGGTCATATGCGGAATATTAGTACGAACAGGGTAGCCATCATCGCGCACAAATTCATTTATGTAGTATACTTCTGGGATTTGTTTATGGAAATCCGCACCCATTGCACTAAGCTGTGATTTCGCAACCGATATTTCAGTGGTCTTGCCCTGACCCTCGGGAATATATTTCACCAGATAGGTTTTCTGTTCATTATATTCATCTGTGGTAACTTTGTAAGTTCTTGAAGTTACCTTACCGCCATACAGTGGCACTATTGATTTTAATAATGTATTTCCTGGGTACTGCTCTTTCTCAAGAAAATACTGATCTTCGTGAGTACTGTACTCTGCGTAGTGCGTTGTATCTCCGTAGATTGACCTATAAATTAGCATTACCGGGTTATCATTACTTAACCTTGCTAAGGCTGTTTTATTATTATTAAAATGCACTTTTAGAATGCCGGTGGCTTTGGCTGGTTCGTAAGAACCTGTTCACGATCTATTTAGGAATGTCTGTCAGTACTGATTTTTTCAGG
>CAYTOJ010000007.1:0-21083 GCA_964439415.1 uncultured Rickettsiales bacterium
GGTTCGCACCACTTGAGTTGACAATTGAATATGGCGCGTTTGCTTTTTTGTTCGCGCTTCTGGGGCTGATTGCGCGTTATAAGGTGGAAGGAATATGGCGTGAAAAATCCCGAATATTCACCGCCATAGTGACATTACTTTATATAATTCTGCAGTGCCTGTATTTTAAATTCAGTTGGCCGCAGATATTTTTTGTATGCTTTGGCATGGCATTAATTATAACCGCTCTGGACAGATATAAACTACACTTAATATCTATATCCATACCCATTAATACACCTGTCAAACTATTAGCCAGGTATTCCTTGCAGTATTATTTTCTGCATAAATTGATATTGCAGGCTTATGCTGTTTATCTCGCTCCACATTACCAATTCTCGCTAAAGTGGTTCGATTTTTAGTTGCTTCTTGTTCCGGCGGTTTCAAGTATTTTATCGGTTCCTGGTACATGCGGCTCACCGCGAAAATTCACTGCATTATTAAAGCGGGAAACGCAGGTTTGAAAATTCTTATCGCATCCTGCGGTAATTGTGTAGCTATTCCCCACCGCAATATCAAAAGGCATGGGCAAAGTCAGCAGGATGTTTCCCTGCGAAAACTCCCGCACTTCCATGCTGAGTCCAGCATTTAGCCCGCTGATGAAAGTTAGCAAACCCTGGTTGAAAAATCCGGTGCTCTCCAGCCTTGCAGTATCAGTGAGGGATTGCCGCCCGGCGGTAGCCGTCACGCTCCCGGTTCTGGTGTAACCTGTCATACTCACCTTACATCTGGCATCACCCAGATTCGCCCGGCAACCGGGGGAATATAATTCACCTATCCGGTTATTCAGTTTTTGCATCAGGCCACGAATTTCAGCTACGAACTTTCCCTCCCGTATGGTGATTTCACCAAGCCAGCCCTGACGCAGGGTTATCTTACCCATGGATGCATCTTCATAATTAATTTTGAAGATTTCTATTTCTGCATAATCGTACTTTCCGGCCAGTAGATCAGCTTCAGTAATACCACTTGAATCCAACAAACCTTCAACATCCAGGTTATCTACTGCCAGGCTGGAACCTGACTCTATCATAGTCGGCATGAATCCGCTGGCCGCTACAAAATTCAGGCCATCAAAAACTATATCTCTGTCCAGATCGGTAAATCCCAGAACAACTCCATCCCGCCTTTCCAGACGCCACATGGTGCAAAGGGTCATTACTTCATCATTCAGGTGATCCTGCAATTCCTGGCTTATGGCTTTCATGACTACAACCTTATCTCAATAACCGGAACATCGTTTACGCTGCTGATGCCGTAAGTCTCCAGACGTGCTGAGAGGTGATCAGTATCGAAGCGAACAGGCACATCGAATTCAAAATCAGAAGTGATAACAGCGCCGCTTACAGGGGGAGTGCTGAAAGTAATAATTCCGGTTGCAGAATTTACCGTATAGCCGGAATTTTGCAGCGCTGCGTTTACATACACCTTAACCGTGCCGGATACGGGTTTTTTTATTATCCGTGTTTCCTGAACGCCTCCGCTGGAATATATTTTTATCAACTGAAAAGTTGCTCTTGCACCGTCACCAGTGCCAATAACTTGCGCTAGTCCTTCCATATCCGCCCAGTCCTTGAAGCGGAAACCATGCGCCCGGCCTTTGCGTGCGCGGAAGAACGCTATCAGGGCTGCCAGTTGTTCATCGCTCCGCACCCCGTGCGACACGTTATATCTGGCACGCGGCGCTGACCAGTTGATATTACGCTGCTCAAAACCATTTTCCAGCACCTGGACATTGGTAAAATACTCCGGGCCGCCGCTGGAACCAAATGATATATCTGCAGGCAGCCGCACCTCATGAAAGGACATGGCGTTACTCTGTAATTATGGAATGATAAACTTGGAGATGAGTAAATTACTGTATTAGGCTCTTGAAGCTTGGCCTTTCGGCTTGCCTATGCTGATATCCTTAGAGATATTAGCTTCAAATGGCACAGCATCAACATCGGGAAATATTTTACTTACCGGGTTATTTATACACTGCGCGGCGCATAGCGTGGTATAGAAGATTCCGCTTGTTCCGCGTTCAACAAAAACGTCCCAGTCATGGGCATTTCTTCTGGGATCATCACTTGTAAACTGCGATCCGTATTCTACCGCCTCAACGGTTTTTACCGCACTTTCAGCCGATTTACCATTGCAGACTTCGTTCACAACCGCACATATAGCATGTGGGTTTATGGTGCAGTAATAAGCATTAACCGTATGCATCAGGCTGATTGCCTTATCTAGCTCAGCGCAACACTTTACCAGTTCATCTTCTTTACTGATATCGCTATACTCAGGGTAAAGCGTTTTAATCAGTTCCATTTCGTACTGAGTGAGAGTTTCGCGGTTCATACCTTCCTTTTTCAGGCGTGGGTATTCCTCGTTAAAAAACTTCAGTACGGTATCGCGCTTTCTGGCATCCAACGCTAAAGTCCCGGCAATTTTGTCAAGCTGGCCATTAATCTTCTGGCGTTTCATTATACCAGGTACATCATTTTCATCGCCATGGTCAAATCCCCAATATCCCTTAGAGGCGGCAGAATCATCGTAACCTGATGATGCCGATTCTGTAGGATATGCGGATTGATTATGCGAACTCATCACGCGCCTACCATAGCCCCGTTAGCTTTATTTGGTGTTTCAATACCAAGAGTTTTAAGCATAGCAGTAGAGAGTGGACTAAAAGACTGTGCTGGATCTACATCAACAAGTCCAGTTTGTTCCAATCTGTTAAAGAAATCATGAAAACCACCAGCAAAAAGTATACTCAAAGGTCCAGGCTCCACTAAATTCTCATCATCTCCAACTTCTCTACGCCTTCCCTCTTGCAATCTCATATTCTGCTCATGCCGCTGCCAGTCTGCTCTAACCTGCTCCATATTTCCCCCGTCTAACTTTGGTTCACTGTATGATGGCTGGCTGTCTGAAGTTAAAGTGCGCTGGTTGGGTTGCCCTTCACTACGACCTGCTATTTTACTCATATAGAATGAAAATCTGCTAACCACAGGGCTTGCAACTTTATTTAAAAATTCCCCAAAAGGTGTTATCCCTGTCCAGGTGCTATCTGAATCATTACCACTTCCGTTAGTATTATCCTCGCTACCATCGCCATTATTGTCATGCTGCCAGTGCTGTCTATCCTCGTTCCACCTAGCCATTATGTTTTACCCCGATTTTGTTTGTTCCTGATTTTCTGCTTCCTGCTGCTGTGCGCGCACGCGGTCAGCCTTGCTTTCCATAAGCGGTATATTGCCAAGGGCTGGCGCAGCTTTTGCGGGTGCTGGCTTTGCTGGCGCAGGCACTGGCATTTTTGGCCCCTGCACCGCTACCATCAACTGCTCACCCGCCGCTTTCATGGACATTATTATCTGCGCATCGCGCACACGGTCTGAAAGTTTCACCGCCATTTTCAAAGCATCCGCTTTAGAAATCCCTATCTCAAAATTGCTGGACCACCTGAGCGCACCCATAAGATTACCACGGAATTCCTTCAGCCCCACCGGCCCGGCCAGCTGCTTCTTTATGGCTTTCTGAATCATCATCAGCCGTTGCCGCACTATATGATTCTGCGGCAGTTCCGAAATCATGTCATCAGTGATAGCACCGCTTTCCAGCAGGCGCACAAGCTCATCGTCAGGGGTCTGACTCATCTCCCTAAGCCCCCCCTCCTTAATCGCGGGAAGCTCCTCTATATCCTCAACCTGTTTTTTAGCTTTCAGGAATTTCATACTCTCATTATAAGCCGCTCTCATTACGCTTTTATTAAAATATACTGCTCGCGTCTATGATATGTGGAATTTTTGCAGTTAATTTGCGAGCAGTATATACGCGCATGGGGCTGGGTTGGCGGCCATGCGCAAATATATAAAGATATACTAAAACACTCTTAGGGTGTTTTAGTATATCACAAATACCGAGCAGAACGGCGCAGAATTGCAGCCAGATCAGCCGCCATCTGGCCTTCTGATTTTCTATTGCCTGTCATTCGGCCATTTTGCGCACCAGTATTAAAACTCTGTGTTGCAAAAGCTCCTGAGTTCATGACCGCAGCGGCGGCATTAGCACTTTTAATTGCTGATACCAGCCAGGAATCCATACGTTTCTGTAAGTCTGACAATACCTTATCACCTAATGCCTCCACCCCCCGTAACTGTTGCTCAATTTCACCCAGGCTGTTCCTCAGATTAGCATCGTTAATGCTGGCTTTAATATCCAGTGTTTTTGCCATGATTTATTCCCCGCTTTGCAAAATTACCGCAATCATAAAAGTGTATTCCTTAATGACCTCAGAAAATATTAAGATTTTTTCTATAATCTGAAGTATATACTGCCCGCGTATGAAGAGTGCATTTGTTGAGGTTAGTTTGCGAGCAGTTGATATATAAGCGCATGGGGCTGGATTGGCGGCCATGCGCAAAATATAAAAGATATACTTATCGTACTCTTGAAGTGCGATAAGTATACCGCACAATGGAGACTACCCCTGAAATCCATAGCCAACTTATTTTATGTCACCTGGGTTTACATTCCGCCCTATGCCTATGTGCTGTGCGCCGGGCTTCTGGTGCTGTTCTTCGTTATACAGTCAGCACGGCACAAGGAACTTAAAAACCTGAAAAAGTTTTACTCAGGTTATGAAATACAGGATACCTTTATAGAATCCCTGATCGGCAAAGTAAGCCTGCAAGGCGCGGCTATTGCCTATGGTGTGTTGTTCGCACTCTTCTTTACAGCTATTTATCATTTAAACAGTGCTTATGATCGCGGAACCAGCAAATACCCAGGTGGAGTGCAGCAGATAGAAACGGAAATGACTTACCTGAGGCGCGATATGGAAACTCTGAAAGCAGAGAAGGAGAGCGCATTACAGGAACTGGCCAGATATGTTGGCGATTCTGATATGGAAGCCACCGTAAACAATGTAAAAGGCAATTACCGCAACCTGTTCATAAACTACTTTTACCTTGAGAACTGTAATGCTGCAAATGCTTATGAGTCCGCCGCTCTTGCTTCAATGATGACTCTGGAGCTTAACAACTACAAAGCCACCATTGGTGACATCTGGGACGGGGTAAACGCCGCCCGTGCCTACTTCAAACAACATTACATTAACAGCCCCTGCGATAAGGAAGCCCTTGAGCAGATTGCCACTATCCAGAGAAAATACGTGGATGTTGCCATAAAAAACCTACAAGCTGAGTTTTCACTGAATCCCCCAACCCGCCTGCCAGGGGCATTATTCTCTAATCCCGCGCAGAATGCGCAAGCCGCGCAACCCATTGCTAGAGATGCCAATCAGCAGGTAGTAACCCCTGAGCCAAATGCCGGGCAGAATTAGATCCTACTTTTGTTACATGTATATTAAGGTTTTTTGAAAATCCTTATTTTCGGCCATATCAGGCAATGCAATCCCAAATAATTTAATCTTTATTAACCATTGGCTGCTAAATTTGTTGTTATGAAATTAGCAACCTTTATATCCATTATACTCATGGCGTTCAGCGGTTCGGTCGCAACTGCTTATGTGCAGGTGCATAACCCAGGGATGCTGAAAGAATTGCTTATTCAGATTGATGTTTTCGGTGTATCCAGCGCATCAATTGAAGAAAAGCGACGCAGGAACACTATAACTTTCCTGCCAGTCCCCTTTGAGCAACGCGAGGCTCTGAAAAATCGCACGGTATTTTTAGGTGCAACCAAGGAGATGGTAATACTGGCGATAGGTGAACCAAAAACCGTATCAAAGCCCAGGAGCGCAGATAAAGCGGAAGATAAGGAATCATGGGTTTATTATTTTGGTGACGATGCCCGCCCTACACTACTCAATTTTGCCAATAACAAACTGATTTCCACTGAAAAAGGCTCAGCTATAGATATTGACTTGGCAAATCAGAACAACCTGCAAATTCTGCATACTCAAGCTAAGAACTAAAAACAACTACTCCAGCACTTTCCAGAGTAATTACCGTTGTTTCCTCACTGGTATACTCACCTGCCCTTTCATAATAACTGACCATGAATGCGCCTTGCAGTTCATTGCCGTTACCAAAGGATATTTGAAAATTGCGGCCAAGTCCCCCGAACGCTGTCTGGCGCAGAATTTCCTCAGCCGTGCTATCAGTAAATAAACCAATCCCTGAAACCGTAACAAAGCGGATACCGCCGCCATCCTGCAATTTTCTCCATGCTCCGCTATCAACATTGGATGCATCAATAAGCCTTGTATTCAGTGCCAGCTTAGTAATGCGCATTCCACCGATAGTTGTAAAACTCTCCTCAATTGCGCCGTCACCAACTTTCAGCAGCACCAGTGAGCCTTTCTGAGCCGTCATAATTATCCCATTTCATATAATTGATGCTTAATTTTCAAAAAACATTAACTCTGTCTTTAGTTTTTCTTCATGAATAGCTTTTAAGTTGCCATGTATGAGCAATGAGAAAACAACAGACAAATTCATACAGCTATTAGCCCGCGAGGTTATAGCCACAGGTATCAATCATATATCCTACAGCCTGGAGGATACCTTCCTGCTCAGGCAGCACCTTTGCCGCCCCTTAAAACCAAACCCCAATGAGCGGGACAACCAGGATATCGCAGAACTGGTAATACTGACCCGCTCACTAATTAACGGCAGAAATGAAGACGCAGCCGCAATGGCTGATAACTTCAGAAAAGCTAGAGAGTTACTAGCGGCTCTTTTACCTTGCGAAGACCTGTATGATAATGAAAGCAGCCTGGATTTTCATCATCACGGTGATTTGCTGTATGAAATCTCCCGCCTGCTGGCATCCCCCGTGAATGTTGTCACAGCCAGGATTATTTCCCATAATCAAGCTATTCAGCTTGCCGCTTAATAGACTTCTTTCGAAACTCGCTGCGGTGAGCAAAATGCGCGAAGCTAGCATCGCAAAAACGCAAGTGTACAAAGAAGTACATGCGGATTTGAGAAGCTTAAGCCAAAGCAAGTTTGCCAGCGCAGTAGAGTTTGGGGAGAAGTCTAAAATACTGCCCTAAACCTGATTTGCGCATGATATGTCACTCCATCACCTTCCAGCGTGACTTCTCCACCAGTGCATTTTAAATTCGTAACGTCAGGGTAATCCTGCAATAGCTCATAAACACGAAGCAGTATTGCCTGCACTTCTGCCTTCCCCTCGCTGCGGCTGAAGGCATGAATATCAAGCAAACTTTCCGTCAACGGCGTAAGTCTGGCTGAAATATCCCTGAAATTTGCGGTATTTATAACTATGAATGGAAACGCGGCATCTTCGGGAACATAGTCATAAATTCCGGCCATATTGTTTAAAGTGGCATCCCCCGCCAGCCTGCCATATATAACTTGCTGGAGAGCATTAAAATCAACCGCACTCATGAGTCCACCCCTTCTTCACATAACAGCACCAGCCGTTCATTTTTCTCCGATGGATTAACCACACCCCTGATATTGAATATGCGGGAATTATAAACCACACGCATTCTACTTTTAACGCCGCTTAAAAAACGTATGGTTATCTTGTGGGTTATCTCCCCCTGCATTTTGAAGGCTATCAGCCTCTCCCGCGCTGAAACAGGTTCAACATCCGCATAAACGCTGGCAAAGTCATTCCAGGCTTTAGTAAATCCGCCCGTAACTGTTCGGGTACGCACGGGGCTTTGAATCACCACCCTGCGGCTTAAAGTAGAAGTCAGGTTATTATCATGATTCATATAGCGATTCGTCTGAAATTTTTTGAATTTATCTGGTAATTTCCGGCAATATTCTTGACAAAACCCAGCGTCATTTGTCATTATAATACAAATATAAATCAGCAATACTGGCTTGTTCTCATGGCAACGCTTAATCTATCTGTGCATGACTGCGTATTGGAATGGGTTAATGCTCAGATAAAAACTGGCAGATATGTTAGCGCCAGCGATTACCTGTGCGATTTGATAATGCACGATCAAATGGATCATGAAAGCATCACTCTGGCCTTGATTGAAGGGGAACAAAGCGGAATAAGCAACCGCACAGTTCAGGACATTATTTCTTCCGCAAAAGCTGAATAACTAAAGCGCATAGTGCCTGTACGCACTTAAACTATCCATTATCTGCTGTGGTAGTGGCTGCCCCCGGTTTTCATATAGTGCTGCCGCGTAGTTCATTATGCCATGGCGTATGGCGGCAGGAACATCCGCTGCCAGTTCCCCATACCCGGCGTGGTAGGTAATTTGCACTCTCTCGCCTGAATATGCATATAAGAACGATAGATAGTCAGGGCTATCCAGATGATATGTTGTGGATGGCATTACCACCTCCACCCCTGCTGAATCTATACTTTTTACCTCCAGAATTTCGGTAACCAAGCCACGGGGGAGAAAAATTCTGGAATCATGGAAATAATTTGTGAGTTTCCAGGTCTGGGTGATTAAGCTCCTGCGCAGATATTCCTCCACCCCCTGCCGCGCTGCGGTAATCAGCGTAGCTGTAAGCGAATCGTCATAGCCACCATCCACCCGCATGAACGCTTTAGCATCCACAAGGCTTACCGGCTCCAGCGCTGGGGCAGTAACCAGAACCAAACTCAACCGCTCCATACATCCCCCCGCTAAACGCTTTAATACCAACCTACATTTTCAATATATTCAGCCTTTTCACTTGCCGGAAGTACCGCCCATTCTTGATTATACTACTCAGCCAGGCGGCTATGTAGCACTGCGCTATTCTGGCTGTCATTTGTTTCAAATATTGCGTAGTAGACCGTTCCTGTTCCGGTCATTGGTTCCATTTTGCCTGTTGCCTTTCCTTTGCTAAGGAATACCTCCAGTGGCGTGGCTGGCTGGAAGCCTATAATACTGCCGTTATAATCGCCGCACATGCCAAGATCGGTAATATAGGCCGTGCCTTGCGGCAAGGTTCTGGCATCCTGAGTTGGTACATGTGTGTGAGTACCAAATACGGCGTTTACTTGGCCATCCAGAAAGACTCCCATAGCATTTTTTTCTGAACTGGCTTCAGCATGAAAATCCACTATTACAGCATCCGGCTTTGGGGATTTATACTTTGCCAGTTCCTCTCTTGCCGCGTGGAACGGGCAGTTCACATTATATTTCATAAACACCTGCCCTTGCAGGTGCAGTACCAGAATTCTCCATCCGTCCTTCTCAAAAATCCTGCTGCCACGGCCTGGCGTAGCGCCTGGATAATTAAGTGGACGCAGCAATCTCGGCTCCTTCTCCAGCAGATTACGCGCCCCTTTCTGATCCCATACATGATCCCCCCCTGTCAGGCAATCCGCCCCGGCTGTAAGCAGCTCCGCAGCTATATCCTCATTGATGCCGAAACCATGCGCAGCGTTATCAACATTCACTATGCAGAAGTTAATTTCATGCTCTTTTATCAGCCCAGGCAGAAGCTTTATAACCGCTTCCCTGCCACTACGCCCCACTACATCACCCAATGCCAGGATTCTCAAGCACCAACCTTTCAGTAATAATTATATCTAATTCAGCATCATGATGCTCGCGTGGCAAGCTGTCCAGCAAAAACCTTTCAGCTAGAACCCCTGCGAATATCTGTTTGTTTGTGCATGAAGAGCGTAGCTTGTTTATCAACCGATCATAGTACCCTCCCCCATAACCCAGCCGTCTGAAGTTTTTATCAGCGGCAACACAGGGAATAAGAAAAATATCAATTTTGTCCGGCTTAATCAGTGGGTTATGAGATGACGGCTGCGGTATGCCAAACTTTGAACCGATTATTAATTGTTCGCCGTGGTTGTATTGCCGGAAGACCAGTTCCTGTGGATCATCACTTAAACACGGCAAAGCAATTAGCAATTGCTGAGAAGCGCTTAGAATACTTAAAGCCGTGATAATTTCCGGCTCGCTTTTTATTGCATAATAAGCCGCTATTGTTATGGGCTTTGCGTGTAGGTGAGCGGTTAAAAAATCCTGCACCTTGGAGGATATTCCAGCGGATATGCTTATATTTTCAGCCTGTTTGAGCCTTGTTCTCTCATCCAGCAGTTTTTGCCTGAGTTCACGCTTCTCCAGGTTTATCTCCCCTCCTTAATCAAAGTGCGGCTTCTGACTTTCACGCCATTATGATTATCTTTAAGCGGAATAGGATAATCCCCTGTAAAGCAGGCATCACAAAACTTGTTCTGACTGCGACCCTTCAGCCCCATGGCGCGGTACAGGCCATCTATGGAGATAAAAGCTAGACTGTCCGCCTCTATTATCCTGCGCATTTCTTCAACATTGTGCCTGGAGGCCAGAAGCTGCTCACGCTCCGGCGTGTCTACCCCGTAGAAGCATGAATGGGTAGTCGGCGGGCTGGCTATGCGCATATGAACTTCCTTAGCTCCCGCATCGCGAATCATGTTCACAATCTTGCGGGATGTAGTGCCGCGCACTATGCTGTCATCCACCAAAATCACACGCTTGCCTTCAATCACGCTGCGGTTGGCATTATGCTTTAGCCGCACGCCCAAGTGGCGAATCTGATCGGTTGGCTCAATAAAAGTCCGCCCGACATAATGGTTGCGGATAATACCATAATCAAAATGAATGCCGGAGGCTTCAGCGTATCCAAGCGCCGCCGGAACTCCTGAATCAGGTACGGGAGCCACTATATCAGCCTCTACTGCACTCTCCCTCGCTAGTTCTATCCCAATATTCTTGCGCGCTTCATACACGCTGCGCCCTTCCACAAAACTATCCGGGCGCGAGAAGTATATATACTCAAACACGCAGAAGCGTTTATCCCTGCGATTATCCGAAAGGCTGGCACTTTCCATGCCGCCTTCCTTCAGTATAATCATTTCGCCGTTTTCCACTTCGCGCAGAAAATCCGCACCGATAATATCGAATGCACAGCTCTCTGATGCTACCACATAAGAATCCCCGATTTTGCCCAGAACCAGTGGACGCACGCCGTATGGGTCACGCACTGCAATTATCTCCTTATCCGTCATTACAAGTAGCGAATAAGCACCTTCAACTTTGCTAAGCGCGTCACGCACTTTATCCAGTATGGTCTCCCCCTTGCTGATAGCAATCAGGTGGATAATAACTTCCGTATCCATGGTTGACTGAAAAATACAGCCACGTCCTACCAGTTCCTGCCGCAAATGCATGGCGTTCGTCAAATTACCGTTGTGCGCTATCGCCACGCCACCGAATTTCATCTCCGCGAAGATTGGCTGAACATTACGCAGCATAGTCTCGCCGGAAGTTGAATAACGGTTATGCCCTATTGCCGCCCGGCCTTTCAGGCGCTCCAGCACCGCTGCTGAACTGAAGTTATCACCAACCAGACCAAGGGCGCGGTGACTGTAAAAATTAGAGCCATCCGTAGATACTATCCCTGCCGCCTCCTGCCCACGGTGTTGCAGGGCGTGCAGCCCTAAAGCCGTGAACTTGGCTGCCTCCCCACTGCCAGCTACACCGAATACGCCGCATTCTTCATGGAAACTATCGAAGCGGGTGCTGTGACTCACTTTTTCCTCACTTCCTGCTTGATTTCCTCCCGCTTATGTTCATCGTTTTTTTCATCTTCAGCTTTGTTCTCTTCCAGTGTTTCCAGGGCATCCTTGCTTAATCTGGTTATTTCCTTAGATTCCTCCGGCCAGGCTGACTTAATGGCATCAGAGCCAAATTTCAAGGCGTTCAGTGTTTTCGCCTCTTTCAGAAACTTTGGATAATGATCCTCATCCACTAGCTCTGATACAATAACGAAAGAGAGAGCAACTAGAAAGTAGCCGCGCAGAAATCCGAATAACACACCAAGTGAAGTGTCTATGCCTTTAAATGATGAGTTTCTTACAAATCTCGCAGCGATGGTATTCACAATGGCGAATATTATAGACAGTATCACAAAAATACCGATTCCACCCGCTATATTTGCCGTCATAGGTTTCAGCCCTTGCGTTTGCAGGTACTCCCCGGCCTGAGAATAGAAAACATATGCCAGCCCTGCGGATACTATCATGCCGGTGAGGGATAAAACCTCCCGCACAAAACCGCGCATAAGGGCTATTAAAACTGAAATGCCAACTATACAAAAAACAGCTATATCAACCAATGATGCCGCCATACTATCAACCGATGTTTTATGCCGGATGATTATCTGAAACTGATATTCATTACAACAGAATATACCAGATCATCTATACTGCTCGCGTTTCAAGAGTGCGGATTTTGTGCAGTTAATACGCGAGCAGTATAGACGCGTATAGGGCTGGTGGGGCGGCCATGCGCAAAATATAAAAGATATACCTATCGCACCCTTGAAGTGCGATAGGTATATAGTGTTCTCGCATGTTTATTAAGCAGCTTTTCTCTGCTTTACTGCTTTGGTTATTTTGTCAGCGGCATCTGCCAGGTCGTCAGCCGGGGTGATTGGCAGGCCGGACTGGCTGAGAATCTTCTTTCCCAGATCAACGTTAGTTCCGGCCAGCCTTACCACCAGCGGTATATCCAGGCTTACCTCACGAGCCGCTGCTATAATGCCTTCCGCAATAACATCACAGCGCATGATGCCACCGAAAATATTCACCAGTATGCCTTCCACATTGGGGTCTGATAATATCAGTTTGAAAGCCTCAGTCACTTTTTCCTTATTCGCACCGCCGCCTACGTCCAGGAAGTTGGCCGGTTCACTGCCATAAAGCTTGATTATGTCCATTGTTGCCATGGCCAAACCCGCACCATTCACCATGCAGCCGATATTACCATCCATTTTAATATAGCTCAGGCCAAATTTGGATGCTTTTAATTCCAGCGGGTCTTCCTCCCCCTCGTCACGCAGATCCATAATATCTGCATGGCGGTAAAGGGCGTTATCATCAAAATTGATTTTCGCATCCAGCGCTATCAGTTTATTGTCCTTGGTTATCACCAGCGGATTTATCTCTAGTTGCGATGCATCAGACTGCACAAAAGCCTGATAAATTTTAGTCACCATATCAACGAAAGGATTCACCAATTCAGTGGCAAGACCAATACCAAATGCTAATTTTCGCCCATGGAAAGCCTGAATCCCTGATGCCGGATCAATTGAAAGCGTAACAATTTTCTCCGGATGTTTCTCCGCCACTTCTTCAATATCAACACCACCTTCAGAGGATGCCATGAAGGAAACCCGGCTGGTATTGCGATCAACCACTGCGCTTAAGTATATCTCCTTAGCGATACTGGTTCCCTCTTCAATATACACGCGCTTTACAACACGCCCCTCAGCCCCGGTTTGATGCGTCACCAGAGTCATGCCCAGCATTTTCTCGGCAAGTTCATGCACTTCCTGAGTGCTTTTTGCCAGTTTCACGCCGCCCGCTTTACCACGGCCACCGGCATGAATCTGGCCTTTCACCACCCAAAGTTCACCGCCTAATTCCTGAGCATTTACAGATGCCTCCTTAGGCGTATACGCCACTTTGCCGCGTGGAACCGCAACGCCGAATCTTGCTAATACCTGCTTGGCCTGATACTCATGTATATTCATCTGGTGAACTCTATTTGATTTTCTGTATATACCTATCGCACTTCAAGAGTGCGATAGGTATATCTTTTATATTTTGCGCATGGCCGCCAACCCAGCCCCATGCGCTTAGTATACTGCTCGCGATCCCACTGCAAAAAACCCACACTATTAATACGCGAGCAGTATACCTAAAATAAAGCATACGTATTGTATACTAATTTTTAGTTTATATTCGGCAACATATAGTTAGTCATGAATTGGGAAAACGAGTCTGACTTTAAGACCGGGATTGGTATTTTGCAAAGTAAACCTGCCATTATGGAGCCTGGATACAGCTTCAACCAGACTTAAGCCCAAACCAGTTCCCGGCTCATGACGGCTGGCATCCACACGGAAGAAACGCTCCTTAACTTTATCCAGAAGATGTTCAGGTATACCCTGACCGTCATCGCTAACTATAACCTCAGCAGTTACGCCGGATTTTTTCACTTCCAGCGTTATATTACCATGCATGGGCGTATATTTCACCGCATTATCCATGATATTGGCGACCGCCTGCCCGATTAGCTGCCGATCTCCCTTTATCCGCAGCCTTGCTGGGAAAATCATATCAAACCTGATATTTTTCTCCTCTAAATCATCGGCGTATATATCGGCTATGCCTTCAACCAGTTCCGGCAGGTCAAACGCTGTGAAACTTTCCACTGCGCTTTTGGATTCTGCGGCGGCTATTTTCAGTATTGCATCAAACATCCTGCTGATTCTATCTATATCACTGATTGCGTCATTGATCTGCTCGGCAATATCAGGAACCTCCACAGCGCTTTTCATTATGCCATGCAGCTTTATGCGGTGACGGCTGAGCGGAGTGCGCATGTCATGCGCTATGGATTCAGCCGCGCCCTTGGTATTGATAATCAGCCGCTCTATCCATTCCAGCATGTAGTTAAAATTCATGCTGAGCTGATCGAACTCGTCACCGCTATTATTCACCCTCGCCCGTGTTTTTAAATCCCCCTGCACCAGCGATTGACACGCCCGGTTGATGCTGCTGAGGCTGCGGCTTACCATCATAGTAATCGCCGCTGCTGAAACAAGGGCAGTAATCAGGGATACAAAAACATTGCTTACCAGGGCGCGCCCCATTATCCGCTCAATCCCCTGTAAATGGCGCAGATCATAGCCCACCAGCAATACCGCACCATCGCTGTACCTATGAGCGCGGGTCATGTAGCGGTAATTCTCTTCTTCCTCATCCTCCTCCTCATCCACAGCCTCGGTAGATGATGATATGTATATATCCATCGGTTTATCGTCCTTCGGGATATACTCAGGCCGCAGAATCAGGTTTCCACCCAGTGTTTTTCCGCTGCCATCCTGATAAGATATAATCAGCTTGTTATCATAATCGTTCTGAATTGTTTGCTCAATTTCCCGTAGGCCATGCTCCAGCCCGTAAACGCTGATATCATCCTCCAGAGCGCGTAGCTGCTGCTCCAGCACCTCCAGAGCTTCTGTTTGCGCCTCCCCCACCACGGCTTTATACATCACCAGACGTAAGATCAGCAGAACGCTTAAGAACAGGGCGAAACATAGCAGGGTCAACCTGAAGCTGAACGAGCGATGGAGGCATCTTAAACCTGAAAGCACAAGTAACCTGTAGAATTAGCTCCACACGTTCTAGTGCGCTGGCTTATTACTGAAATATTTCAGAAAATCACTCTGCGGGTTAAGCAGTATGGTAGTATCTTCCTTCTTCAGAGAGTTCTTATATGCCTGCATTGAACGGTAGAAGTTGAAGAATGCGGGATCGCGGGAGATGCTTGTCGCAAAAATCCTGGCTGCTTCCGCATCGCCCTCACCCCTCGTCTCCTCTGATTTGCGCTGGGCTTCTGCCAGAATTTCTGTTCTGGTGCGGTCGGCCTTGGCGCGGATAACTTGAGCCTGCTGCTCACCTTCCGAACGGTATGTTTTTGCTTCTTTTTCACGTTCGGTCTGCATACGGCGGAAAATACTTTCGCTGTTCTTCTGCGGCAGATCAGCCCTTATTATCCGCACATCCGCCACCTCAATACCAAAATCTCCCGTAGTTGATGGGGGAATTTTAGGAGCACTCTCTTTCACATCCGTATTCTTCGCGCCATCTACTATCCCCTCCCGGTTAATTTCAACAGTGCTTTCGCCGGAAACCTGGGCATCCACCAGACGGGTGATATTGCTCATGATTTTAGCGCGCTCCGGCGATATTATGGAATTAAACGGAATGCGGCCTATCACCTGTCTGAGGCTGGACTGCACAATTGAGCTTAAACGATTTTTCGCGCCGTTCTCATCCTGCACGGTCTGGTAAAACTTCAAGGGGTCAGTTATGCGGTAGCGCACATACGCATCCACCACTAACGTGCGGCGGTCAGATGCCAGAACTTCGGTTTTCTCAACCGTTATGCCCAACATACGTTTTTCAAATTTGTACACGTCCTGCAGAAAGGGAATTTTGAATTTAAGGCCTGGCTTGCGCTGCACCTTCACAGGCTTGCCAAGTTCCAGCACCAGAGCCTGCTGGGTTTGATCAACTATATAAGCGGCATTTGCCACTACAACTACAAGTATTCCCGCCGCAATACTTAAGTACTTATAAAGCGATTGATTCATTTCGGTTCCTCCTTTTTGCGCAGAAGGTCATTCAGCGTAACAATCGGCACGGCTCCACCACTACCACCAGCGCCAGGCTCTATAATCACCTTGTTCATGCCTTTTAGAATATCCTCCATGGTCTCCAGATAGATCCTCCGGCGGGTGACATCTTCCGCCTTCCTGTATTCCTCATAAATGGCGTTGAACCGCGAAGCCTCACCCAGTGCCCGCGCTACCACCTGCTGCTTATAGGCAAGAGAATCCTGAATTATGCGCTCAGCATCACCTTTAGCGCGTGGTATAATATCATTACTGTAAACGTCCGCCTCATTAATTATGCGGTCTTTATCCGACTGCGCCGTCTGCACATCCCTGAAGGCATCCATAACTTCAGGCGGTGCTGCGGCTTTGAGGATTTTAAAGCGCAGAACTTCTACACCTGCCTGGTAATTATCGAGAATTGCCTGCAGCAGATCCCGCGCTTCCGCCTCCACCATCACACGCTTGTCGGTCTGGATCGCGGTTATGGCCGTTCGCCCTACAACTTCACGGATTGCGCTTTCCGATGCCTGCCGGATGTATATATCCGGGTACTTGATATTGAATACGAAGTTCTTAGCATCCTTCACTACCCATTCAACTTCCAGGTTGATATCTATTATATTCTCATCGCCCGTCAGCATCAGGCTTTCATTTTCTATTGGAGTGACTTTTCTCTCGTCATTAAAACTTCCACTATCGGAGCGGTAGCCAATTTCAACTCTATTTACCCTGGTAACTTTAATTATAGCCACGGATTCTATTGGAGAGGGCAAACGATAGCGTGGCCCGGGAGTCGCCAGACGGTGGAATTCACCAAAGCGCATAACCACGCCCTGTTCATCCGGCTCTACGAAAAAAATACCAGTAATAAGCCATGCTAATAGTCCTATTATCAATAACAGGATAATACCTTTTGGACTACCCGCACCGCCTGACATAAAATCCCGGAACTTATCCTGCCCTGCGCGCAGCATTTCATCCAGATCGTTCTGGTTAGCAGGTGGTTTCGGCAGTTGTGGCTTACGGCCGGGGCGGTTAGAACCCCATGGTCCATCATCATCCATAACACATCATCATTTTATGAACTGTATAAACAGGATAGCACCAGTACTTGCAATATTAAAAAAATATACTACTCATATTTCAGCTATACCCCTCGCGTTTCAAAATCGCGTTTCAAGAGTTGGTTTGGCAACGCCCCTCTACAACCTGTAATTTGCGTCACAAAAACGACACATATCTATGTTATTAAACCAGTACCAGTAACACAAATGCAGGGGGTATTGATATATGGCCGCAGAAACACAAGCATCTGATAAGAAGGTTGGTATAGTAAGCACCGCCCTGCGTGATACCCTGCAATCATCATTCAGATTCGCTGTTCCCGGCTGGTATTTGTATGCTGCTGCCCCTGATATTAACAGCCTTGGCCTGGATTCTATTGAAACATTCGGCGGCGGCGCGCTTGACCAGGGCATGATCCGCGCCGGTAACGATGGCGCAGCAATAAATATAGAGGATGCTTGGCTTACATCAGTAGTCTACCGCCTGCTGATGCCGGATACTCAATCAGAAGCTTTGATACGCGGCGGCGCACTTAATGGTTACAGACAATACCCGGAGGATGTGCAGAGAGCCTTCGTGAAGGAAATAGTCCGGCCACTTAATCAAGAGGATGTTGAACGGGCAAAGCTGGAGGTGGAAAAACGCCGCCCGATTATAGAAGAACTGCAGCCTGGCGCATGTGATAATCTTCTGCGTGCATTGACTGAAGTAAACCTGGACGATAAACCACAGCGCCGCCGCATAGAAATGCTGCGGGTATTCTCCGGCAGTAACGACCTTGACGATATGCGCACGGTCATAAACGCCGCAAAGGAAGAAGGCGCAAAGATTCAGGCTGAAATCAGCTATGCGCGGGATAAAATCGGCACGCCGGAAGATGATAAAATCTTCACCACGGCATACTACGTGGATAAAGCACTGCGCATGGTGGAAATGGGCGCGGATAGAATCGGCATTAAGGACTTTGCCGGGCTTCTCACGGCGGAGGTCACCGCTGAACTGGTATCCGCGCTACGCGAAGCACTACCTGACAATATTGATATTGTGGTGCACAGCCACGATAATGCCCATGAGCTTCACAACGCCACGGATGTTTATGATGCGGCAGTTAAAAACGGGGCTACGGTTGTTCATGCCTCCCACGGGGCTATGTTCAAAGTGGGCGGCCACGTTGGCATGGAAAAATTGCAGGAGAAGTGGCAAGGCACTGAGCACGACCCCAAGCTTGATTCTGATACGCTGGAATTAATAAACGATTATCTAGGCAAGGTTAGAAAGAAATTTCCGCATCTTGACATCGGCCAAGCGGATAAGTTGGATGAACGAGTACTTCGATCTGGCGCTCCTGGTGGTGGCTATTACGCTGCCATAACCCAGTTGGTACAGGTTGCTGATAACAACTATCAAAAGGGTGAAGTCTTCTGGAAAACTCAAACGGATGCAAATGGTGAATTAAAATACCCGGATAAAAATACCTTCCGTGAAGCCACACTGAATAAATATTTTGAAACACTGGAAGGTGTGCGTAGCAGCATGGGCGAAGTGGCGATGGTAACGCCATTTTATAAATTCGCTGATGATCAAGCCCGTCTGCTGGTGAATAAGTTAATCTATTCAGAAAGCACAAACTGGGCGGCACTTGAGCCTGATAATCCCGCCACCTGGGGCGAAATCACTGAGGATGTGTGCAGAGTCATGCTTGGCAAGCAAGGGCAAATGCCAGGCAAAGTCAATCCGGATTTACGCTACCGCGTTCAAAGCGATGCAATTAAAGCTGAAGCTAAAAAACAGGGCAATCAAGTTAGCGATGATGATATTGCAACGATTATTGCTGATGGTGAGAAGATAAATGATGAGTACAAAACCACCAAAGCCCTACTAGACGCCAATCGAAGAATAGCTGATTTAAACAAGTATAGACCCGGCACGGACGAATTCCTGGCAACGCGTCTGGCACAGGCGCAGGAAGAACTGCAACAGGCTCATAAAGCATTCGAAGCTAAGAAAGAGGAACTTGGGCGAGAACCAATTTCGCATGAGGATTATGTAAGGCTGCTCACGTCTGATGATCCGGCACAGGCTTACTTAAGGGCTTCCATGGTGCAGCTCTGCAAGCAGGCGGATGTACTGCCACCAGCTATGGATAAAGCCGCTGCCGAAGTTGACGCGCTAATGAAGAATGGCATCGCAATCCCGCACCGGGGCGAGGCTATTATCACATCCGCGCTGTGTGATGGGCAAAGCGTTCCACTCTATCCGAAGATGACCAAAACCGAAGTACACCTGCGCAGGCTTTATGACCCCAACTGGCTTGAACTGCTCACCCCAGCGCAGATAAATAAGATAGAAGCCATCTCCCAAAACATAAAATTAGCAAAAGACCAAGCTGAACAAGTGCAAGAAACATTTGCAAATAATCTACCGGAATTCTTAGTAGAACACGTGCCTGACCTTGCGCTGCTTAGGGGAACGGATCATTTTTATCCGGCTCTGGCTGGAGTTGTAGCTGATTGTAAGCTATTAACCGAAAAAGGCGGCAAAGATAATTCAGTCAGCCCCCCAAACAGTATTGATGACCCAACTATACAGATACTAGGCCAGCTTGTTTTTGCAGCAGATGAGAACAAAAGGAAGAAGCCAGTTTCCAGAGACGAAAAAGGAGATTTACTAGACCAGGATCAAGGTAAATTTTCCAGACCAACCGCACCTGAGAAACAACCAGACATAGTTTTGCCTGATAGCGAAATACTTGATACATTACGAATTTCGTTACTAAATATTTTTGCAAAAACCGGGGGCGATCTGGAAGAAAAGCAGGCCGCCGTTCAATCCGTAATGCAGCGGTTTGGAATCCCTGAAAATAATACCGCTGTAGTCCTGGCCGAAATTGAAGGATTAAGGCGCGACCGTAACACAATGCCTGATTTCCACCGGATATTCAACCCACTACCAAAGCAGACATCCCTGTTAATAACGGAAACAAAAGAGATTGAAGCGGTAGGACTAAGCCAAGCAGCGTAGCTATACCCATGCAGCCTACAGAACCATGCGGAGGGCTTTGGCTTTCAGCAGGCTCTCATCTAGTTCATCCTGTGGTGTGGAGTCAGCGACTATGCCGCCACCTACCTGGTATTCGTATTTATCCCCTTCCTGCAGCAGGGTGCGGATAACCACTGATGAATCCATGGAACCGTCACCGCCGAACCAGGCGATGATGCCGCTGTAAACCCCGCGCTGGAGGCTCTCAAGGCGTGAGCAGAGCTTCATCGCCTCAATCTTCGGTGCACCAGTCATAGAGCCGGGTGGAAAACAATTCAGGATAAAATCCAGTGCTGATACGTTCTTTTCCTTATGCCCGGTAATGGTGGATGACATATGGTGCAGATGCCGATAGGTACTGACTTTAAACAAGCCATTTACCTTCACGCTACCGGGGATGGAGCCTTTAGCGAAATCGCTGCGCATGAGGTCAACTATCATCAGGTTTTCCGCCCGGTTTTTCTCTGATGCTCCAAGTTCCGCTTTAAGCGCCGCATCCTCCGCCGCAGTCCTGCCTCTGGGATACGTGCCTTTAATCGGGCTGGCGGTGGCTATGCCGTCAGCGGTTATGCTGATAAACCGCTCAGGGCTCATGGATATTATTTCCCGCTCCCCCATATTAATATAGGCCGCGTAGGGGGCTGGGCTTAAAGCGCATAAATTATAGAACTGGGCAAAACCGTTTCTGCGTGTTGTGCCGTAAAATTTTCGCGTCAGATTCGCCTGGTACAAGTCACCCGCCGCTATTTTCTCCAGAATCACCCTCACCTTCTCCAGATACTCTGAATCAGTCATTGATGAATTTATAAC
>CAYTOJ010000007.1:21183-24782 GCA_964439415.1 uncultured Rickettsiales bacterium
AACCAGCTCCGCCATTTCCGCTTCTTCTGCATATGCGTCAATGCTGCGGCTAGTGTTATTACACTTCAGTATCAACTTATAACGGGTGAAATGGAACAGGGGGAAGGATACAAAAGAATCATCATCTTTGGTTAGTTTCTCCAGCAGGTTTTTAACTTCATAGGTTAAGAATCCCACCCAGAAGTTAGAAAATTTATCCTGATCGTCAGTTAGCTTTAAAGAAAACTGCCGCAACATGCTGCGCTGTAATTCGCCAGACCCGGGCGGACAGGTTATCTCCTCAGCCGGGTAGACGCATAGCAGGGTAGTGTCACCCGGCACTGATTCACTGCTCAGCGCTGAATGCAGCAATGCGAATTTCTGGCCGCTTAAATTACCCGCCAGTATTAACGGATCCTGCCAAGCGTATGTGCCAATATGCCGCATTCTTTTTCTATGTCTTTAAGTAGCAGAGTTTTAATTTCATCAGCAATACGGCTGTCAAATGAGCCATATGTAAAATCCTTGCCTTTAATAAAACGTACCGGGCGCAGTAGCCATGAAACATTAGTCATGAACACCTCATCAGCCTTCTCTAGAGCTTCCAGCGTAAATAAACCCTCAACTATTTCTCCATTATACTTATCTATTACCACCTGCCGTATAATGCCATTTAATGCAGGCGCATCCAGTGACGGAGTATATAAAACCCCGCCAGTTACCCAAAAAATGTTTGATGATGCACCTTCCGCCAGAAATCCATCCAGACTGAGCTGCAAAGCCTCACCGCAGGCGTTATCGGCCGCCTCCATACGCGCCAGAATTGAATTGGCCGCGCTGGTGATTTTAGCCTGCACAGGCAAAGCATTTAATGGCGGCTTGCGCCAGTTAGATACCCATAAATCCGCCATAGCAACCGGCTCAGGTAGAGGCTTTAAAACTATCGCAATTGTTGGCCTGGAATCAGAGCTGGGTAAATACCCCTGCCCTCCCGCGCCACGTGTTACGGTTACACGCGCCAGTCCTTCCGGTTTTTGCGCTTTTGCAATAAGTTCTGCCGCTGCTGCAATTATCTGTGAGGCATCACATTTTAGGCGCATTAGATTCAATGATTGCTGGAGCCGCTCCCTATGCCATTCACAGCGGTAGATAACCTGATTGTGAAAACGCATGGTTTCAAATATTCCATCCCCCAGGGTAAAACCACGGTCATCAATAGGAATGCCACAATCTTCTGCCTCTAAAAAACAACCATTTAGATAAATCAACACGTTTAACTAATTCTTAATTTTTGTTTAAGGCTTCTTTTCTATAGAATGCGCAGAGCAATATGAATATAAGAATCTGAAAGCTCTTATAAAGGGGATTTAATGGCAAACGGCGGAATCGGTTTCGGAAAACCCAAGCTGGTTACTTCAAACAACGGTTTAGAAGCAACCAAGCTGGGTAAATCCTACGCGAAAAGGCCGGTGGTTAGGGATGTAAGCTTAACCCTGAACCGTGGAGAGGTGGTTGGTTTACTTGGCCCCAATGGCGCAGGCAAAACCACATGCTTTTATATGATATCCGGGTTGATAAAACCGGATTACGGCAAAATATCCTTAGATGGCAATGATATAACCCACCTGCCCATGTATCGCCGGGCTAGGCTTGGCATAGGCTACCTGCCGCAGGAGGCCTCAATTTTCCGGGGTATGACGGTTGAGGAGAATATAAATGCAGTTCTGGAAGTAACCGAGCCTGTGCTGGAATACCGCAAGCGCTTTTTGGAGGAATTACTGGCGGAGTTTTCCATCTCGCACCTGCGCAAGGCCTCAGCTTTGGCACTTTCCGGCGGTGAGCGGCGGCGGGTGGAAATAGCCAGGGCGCTAGCCTGCAAACCTTCATTCATGCTGCTGGATGAGCCACTGGCAGGAATTGACCCTATCGCCGTAAACGACATGCGCCAGCTTATCTACCATTTAAAAGACCGTGGCATCGGGGTGTTAATTACTGAGCATAACGTACGGGAAACATTGCAAATTATCGACCGCGCCTATATAATCCACGATGGCAGAGTGCTGATGGAGGGTAAACCGGGCGATATTGTTTCTGATAAGGATGTAAAACGCGTCTATCTAGGGGAGAAGTTCAGCTTATGAGAAAAATTACCAGCTTCATTTTCAAAAACCAGGACGGCGTTACCGCTATAGAATACGGCCTGATCGCTGCATTGATTGTTGTGGTTATAATCGGCACTTTAAGCGCCACAGCAGGCTCCACGGTTAATATGTGGAACTACGTTAAAACCAGTATGGATAGCAGTGTTCAGAACGCACGATGAGAATCTTCTCAATAGCTTTACTGATTTTATGCTTCTGGCCGCTACCTGACTTACAGGCGGCGAAACTTACACAAATAACCGGGGATAATGGAGTCATTGTAGGGCTGGCCGCCGCCGCTGCCAACACTGCCCTTGATAAATCATCCAATATATTAAAGAGAGAAGCCGCAAAGCGCTACGGGCTGGACTATCACCAGGCGAATCTGAATTATGACGAAAAGGCCGATCAAGTTGTCTTAAGCGGTTATTTCAGCGAAAAAGGGCGCGCATTTGGCAAGGCGGATTGTCATAATCTTATGAGCGAACTGAAAAGGGAAATCGATAAATCCCTGACTCATAAAAAGCATATAAACGAGGTATATACGGCCTATCAGCTACTAAGCGGAGGAAAGTCAACAAAATCCCCCCAGCAGTTGGCAGGCGAAGTACGGAGTAGAATGGTCATAAAGGCCAGAATTGAGAACCCTAATGGAGTCAATAAGATATGTCGTGCTAATTTGGCAGGAACCCAAGGCGCATCATTATCCACTTATTAAGTGTGTATTAAGTGTTCCAGCGTGTAATTTAGCAACAGCAGTTATTATTTATAATTAAACCTTAGATAATTAATTGATATTTCATTATTTGCACTTAATTTCCATATATATCTAATTCAACGCGCTTTTGGAGGTTTTATATGCGTTCACATCATAGGCTGGCGCTTGCAGCAGTTGCGATTTTCGCAGTGGCTAACGGCTCACCTGCTCATGCCGATTCTCACTTTAAAAAAGTTGTCCGTGACACCAACGGTCATGTGGTGAAAAATACTTTTAATAACTGTGTGCTGACTAACTGGAGCAGCAATGCTGATGAATGCGCCGGGCAAGTAGCACCGGATGGTTTATCGCTGGAGGATCGCACCATTTATTTCGGTTTCAATAAATCCAACCTTACCCCGGAATCTGTTATAAAGCTTGAGAGGCTCTCCAGCATTATCAAGAATTCCAAACGGGTAGTGAAGGCCAATATATATGGATACGCGGATAAAATCGGCAATGCCGGATACAATCAGCGCCTGTCACTCAAACGCGCCAATAACGTAAAGAACTATCTGGCAAAACAAGGCCTGCAAACAGGCGTAGTTGACCTGCGCGGCTTTGGTGAGGATCGCCCGGTAGCAAAATGTGACGCTATCAAACAGCGCAAACCATTGATTGACTGCCTGGCTCCAAACCGCAGGGTTGAAATTGAGCTTGAATATCAGAAATAACCAACGATAAAATCTTAAAAGCCCACCTTAAGGTGGGCTTTTTTGTTT
>CAYTOJ010000007.1:24882-27969 GCA_964439415.1 uncultured Rickettsiales bacterium
GAAATAACCAACGATAAAATCTTAAAAGCCCACCTTAAGGTGGGCTTTTTTGTTTGTCAGACTTATTCAAATATATGAATTTACGAGAAATCGCCGCAGCAGTTATCCGCAGTGAAGTTGAAGGGCTGGAGGCAATGCTGCCGCATTTAGGCGCTGAGCTTGAAAAAGCGGTTAATACTATACGCGGTATTACTGGCAAAGTAGCCGTCAGCGGCATGGGTAAATCCGGCCATGTCGGCAGGAAAATAGCGGCTACCCTTGCATCAACCGGCACACCAGCCTTTTTTATTCACCCCGGTGAAGCCAGCCACGGCGATTTAGGTATGATAGCCTCAGGTGATGCTTTGTTATTATTATCAAATTCCGGCGAAACCTCTGAGCTGAAAGCACTGATAGAGTATAGCAGACGCTCCTCAATCCCACTGATTGCAATGGTACGGCGCAGAACTTCGGCTCTGGTGGATGCGGCTGATGTAGCGTTGATTCTACCGGAAACACCGGAAGCACTTATGGCCGGGGCGCCTTCAACATCAACCACTATGATGATGGCTCTGGGGGATGTTCTGGCCGCCTGCCTGATGCACATTCATGGTTTCAGCGAAGCTGATTTCGGCGAGTTTCATCCCGGTGGCAATCTCGGGCGCAAATTCACCAAAGTAGTTGATATCATGCGCAAGGGTGGTGACCTGCCATTAGTACACGCAGATACTTTAATGGCTGAGGTAATCCCGCTTATAACGGCAAAAAGCCTGGGCTGCGCTATTGTAGTATCACTTAAAGGTAATTTACTTGGCATTATTACGGATGGTGATTTGCGGCGGCATTTATCCTCGTATAATCCGCTCAGTAAAGCGGCGGATTTCATGACCTTGAACCCCTCCTCCATCCGCCCTAATGCACTAGTTAGCGAAGCAGTAGCCAGAATGAGCGAGAAGAAAATCACCAGCCTGCTGGTTCTGGATGGTAGTAGACCAATCGGCCTGGTGCATCTGCACGATGCACTGAAAATAATATGATTGTTGATATAATTCTGTTGGCTTGATGCTTGCGCATGTTTTAGAATCGGTAAAAAGCAAGAATGAGTAATGGCAAGTACAATTTACGATAAGATATTCGCAAACCACCTGGTGCATGAAGATGCAAACGGCACATGTATATTATATGTTGACCGTCACCTGGTGCATGAAGTCACTAGCCCCCAGGCGTTTGAGGGCTTGCGGGCATCCGGGCGGAAAGTCCGCAGACCATCTGCCACACTGGCGGTAGCTGACCATAACGTGCCCACAAAAAACCGGGCGCAAGGCATAGCGGACGAAACTGCGCGCATACAGGTGCAGACGCTGGAAGATAACTGCCGTGAAAATGGCATAACATATTTTAAGCTGGACGATGAACGCCAGGGCATAGTGCATATAGTAGGCCCTGAACAGGGCTTCACGCAGCCTGGCATGACCATAGTCTGCGGCGATAGCCACACCAGCACGCACGGTGCTTTCGGAGCACTCGCTTTTGGCATCGGCACTTCAGAGGTTGAGCATGTGCTTGCCACGCAGACGCTCATCCAGAAGCGCTCAAAAAATATGCTGCTTGAGGTAAGTGGCACTCTAGGCAAAGGGGTGGGCGCTAAGGATGTTATCCTGGCCGCCATAGGCAGAATAGGCACGGCAGGCGGAACCGGATACGTGATAGAATACGCGGGTAATATTATACGCGAGCTATCCATGGAAGCGCGGATGACTATCTGTAACATGTCCATTGAGGCAGGGGCGAGAGCGGGGCTTATATCGCCGGATGAGAAAACAGTACAATACCTCAAAGGCCGCACCTATGCCCCAAAAGGCAGTGATTTTGACAAAGCTGCTGAGTACTGGCTAAAGCTCGCCAGTGATAAGGGCGCGCATTTCGATAAAACTATCAGCCTGGATGCAAGCGCTATAGAGCCATATATCACCTGGGGAACCAGCCCGGAGGATGCCCTGCCCATCAGCGCAAACGTTCCATCATCAAAGGATGCCCGTGATGAAGGAAAGCAGAAAGCTGTCGAGCGATCGCTTGAGTATATGGGGCTTAAATCCGGTATGCCACTTACGGAAGTAGTGGTGGATAAAGTTTTCATAGGCTCCTGCACCAATGGCCGTATCGAGGATCTGCGGGAAGCCGCGTCAGTAATCCGGGGCAGAAAAGTAGCGTCCAATATAAAGCTGGCTATGATAGTGCCAGGCTCAGGATTGGTTAAGAATCAAGCCGAGCAGGAAGGGCTGCATGAGATATTCACCAGTGCCGGGTTTGAATGGCGCGAGCCTGGCTGTTCAATGTGCCTGGCTATGAATGCCGACCGCCTGGAGCCGGGGGAGCGCTGCGCTTCAACCTCCAACCGCAATTTTGAAGGCAGGCAAGGCAGGGGTGGCCGCACTCACCTGATGAGCCCAGCCATGGCCGCCGCCGCCGCCATCACCGGCAAACTGGCCGATGTACGGAAGTTATAATATAATGCCGGGAATTAGACTAGCCTTTCATTAGGTGCTATACTCTGAACATCTGATATTCATAGTATGTACATGAAAGCCATAACAACTGTTCAGACTAATCGTATAGGCAAGCGTGGGACTTGGGTGGTTCCTGCTCATTTGCGCCATCTCTATGGGCTGGAAGAAGGCGCGCTGGTTATTGCTGAACCACGCCCTGACGGTATCCTGCTTAAGCCTGCTGCTGCTTCAACTACCCTCCCTGACTTTTCCGTTCAGGGTAGCGCATGGCGGGATTGGTTTTCCCTCATGGGCGAGATTAAAGCATCGCCTGATGAAATCAGCGAAGCAAGAACGCAAGGAAAGCGCTGATGCTGGTAGTGGATTGCTCTGTGCTCATGGCATGGGTTATGCCAATGCTGCACAAGCTATCATCTGTATGCCATTAGCCTGATGGGTAGTATCAGTATCGTAACTGCCCAGGTGTTGGTACTGCCTCTCGGCTTCCCCCACCGCCTGCGGGGGGGGGCTAGGGGGGGGAACCTTTCTTCTTCCGGTAGTACCACACATTCCCCCCCCTTAATCCCCCTTTGCCTGCGGTGGGGGAGACAAGCAATGTACA
>CAYTOJ010000008.1:0-26954 GCA_964439415.1 uncultured Rickettsiales bacterium
CCAGAGATTGCCAACTTCCATGAACACTGCGCCCAGGAAGCCTAAATCCTCCGGCAGGCCAAGCGGGAAAGTCTGCTCTATTGTACCCACATAGTACTTGTTAGCGCCCAGTGCGTCACGGCTGATAACATCACGCGGGCCAATTCCCGCAAGACCAAAGCCACGGAAGTTATTACCGCCGACAAAGAAACGATCCTGAATTTTCACATCCTCGCCAATGCCAAGTATGTATCCGCCGTTCCCAGCTACCCGCGTGACCCAGTTTTTAGCAATCGGGTAATAATAGCTGGCTGCCAGTTCATTACGCAGATAATGGGAATCACCGCCCAACCCGGCAACATCCTGAGTGAAGCGGATGTAATAACCTTCGGTAGGGTCAAACTTGTTATCTCGCTTGTCATAAGCCAGCGAATGCCCGACTGACGACGTAACCGTTTTGCCCTGCTGCTGCTTGATGAATATGGAAGCATTATCCTTGATGTTCCTGATCTCATCGGAACGGATGGTATAGTTAAGTGAATGCCTGAGGTTTTCCGTTAGCGGATAAGCCGTGCGCAGGATTATGCCCATGGAGTCCTGATCGAACGAACTTTGTGTGCGGTAATCGTACAGAGTGCGGAATATATCAAAGCCTGTAGCAAGGTCGCGGTTAAGGAAGTATGGTTCGGTAAAGCCGAAGTCAATCTCCTGCCTGGTTCTGGCCACTGTAGTACGCAGCCGCACCTGCTGGCCTTTACCTAAAAGGTTATTCTCTTTCAAGCCCACTTCACCCAGCAGCCCGTCAACTGATGAGAAACCAGCACCAAAGGTAAGTTCCCCGGTGGATTTTTCCGCAACTTCTATGTCAATATTAGCTCTGTCCTGAACGCTGCCTTTAGTGGTTTTCACTTTTACATTTTCAAAGAAACCAAGGTTGTTAAGCCGTTGCTCACTGCGTTTCAACTTGCTGATTGAAAATGGATCCCCCTCTGCCAGCCGCATTTCCCGGCGGATGACACTATCCAGCGTTCTAACATTGCCATGAATGTTGATATGCTCAACATATACCCGTGGCGCTTCGCTGATCTCATAGGTAATATCAATTACATTGTTGCCGGTTTTCTGAATCGTCGGTTCTACATCCACGAATGCAAAGCCTTCATCCCCCAGATTCTTGACTATTGAATCTATACTGTCTTCAATATGAGCTGAGTTGAAGTATTCACCTGGCTTAGTTACCAGCAGTTTATCCAGCTTTGCGGCATCGGCATCCGGCATTTTGCTGGAGATTTTAACATCCCCGAATTTATAGCGCTCGCCTTCCTCTATGGTGTAGGTGACATAAAACGCCTCGTTATCCTGCGAGAGTTCAGAGTTTACTGACTTCACCTGAAAATCGGCATATCCCCTTTCGGTATAGAAACGGCGCAGGAGTTCCTGATCAAAGTTTATCCGATCCTGATCGTATTTATCAGAACTGGAGAAAAACTTGTACCACCTGGTTTCCTCAGTGCGCAGTGCTTTTTTCAGTGTATCACCCGGATAAACCCGGTTGCCTACAAAAAATATTTTTTCTATCTTGGCTATCGGGCCTTCGTCAATCTCATACACCAGATCCAGGCGGTTCTGATCCCGCTCAATATATTTAGGTGTGACCGTTGCGGTAAAGCGCCCGTTACGGCGGTATACTTCCTGAATGCGGGTAACATCAGATTCCACCTTAGCGCGGGAGAAAATGGAACGGGATTTAAGCTCAATCTCCTTCAGCAGCTCCGCTTCCTTAATCCGCTTATTCCCTTCAAACGCAACTTTGTTGACCGCCGGGTTTTCCATCAGCTTCACCGTAACCGTACCTGCGCGCTCTTCGATATTTACCGAAGTGAACAGCCCTGTAGCATAGAGCTTCTTTAATGCGTCACTCACCTTGGAGCGGTTGATTTTCTCACCATTCTTAAAACCAAGATATGATAAAACCGTTTCCTGCTCTACGCGCTTGTTACCCTCGACGTTGATTTGCTTCACCGCTGATTCATAGTTCCCCTGAGTGGTGGAAATAACCACCGGTTCCGCTGCAACTGGTGGCGCGGATTCATCCAGCACCGAACCTTCAGTTTCACCCTGTACCAGGGATGGTTTATCCTGCTCCTCCTTATCCTTCATATTCAGGAAACCGGCATGAGCTTCCCCTGCCATTAGAAAGGTCAGTGCACAAAGACTGACGGAGGAGAGTACCTTTTCGTTAAAATTTAAAGCCATCCCAGACTCACCATATCATTAAACAATGTTAAAATCATAAGTCCGGCAATAAGCACCAGCCCCACACGCATAGTTATATCCTGAAATTTCGCTGCGAGCGGGCGGCCTCTGAAAGCTTCCACCGCGTAATACATCAGGTGTCCACCGTCCAGAACCGGTATAGGAAACAGGTTTACAAGCCCAAGGTTAACAGAGAGTAAAGTGATGAAGGATATAAACGCATAAATTCCACTATCCAGCGATTGACCAGAGTATTTTGCTATCCGCAGTGTTCCGCTAAGCTCACTGGTGCTGCGCTGCCCGCTGATAATCTGCCCCAGCCCTTTTAACGAACGCTCGCAGATTAAATAAACCTCCCGGACGGATTCAACAATAGCCTCAGGTACGGATAAATCCTTATAAACCATCTGTCCACTGGCAACGCCTATCTGCGGCATTGAAACCTTGTTGCCAAACATATCCTTTATTTCTTTGTACTTAGGGGAGAGACTTACCGTTATCACCTCCTCCCCGCGCTTGATTACCGCGCTTATGCTCTCCTTCTTATTCAGGAAAACCACGCCCTGAATATCCTTAAACTCCTTTATCTTCTGGCCATCCAGCTCCAGGAACAAATCCCCTTTGCGGAGGCCTGCTTCTTCGGCGGCACTGCCAGCCACTACATCACCTATCGCAGGCGAGGCTACCGGGCGTCCATACATACTGAAGAAAAACGTATAAATTATAATCGCCAGCAGGAAATTAAATATGGGCCCTGCAGCCACTATAGCCGCTTTCTGCGGCAGGCTTTTATAGTGAAACGCCACTTTTTTATCCTCGGGGCTCATCCCTTCCAGAACATCCCTATCCGGATTACTGGAGGGATCAGAATCGCCGAACATTTTTACATAGCCGCCCAGTGGAATCTGGCTGAATTTCCACCTGGTTCCGGATTTATCATTAAAACCGAAAATCTCGCGGCCAAAGCCGATAGAGAACACCTCCACCTTAACGCCGCACCACTTGGCAACTATGTAATGTCCGAATTCATGGACGGACACCACAATTGAGATAACCAGGATAAAAGAAAATGCGTAATGCAGAAAATTTGTTATAAGTTCCATTGTCAACCATTATCCTTATGCGCTTTTCTTTGCAACACTCTTCCCAGCCTCCAGGAAAGGATGCAATGAGTGATAATCAATACCGCTGGCTTTATATAGACTTCAACAGCTATTTCGCAAGTGTTGAACAGCAGAATAATCCCTCGCTCAGGGGCAAGCCTGTAGCCGTAGTTCCGGTGATGACAGATTACACCTGTGCTATCGCCGCCAGTTATGAGGCTAAAGCCTTCGGCATTAAAACCGGCACGCCCATTCATGAAGCGCGGCGCAAGTGCCCCGGTCTTATCTGCATACTTGGCAATCATGAAACGTATGTGGATTTCCACCAGCGCGCAATTATAGAGGTAGAAAAACATGTGCCCGTTACCAAGGTAGCTTCGATTGATGAAATGGCTTGCCGGCTGATGAGTAATGAGTGCAGTTTTGAGGCAGCTTATTCACTGGCAAGCCGCATCAAGAGCGGCCTGGCGTCAGCACTGGGGGAGCATGTGCGCTGTTCCATCGGCCTGGCTCCCAACTGGTATCTGGCGAAAGTCGCCACCGATATGCAGAAGCCGGATGGACTGGTATTTATCAGCAAAAGTGAACTGCCGGGGTGCTTACTTGATTTATCCCCAAGGGACTTACCCGGCGTAGGTGCAAATATGGAACGCCGCCTTGCCGCAGCAGGCGTGCGCAGCATGACGCAGCTCTGGGGGCTGTCGCCTAAGCAGATGCGCAAAATCTGGGGGAGCGTAACCGGGGAGCGGTTATGGATGCTTCTGCGCGGCCATGAACTGCCGGATGAGCCAACCAGCCGCTCCACCGTGGGGCATAGCCAGGTACTGCCGCCGGAACTTCGGCCACCGGAGATGGCGCGCCTCGCTATCCGCAGGCTAACCTTGAAAGCCGCCAGCCGCCTGCGCCGCCTTAGTCTTCGCTGCTCCGGCCTGGCTTTATCCATCCGCACTGAATATGGGGCGCGTTATGCTGTGGACTGCACCCTGCCGCAGGTTCAGGATAATCTGGCGCTTACAAAGAAAATGGAAGAACTCTGGACTGCTCTAGCACCGCAAATCGGAAGCAGTAGAATCAAGAAAGTATCTGTATTGCTGCATAAGCTGACTGAGGAAAAAAAAGTTCAGCCGGATTTTTTCAGTGCAGAAAATGAGATGGAGAAAATGAGGAAAAAAGCTGAGGAACTTTCCCGCGTCGCAGACCGCCTGAACGCCAGATATGGCCGCGATACCGTATCCCTGGGTATTCTCCCCAAACGCGGTAAAAACATGGCGGGAACAAAAATCGCCTTCACAAGAATACCGGATATGGACGAGTTTAATGAATAATAACAAGCGGCACTTATAAAGTTGTCAGATTGTGAGCGCGAAATACTTACTTTACAACTTAACCAGGTAGTAGAATACTCCACCAATCAAGCAGCGGAGGGATTTTGCTGGAACTCTCGCAAGGTAATAATGTAGCCAGGGCAACTATCACGCTGGCAGTTCCCACACAATTACAGCAGAAGCCTGTATCGTTACCCGATTTACTCCAGGCTATCCCCGTGGGTTCAGCCCTCAGTGGCGCTCTGGTAGGAAGGGATCCAAAACATGGTTTCATACTGCGCACCGCCAAGGGTGATTTATTCCTGAATGCGGAACTGGACTTAAAACCAGGCAGCAAGCTGGAACTGGTAGTTGAGGAAGCAGGAAATACCCTGCGCGCAAGAATAGTCAGCATTAACGGCAGGCCACCTGAGCAGCATAAGCAGCAGCCTCAAGCAGCCCCTGGTTTTGATGAGCAGCCTTTTATAAATTCCATTGGTGATGCATTGCAGGAATCAGCGCAGAATTTAAATTATGGGGACAGCTTAAAAAAACTAATCCTGGCACGCATGGGGGAGGAAGATTTAGCGGAACTGCGGCATTCACCGCTTTTAGAGAAAATCGCCAAAGCTATTTTCACGGCTGATAAAAGCAGTGCAACGGCGGAGATGATCAGAAAACTCCCGCCTGCGGTTCAGAAAATTATCTTAAATCTACAGTCCAATACTGAACTGAATATAAAAATCAGCCCGGTATTTGATCTGCCACAAGCTAAAGTCACAGCTTCATTACCGGAAGGAATTTTGCCTGATATTGCGGCAAGCTACAGCCATGAAGCACCGCAATCGGCAAATAATATTAAATCAGTACTGCCGCCTAATGTGGCGATTGCTGATAAAAATACACCTTCAGATACCCGGCCTTTAGCAACCACCACTAATATTGAAACCGCGCCGGATGATTCAGCTTTAACCAAGCCCGTTGTGGTTAAAGAGCAGGTTCAGCAGTTAAAAACCGTTCCTGATAAAATTACGCCCACAATTCCACAAGTGCAAAACGTTGAAGCTGGTAAAGTGCAGCTACCTGGTGCGGTGCAACCAGCTATCCAAAAACCGGAGGTGATAACCAATACTGTAAATATGATGCGTGAATATGAATCCACGCCTACTCAGTCGCAGATTATGGATGATATGCCAGAGGATTCTTCAAGCACCGATGTCAGGCTTGATAAGCCAGTGGCTATTAATAATGCAAGCTCCAGCAAACCCGTAAATATCACAAATGTAAGTGCAGAGGCGGAGATTCCGCATTTAAATTCTGATTCTTATAAAAAAACTGCCAATAATACTGCTCTTATAACAGATGATGCGCTTGATGCCAGGCAGCCACTTCCAGTCACCAGACAAGCCGTGCCTGTAGCAATGATGTATGCGGATAACACGGATGCTATAACAATTGCTAATCAGAATCTGCGTATTGATGGCATTTTGCAGCCCTTAAAAGAGGCTGGTCAGAATCTGGTAAAAACCATACTAGGTAATTTCAGCTTTATGGGGGAGATTGAACAAACTCAGGCGCAGCGGGTAAGCGTAGAAATTGCTCTGGAGCAATTAACCAGTTCTGCATCTGAGGATGATAGCACCGCCATAGAGAGCGATATAGCTACGCTGCTTAAAAGCGCAGGCAGTGCCGGTCATTCACCACTTGCCGGATTGTTTGCGAATATTATCCCGCAGGCGAATGCTAAAATGGCAAGCGGCATGGTGTTTATACTATCGCTGCTGACAGGGCGCAGCACCAGCAGTTTCTTCAGCGATGATACTTATGATGAGATAGAGCGGCACGGCCAGACGGAACTACTGAAAAAAAGCCTGACTGAAATTACCCGGCCAACTCAATTAATAAATGATAGAACTGATAATTCACCATGGCAGCAATATAGCATTCCGGTGTTTGATGGCTTCAAAATGAATGAGATGAAACTGCTGGTGCAGCAGGACAATCAAGGAAATGCCAGCACTGATAACAATGATGATAATGAACAGCGGTTTATTTTCCTTCTCAACTTAAGCCATTTAGGGGATATGCAGCTTGATGGCCGCATCAACAAAAATAATCATATCAATGTTATTATCCGAAGCCACGCTCCACTTGAAGAGCGGCTGAAAGCTGAAATCTATACCCTATACACAAACGCGCTGGAACTTACCGGATATAAAGGTGCTGTCACCTTCCAGAACGGCCTGAATCAGTTGCTTTATAAATATTAGTGTCTCTGCATATATACCTGTCGCACTCTTGAAGTGTGAGCAGTACATCACCTCACAGTAAAACTCAACCTGCGAACCACTAATTCACAACCAACTCACTCATTCCACATAACCTAATTTTGAAAGAACATCGGGATTTTAAGCTCTACCGCAAATTGCTTGCCTCTCATGTTGTTTGTACTGTGGTGGTCTATTATGTGGTCATGAATACTGATTATGTGCAGACCGTTTTCGAACTTGGTTGTATCAACCGTTAGCGTATTACGTTGATTCTGAATATTCGTAAGGACACTATCTGCACTAAAATGCCTCATAACCGTGTAATCCTCGTCATTCTTCTCCACCCGAAGCTCGAGGTGATGTATCCCGGACTCCTGAGCACCAGCTCCACGAACCGGATATACATCCAACTCCAGCGTACCAGATACATTTGCCCCAATCAGTTCGTAAGCGGTAAAAGATTTTTTTGCATCTCTGGCTTTTTCAAGCACCGAGTAAACATAACCATAATCCTGTTCATACCATCCCAGGGCGGTAATGGTGCGATTATCAGGCAGTGGATTCATTTTTTTAAGGGCATTAGCGTTATTGAAGTTTGGTTCCGTTATAGCTGTTGGACTGCGAAAATAGTGTAGTGCACTGATATCGGCCACTATCCTCCTGCCAGCCAGCGGCGTGCCGTCTCCGAATAGATTGGCCTTACCTTCCTTGGCATGGCATTTGGTGCGAAGCGCCACTCCATGACCAAGTCGGGTTGTTGTAGCCTTGCCGCTCATGGTTACAAACCTTCCGTGAGAAACGCGGAAATTTCGCTCAATAGCTGGACCTCCAGCTTCAAAACTGGCGTGCAGATTAGTCAGCGTATTCTGGTTAGGTCCGTTACTGCTTGTGGGCAATAAACATGTAACATCAACGTTGAACACTGTGTCTGTATCATATGTCGTCTCCTTGATATTGCGTTCCACCACCCATATTTGATTGACGAAGAAAAGAGAGGTTGGCCCCCACCAGGTTCCCGCAGCTGCAATTTTGTTAAAACCAGCGTTAACCTGCTCCTTGAGAAAACTGTTCACTATATTATCTGTGTTAGTTGTCGGATCTACCTGAGTAAATTCTCCGCTGCTTGTGGTGGTTATATTATGCCCGGTATGCGTACTCCCGCTTGTAACGGAGCCTGAGGATTGTCCGCTCGTTCCGGAGGACGAGGTTGAAGTTGAGGTCGAAGATGACGAAGTTGAAGATGAGGGTGAGGTTGAGGTTCTACTACGGGCTTCATTATAAAGCGTTTGTACTTCCTGCGTAGTTAGTTCCTTTGCATGGAGCGACAGGTGATGATATGTGCCGAGCCAGGTTCTGGTGCCTCCGCTTATCTCATCTCCCAGATAAATCCCTTGTGATTTCCAGTTCTTCAGAGTTCCATCAAAATTTGCACTTTTATGCAAAGTTCCGTTGACGTACATTTTTATACTTCCATTACCAACGGTGATAACCAGGTGAGTTTTTTCCACAGGTGGTATTCCACGATCGCTGGTTAATTGAACGATTTGACTACCACCACTCGTTGGCTTTACGCGCAGGCGAACATCTATGACATCGTGGGATTGGGTGGGGGCTGTTCCAAATAATCCATGCCGTATGCTTAGATTCCTGTCATGAATATCGCTGGAAATGGTGACTATTCTTCCGGATTCGCTAAGTGCACTCTCAGGTGTAAAGTAAACCTCTATGGAAGCCGCATTACCGTTTTTGGCTGCAGCTGAAAAATCCGATCCCGTTTCTAACGAACCTATGCGAGTGGGGGATATTATTTTTAATCCTCCTCCAGTCAGCCATTCTACTTTTGAAACATCCTCAATATTAAGGTTGTATTTTGGATTATTCAGTTTATTCAGAACTTTATCGCCTTTATCATTAAATTCATAGTAACTGAATGCATCCTGAAGTATGCTTGACGAACTTACCTGCGCTATAGCTGACAAGGATAACACAAGTAGCAGTAACACACTGATAATTCTTATGGATGAAAGGTTGGTCATATTTGTATCTCTAACTTCTTATTTATAATCTCTTCATGATACACCCAAAATATTAAGATAAGTTAACGTCAATGTGATATTCTGAAGACAATGCAATCTATACCGCTATCGCGCTCTTGAAGTTCGATAGGTATATTAACCATTCAGTTCCGCCATTTCCAGTTTCCGCAGTTCATCCCGGTATTCTGCGGCTTTTTCAAATTCCATATCGGCGGCGGCCTCCAGCATTTTCCGGCGCAGGGTTTCTATACGCTGCTCCAGTTGCTTGCCGGATGGTATTATCGGCAGGACATCTATTTTATGGTGATCCCTCTCAAAAACGCTTTCCATGATATTGGTAATATCTTTTCTGATGGTCTCCGGCGTGATTCCGTGTTTTGCGTTATAGGCCAGTTGCAGGTCACGGCGGCGGGTGGTCTCGCTTAGCGCACGCTCTAGTGAGCCGGTCATTTTATCAGCATAAAGAATCACCTTACCATCCACATTGCGGGCAGCACGACCAATAGTTTGGATTAGCGATGTCTCTGAACGCAGAAAGCCTTCCTTGTCAGCGTCCAGTATAGCAACTAGTGCGCATTCGGGAATATCCAGCCCCTCCCTCAGCAGGTTGATACCCACTAACACATCGAATATCCCCGCCCGCAGGTCATGGAGTATCTGCACCCGCTCCATCGTATCAATATCTGAATGGAGATAACGCACTTTAAGGCCAACTTCCGTGAGGTATTCGGTTAAATCCTCAGCCATGCGCTTGGTGAGCGTAGTCACTAATGCCCGGTAGCCCTGTTTTTTGCATTCATGACATTCATTTATCAGGTCATCCACCTGCCCCACCACTGGCCGCACATGGCACACCGGGTCTACCAGCCCGGTCGGGCGGATTATCTGCTCAGCCACTATCCCCCCTGCCCTTTGCAACTCCTCCTTTCCGGGAGTTGCGGATACATAGATGGTATCGGGGCGCATGGCGTCCCACTCCTCAAACTTCAGGGGGCGGTTATCCATGCAGGATGGCAGGCGGAAGCCGTATTCAGTCAGGTTTACTTTGCGCGATCTATCACCCTTATACATCGCACCAATCTGCGGCAGGGTCACATGGGATTCATCCATGAACAATAACGCATCCTTCGGCAGGTACTGAAACAGTGTGGGTGGCGGCTGGCCAGGAGCCTGGCCGGACAAATAGCGGGAGTAGTTTTCTATCCCCTTGCATGATCCAGTCTCCACCATCATTTCAATATCAAAATTCGTGCGCTGCTCCAGGCGCTGTCGCTCCACCAGCTTGTTTTCACTCTCTAAAACCGCCAGCCTGATTTTTAGATCCTCCTTAATCTGCTTTATCGCTTTCTGCAAAGTGGGCTTAGGGGTCACGTAGTGGCTGTTGGGGTAGATGATTACTGTATCCAGATTAGCGGTGATTTCACCCGTAAGGGGGTCCAGCTCCAGCAGTTCGTCTATTTCATCCCCGAACAGGGAGATTCGCCAGGCGGCATCCTCAAAGTGGGATGGAACAACGTCAATAGCATCCCCGCGCACCCGGAATGTGCCACGGCGAAAATCTATATCATTCCTTGAATACTGCAGCTCCACCAGGCTTTTCAGAAATGACTGACGGTCAATCTGCTCACCTTTTTTCACCACCACCTTCATGCCGCTGTATAATTCCGGCGAACCTAAACCATAGATGCAGGAGACGGATGCTACCACTACTGCATCCCGCCGTTCCAGCAGGTTGCGCGTGGCTGAGTGGCGCATACGGTCTATCTGCTCATTAATGGCTGAATCTTTCTCAATATATGTATCAGTTCTGGGAACATAGGCTTCAGGCTGGTAATAATCGTAGTAGGACACAAAATATTCCACGGCGTTTTCAGGGAAAAAGTCCTTCATTTCCGCATAAAGCTGCGCCGCCAGCGTTTTGTTATGCGCCATGATAATGGCCGGGCGCTGCGTGCGCTGTATAACTTGTGCCATGGTGAACGTTTTGCCGGAACCGGTGACGCCCAGCAGTACCTGCTCCCGCCGCCTCTGCGATAGCCCCTCTACCAGAGTCTCAATCGCCTTAGGCTGATCCCCCGCTGGCTGGTATTTACTGGTAAGATTAAATGGCATTTAGCCGCACGGCTTTAGTTACATCCCGCTTATGCGGCTCAAATGGCCTGCTAATATTTTTGCACATAGTTATTCCGTTCTGAATGCGATGTTAGTATATGATTGGGGCAAAATATGCTAGCTGTGAGTTTATGGAATACGCTGTAAAGATTGATAACTTAAAGAAGACCTATCAGCCGAAGAAGGGCAAGGCAGCTAAGGAAGCTTTGCAGGGAATCTCCCTTGCCATTCCCAAAGGCTCATTTTACGGGCTGCTGGGGCCAAACGGGGCGGGCAAGTCCACCTCCATCAACATCATGGCGGGTTTATGCATAAAATCCGGCGGTAATGTTAGCATATACGGCTATGATATTGATGTCCACCCCAGGCAGGCCAAAAGCAGTATCGGCGTTGTGCCGCAGGAGCTTATGGTGGATACCTTCTTCACCGTGCGCGAAGCACTGGATTTCCATGCCGGATATTACGGCGTGCCAAAAAATAAGCGCCGCACGGATGAGATTATCAAAGCACTGCACCTGACTGAGCAGGCGGATACCCATTCCCGCCGCCTCTCAGGTGGTATGAAACGCCGCCTGATGGTGGGTAAAGCTTTGGTGCATAATCCCCCCGTTTTAGTGCTGGATGAGCCAACCGCCGGGGTGGATGTTGAACTGCGTACCCAGTTGTGGGATTATGTGCGCAGCCTGAACCAGGCGGGAGCAACCGTGCTGCTTACCACGCACTACCTGGAGGAAGCCCAGGAACTGTGCGACCATATAGCCATAATCAATCATGGCCGGATAGTGGCGAATGACAGCAAACATAACCTGATTCAGAAATTATCACTCAAACGCATTCGTGTTAAAGCTGAGCATGGTATATCCTCCATCCCCGCTTTTCTCTCCTCCATCGGGCTGGTAAAAACGGATAACGACATGCTGGACTTGGAATACGACGGCGCAAAACACTGCATTGGTGACGTTCTGCAAGCTATAATACAGTCCGGCATCAGGATTCAGGATTTGCAGATAGAGCAGGCCGACCTGGAGGATGTCTTCCGCTTCTACACCTCCCACAAATCTTATTAAATGCTGAACAATACCGGAGTGATGGAGGTAGAGGGCGCGGGCGGGTGTTTGAGTATACCATACCGGCGCAGTAAACGCGCCAGGCGGCTGATTGTAAGGCTCACCCCGGCGCAGGAAATTGAACTGGTAATCCCCCAGAAAGTCACATTAACACATGCGCGGGAATTTCTGCAGCGCAGCCTGCCATGGATTAATGCCAACATGCCCCGTAAAAAACTGCGCGAGTCTGTTAGGGATGGTATGGAAATATCAGTTCTGGGAAATATCTACAGTGTCAGGTTAGCCTCCTCCGCTGGTATTACATATCAGAATGAAGGCGAAATCGTAGTTCATGCCAGGCCAGGTAATCATGCCATAAAGCTTAAAGAATTCCTGGCGATGCAGTTGCAGCAGCAAGCCAGGGAGATTGCCCTGGTTAAAGCAGCCCATTTAAACAAAAGTTTCAGCCGTATCATAGTGCGGGATGTAAAAGGCTACTGGGGTAGCTGTTCACCATCAGGCGCACTGACATTCGCATTTCAACTGGTTTTTGCCCCTTTATGGATTCTGGATTACATAGTAGCGCACGAGGTGGCACACCTGATTGAAAAAGGGCACAACCGCGCATTCTGGAATCTCACTAGTCAGCTATGCCCTGATGTAAAACTGGCTCGCGCATGGCTGAGAAAACACGGGCACGAGTTGAATATTTACGAGATTTAGGCAGGATTATCAGGTGGGCGGCGGCGTGGTTCCTGAATCATTTCAGGTTTTTTCGAGAAGAATGAGCCGAAAAATCCGCTGCTTTCCTGGCTGGACTGGTAAGGCTGTGCTTGCGGAGCAACCGGGATTGGTGCGCCCGGCATAACCGTCTGCCCGCCTGGATTCTGCGCCGGGGAGAAACGCATACCCTGGCTTGGAATGGCGGTTTGAAGTGTTGCATTCACACCGTCCCGCTTTCTCAGGTAATCGGATAACAAAGTGGTTTGCGCGCCATAATTCTGCAGGTTCCAGAATCCTTTTTCAATGCCTTCCATAACCAATGCATACACGGCCAGTTCTATCGCCTGGCGGACTGCCATTTGCGGCGGTTCGTTCACGGTGAAGCCGGTTTCACCGTCAAATATTTTATCATAAGCCACGTATTTATAAATTCCGGCATTTACTGCGTAGGAACATATGCTTTTCTCAGTTGATACCGCCGCCAGTATCTCGCCTGTTTTTGTGCTGATCATGCGTAGCGATACTGTTACAGCATCGCACCTGTATTTGGTATCACCGCCGATGCCAAGATACCGCGCCCCTGCCCCGCCTGTAAGCAGGTTGCTGTCATACGCCACTATGCCGCCTTCCAGCATGATTCCGGCGTAAAGCAGGGGGCCGACATCGTTATTACCATCCGGCTGATATTTATCCCGCATCATGCGGATTATGTTACGTTCCTGAATCAGATTGTTCAGCCCCTGCCGCTCAATCACCGTGAAGAACGACTGCTTCGATGTGTCAAGCAGAGCTTTGGTGAGAATAAGCAGCGCGCCTTGCGTCACCGCTTTTGAATACTCAGGGAAATTATCGGCTGAAGGTTTGTTCTGCCCGGTCTGATCGCTGAAATTGTAAATTGTTACGGCTACTTTCTCAGCAGGCGGCGGCAGGCTTTGCAGTGCCATCTGTGAGTTTGTAACCTTGGATATAACCGGCTCCTCGGAAATCTTTGCGCTCGCCATACGGCTCAAATCACCGCAGGAGCATAATGACAGCGCAAGGAAACTATGCGCTATTATATGCGCTGAAATCCTCATCAGAAAGTCCCCGCTGGAACTTCAACTGTGGTGCTGCCGCCAGTGGTTTTATCCAATATAGTCACAACAACTGTAGCACCACGGCGCTGGAAATCTATTTTAGATTCCCCTAAATCAAAGCTGCCTGATTCTCTCGCATTCTCGCCATATATTGCGTCAGCAATGCGGGATGATACCCGGCTTAAAATGCTGTTAGTGATTGAACGGGCAAAATCCGCTGAAGTATTTGTAGGCGGTGTTGGAGCTTTAAAACCACGCTGTGCCTGGGCTTCACTCATTAATGTACTGCCGTTGAACGGGCTGCCACCAAATGCCGGATGTGTCGGCTGGTAGCGCATCTCACTTGCGGCTAAGCTTTGCGGTATAATCGCCAGGCAAGTTGCTAAACTCAAAAATATGTTTCTATAAAACATCTTGCATTCCTTTTTTATATCAGACCTCGCCCAAGCCTAAATAATAACAGGAATTTACTTTAATTTTAGTTAATTATGATTAACTGTATTTTTTCATGAGTGCCTTACTCCAATGAAAATAAGGGAAAAGTACTTCAGTTAATGTGCTGGAATGTTATTTTTGTGTTAAGGGGAAGCGCATCAATAAGAATAGAGAGTACTGATGCCTGAATTGCCAGAGGTGGAGACTATTTGCAGGGGGCTTGCTTTAAGCGCAGCAGGTGCTGAGATTACCGGCGTGCGGCTGAGTAATTTGCGCCTGCGTAGAGATTATCCTGATAGTTTTGCGGAAAGAATAGTTGGCAAGAAAATCACCTCTATCAGTAGAAGAGCCAAGTATGTGATAGTGCACTTGAATAATGGCAGTCCGATACTGATATTCCATTTAGGTATGAGCGGGAAGCTTCTGCTACGAAGTCCGGAGGCTGTAAGCAGTAAGCATGACCATGTTATATTAACGCTGAATAATGGGATAGAGCTGGCACTGAATGATCCCAGGCGGTTCGGCATGGTGGCGCTTTTTAACAGCGAGCAGGAAATGCTGGCGGATGCGGCGTTTAGTAATCTCGGCCTGGAGCCTTTTGACAAGAAATTCACTGCGGCAGTACTCCATACGGAGTTAAAGAAAAGGAAAACTGCGGTTAAAGTAGCATTGATGGATCAGGCTATGGTGGTGGGTGTGGGTAATATATACGCCAGTGAGGCTTTGTACCGCTGCCGCATACACCCCAGTCGCCCTGCAAACTCCATAGATGGCTCTGAGTCAGAAAAAATATTAAAGGCTGTAAGGGATGTGCTGCGGGAGGCCATAGAATCAGGCGGATCCACGCTGAGGGACTATGCAAATGCCAATGGTGAAACCGGATATTTCCAGCATAACTTCGCTGTATATGGCCGTGGCGGCAAACCCTGCCGGACTTGTGGAGCAGACATTATGATGATGCGCATGGGCGGGCGCTCCACATTTTACTGTATAAGTTGCCAAAATTAAGCTTCTTTGCTCACCGTCAAGCGATCATGTGTAAAAAAAAGGGTAGAGCGCAAACTCTACCCATATAAACAACTACAGATATTAATTTATCAGGCTTCAACCATTTCTTTTTCTTTATCGTCCAGTGGTACTGGTTGATCTTTAAGCACGTAGCCGCGCCCCCAGACCGTTTCAATATAGTTCTCACCACCGGCAGCCTGTTGCAGTTTTTTACGCAGTTTGCAGATGAACACGTCAATTATCTTAAGCTCAGGCTCATCAATGCCGCCATATAAATGGTTAAGGAACATCTCCTTAGTCAGAGTTGTGCCCTTACGGAGCGATAAAAGCTCAAGTATCGCATATTCCTTACTGGTAAGGTGGATGGTTTTACCATCAATCTCCACCGTGCGGGTATCCAGGTTAACTGAAAGTTTCCCGGTACGGATAATAGATTCAGCATGACCCTTGGAACGACGGACAATTGCTTGAATGCGCGCTATTAACTCACCTTTATTAAATGGTTTGGTAAGGAAATCATCAGCGCCGTAACCCAGACCCTTAATCTTCTGATCTGGCCCTGCTAGACCGGAGAGAATAAGTATCGGGGTTTTAACTTTTGCCGCACGCAACCTGCGCAGCACCTCATATCCATCAATATCAGGCAGCATTAAATCAAGAATTATAATATCATAGTCGTAGATTTTGCCTATTTCCAGGCCTTCTTCCCCTAAGGACGTGGTATCGCAAATGATACCCTCCGACGCAAGCGAAAGCTCAATCGCTTTGGCAGTGGACGGATCGTCTTCAACAAGCAGAACTCTCATGTAACTCTCCTTAATGACGGGCTGAATGCGATTAATCAACCCAGCGTTAATAGTTTAATCAATATAATAAATTAATAATAAACACCACTAAATTGTTAATAAGTTTATATTACTAGTCTACATTAAAAGATATTAATCCACAGGATTTGCGCTATAAATCAGTTATATGTTGCGCAAAAAGCTCATATATTAATTTGTGGCAACTTGTGCGGCGCAATAAAGAATTAACAATTAGAATTATTACTTAATAACAATGTTCCGGGGTGGGGAATTTTCTGCTGCGCACTTCCCCGGCATAATCAGCTACTGCCTTTTCAACCAATTCATAAAGATTGGCATATTTCTTGACAAATCTGGCGGGGGATTGGGTTAGCCCCAGTATATCGTCAATCACCAGCACCTGGCCATCACAATCAGGTGAAGCGCCGATGCCGATACATGGTATGCGTGAGCTGGTAATAACAGCGTTGGAGACATCAGTTTTCAAAGCCTCCAGCAGAAGTGAAAAAGCGCCTGCTGATTCATGCGCGGCGGCATCCTGCATTATTCTGCCTGACTCCGACTCTGTCCGCCCCTGGTAGCGGTAGCCGCCAATGGAATTAACATGCTGAGGCATAAGGCCAATATGTGCCATTACGGGTATGCCGCGCTGGGCTAAAAACTGCGTTGTTTCTGCCATCTCTGCGCCGCCTTCCAGTTTTACCGCTGCGGCTCCAGTCTCAATCAGCACTCTCGCACAATTATGGTAGGCTTGGGCTGGAGATTCCTGATAAGTGCCAAAAGGCATGTCAACCACCACCAGTGCTTTTTGTGATACGCGCATCACGGCTTTCGTATGCTCTATCATCATCTCCAATGTGACGCCTATGGTGCTATCCAGGCCATAAATCACCATTCCAAGGGAATCCCCAACCAGGATAATATCAGCGTATTTATCGACAATATATGCCATGGGCGCTGTATAAGCAGTCAGCATAACAATAGGCTGCTGGCCTTTCCGGCTCATTATATCGCGTACTGTGAGGCGTTTTTCTTTCATATATACCCCTATCGTCTGAAGAGTGTGGTTTAATGATGTCATTTCAGGGGTATATTCTTTTGTATATAAGGGGCTGCCGCCCCCGCGCTGTCGCGCTTCCCCCGCAGCGCCGGCGCTCTCCCTTCGGTCGCAAGAAAATGTCACACTTAAAACGCGAGGAGTATATCTCTATATTTAAGGAATAACGTGCATACCAGATTTATAATAACAAGCCTTAAGTGTACGCACTGTATATCCAAATCCGTCCCACGGTTACGATTTATTAACAATTGTGCGCATAAACTCCCCGAAACAAATAAAAATTAAGGGGTAGTATGAAAGCGTCACCATTGCAAAAGGCGGCAACTCAGTCGGGTATAGCCGGGGGCAGGAATTTTCTGGAGAGTGATATTGCTGATATAGCTGATCTATTAGGTGAAGTAGCCCATGATTTTGCTGGTAAAACCGTGCTTATATCCGGCGCGGGTGGTTTTCTGGGCAAGTATTTCGTGGCGGTGCTTGACTACTTAAATCGCAATGTTCTAGACAAGCCCTGCAAAGTGCTGGCGATGGATATTTTCATCACCGGCCTGTCGGAGGACTGGCAGTTTGAGGAGAGCGACACTTTAAGCTTCTTCCGCCATGACATTATAGAAAAAGTTAAAGTCGCTGGGGCGATTGATTATATCGTTCATGCATCCGGCATTGCCAGCCCGTTTTATTATCGCAAACACCCACTGGAAACCTTCGATGTGGCCATAAATGGAACCCGCAATTTTCTGGAGATTGCGCGGGAGAAGGGATCACGGTTTACTTTCTTTTCCTCCAGCGAAATTTATGGCGACCCTGCGCCACAGTATGTGCCAACGCCTGAGAGTTACCGTGGTCATGTATCCTGCCAGGGGCCACGCGCCTGTTATGATGAAAGCAAACGCGCCGCCGAAACTCTATGTTATATATATGCCGGGAATTTTGGCGTACATACCAATACAATCCGGCCATTCAACGTCTATGGCCCCGGAATGCGGGAGAAGGATTACCGCGTATTGCCAAATTTCGCCAACCGTATTAAGGCGCAGCAACCAATCCAGATTTATGGGGATGGCAGGCAAACCAGAACCTATTGCTATGTAGCGGATGCGGTAAATGGCTTCCTGCGCGTAATTGCCCGTGGTCAGGCCGGGGAGGCTTATAATATCGGCAACCCGAATCCTGAAATCTCCGTAAATGATCTGGTGAAAAGCATTGAAGGGGTACTAGGCAGGCCGATTGCTCATTCCGTCACGCCTTACCCTGAGAGCTACCCGGCAGATGAGCCGCTACGCCGCTGCCCGGATATATCCAAAGCATCGGCGCATGTTGATTACCAGCCAGCCGTGCCACTGGATGAGGGATTAAAACGCTTCCTAAAATGGTCAGACCTGTATTATACAGGCGATACATAATATAATGATTTATGGTAGCGAAGCTTTTACCCTCCGGATTTTATGATTTAATTCCGCCCCATGCGGCAACCAGGCGCAGGGTGGTGAACAGCCTGCTGGACACCTACGCGAATGCAGGCTACCTGGAAGTTGAGCCACCGCTTATGGAGTTTGAGGACAGCCTGCTGGAAGGGCAGGATGACGCAATGAGCCGCCGGGCTTTTCGTGTGTTGGATCCACTGACACAGAAAATAATGGCGGTACGGCCCGATATTACCCTGCAGATTAGCCGCATGGTAAATGCCAGGCTGATTGGTGATAATCTCCCCTTAAAATTATGCTATCACGGTGAAGTTCTGCGGGTACGTGGTGAAGGTGCTTTTGGTGCGCGCCAGCTTACCCAGGCCGGGGTGGAGCTATTGGGCGCTTATGATTATCGGGCGGATTGCGAGACAATAGCACTGGCGGCGCAGTCACTTAAAGCCGCCGGATTTAAGGATATAACTATTGACCTTAACCTGCCAAGCCTGCCCAGAAAAATTCTGGCTGGCGTAGATGAGAAAATAGTAGAGATTACCCTGGAAGCGCTTTCATGTAAGGATTATGGCTTTATCTCCCGACAAAATCTGAACTGCCGGGATATTCTGCTGGCACTACTAGAATCAGCCGGCCCACTGCCATATGCCCTGCAAAGGCTGCAAGCTTTGCCGCTGCCGGTACAGGAGAGAGATAATTTACGCACCTTAGAGCAGACGTATATAGCACTGCAAAAAATGCATCCGGATTTAAACCTGAGCCTGGATGTAACTGAAAACCATGGCTTTGCTTACCATACGGGTATCGCCTACGGTATATATATAAGGAACTTAAGCGGTGAAATCGGCAGCGGCGGCAGGTATAATCTGGACTGGCATGATAAGCAGGTTCCCGCCACCGGTTTTACGCTGTATGTGAATCCATTATTAAAGGCTATGGAATCATGAGTATAAATAGACTTCTTGCAAAACTCGCTGCGGTGAGCAAAATGCGCGGAGTGAGCATCGCAAAGCGAAGGCGTGTAGAAAATGCTGAAAGCGTTTTTAGCCGTAGCCAAGTGTACAAGGAAGGTAAGCCCCTAGGTGTTGGTATGAACTATCGGCTTCCCCCACCGCAGGCAAAGGGGGCTAGGGGGGGGAACCTTTTTTCTTTCCATAGCACCAACCCATTCCCCCCCCTCAGTCCCCGCCCGCAGGCGGTGGGGGATGCGATAGGTAGTCATGTTATCGACAAAGATTTTCTCGCACCTGACAAACCAACTAATTTCTCACATAATGCCAACTTATCATGACCATAAACACAGCAATACTGGGTGGCAGCGGTTATACGGGGCTGGACTTAATCAAAATTATTCTGAATCACCCACATGCAAAAATAGCTTATATATCGGCTGATAAAAACGCAGGAAAAAACATAGGCGAGGTGCACAAAAGCCTGACCTGCTTTGACCTGCCAAAGTTTGTAGCCGCTAATGATATTGATTATAACAGTGTAGACTTGGTGTTCTGCTGCCTGCCACACGCAGTCAGCCAGGCTGTGGTGAAAGGACTGCCGGAGCATTTAAAAGTCATAGATTTATCCGCTGATTACAGACTGAATGATATTAAAAGCTACAATGAATGGTACGGGCATGAGCACTGTGCGCCTGAGCTACAGAAAAAGGCGGTTTACGGCATAGCGGAACTGGCGCGGGAGCAGATAAGAAAAGCCAGGTTGATCGCAAATCCGGGATGTTATCCAACATCAGCCATACTGCCGCTCTGGCCGCTATTGCGGGATAAAGCGATCCAGTTGGATGGAATTATAATTGATGCTAAATCAGGCACTTCAGGTGCTGGGCGCACTTTAAAAGAAAACCTGCTGTATTGCGAAGTGAACGAGACTTTTTCCGTTTACGGGATACCCAGACACCGCCATATGCCGGAGATTGAGCAGGAACTCAGCAAAGCCGCCGGTACTGCGGTACAGGTTACCTTCTCGCCGCATCTGGTTGCCATGCAGCGCGGCATACTCTCCACCATATATGTACGCCTCCAGCCGGGCGTAGCATTAACGGATTTAAGAGGGGTACTTGAGCGGCAATATGCGGGAGAGGCATTTGTAAAAATACTGCCGGATGGAGCTTACCCATCCACCGCGCTGGTAGCGGGAACTAATTTTTGCGCAATAAACGTTTTTGAAGGCCGCAGAAAGGGAGAGGCGGTAATAGTATCAGTGATAGATAACCTGATTAAAGGTGCATCCGGCCAGGCGGTGCAGAACATGAATATCATGCACAATCTTCCGGAGGCTACGGGTTTTAAACTCACCCCATCCCACCGCTATTAATGCTTCACATTTCAAAATCATAAATCGTTACAACCTCTTAGAGCGCGTGGAGTAATTCGCTACGTCATCACCCTTTATGTTGAGGAGGCTACATTTTGATAAAAATTTAATTTAAATTTTCCGTTTATTTTATGCGTTTTTTATGATACTTTGCGCAAGCCTTGTAAATAAGGCATATTTTGTAGGTTTGACTTTTCATTTTTAATCAATGAATACCAACGGGGCAATTTTTATGGCTACAGCATTAGCTGCAAATAAAATGAATATTTCCAAACAATCCAGCAAAAATACCAAATCTGTAAAAAAAGATATCGAAAAAACTCCTCTGCGTGTTGTAAATAACTCTGCTGCAGCAACTAATGCGGCTGTGACACAAAACAAGGCGCAACCTAAACTCATGGTGATTAATTCCAAACCTGAGAATAAGTATAAGCTGGCTGTGGCTAAAACAGCCAAATCTGTCGATGAATTCCTGGCCGGGTCATATGTGGTTTACCCAACCCATGGTGTTGGCCTTATTACAGGCATTGAGAAGCAGACCATAGGCGGTTGCGAGCTTAAGCTTTATGTAATTGCTTTTGAGAAAGATAAAATGACTTTGCGCGTACCAGTCAGCCGCGCTAAAATCACTGGCCTGCGAGCACTCAGCACCAAGTCCGAGATTGAGGAAGCTGTGACCACTCTCAAGCAGAAAGCCAAGATTGCCAAGGGCATGTGGAGCAAACGCGCTCAGGAGTATGAAAGCAAAATCAATTCCGGCAGTATAGTATATCTGGCTGAAGTAGTCAGGGATTTGCACCGTAATGTGGATCATCCTGAGCGCTCATACAGCGAAAGGGTGATTTATGAAAATGCATTCAGCCGTCTGGCTCGTGAAATTTCCGTAGTTGAGCAGATGGATATGGAAAAAGCCGGCGAGAAACTGGTTAAGATACTCTCCAGAAAAGCCGCATAATCAATTTCCTAATATATAATTACTTAATGCCCAGGCAATCTAACCATTGTCTGGGCATTTTTGTTTACTGCTCAGTTGCAAAAATTTAGTAAATTATCCTAAGGGATGTTTAGCAAATCTTTACTATGTTGATAGATAATTAATATGCATTCTAAGAGCCTGTGACGAATTATCCTTTTGGTGTCTTTTTGATGCTATTTGCCTTGTTTGTTGTCGGAAAATTTACCCGTATCACCAATACGAGTTACATTTTCCTCCTAAAACAAGTCTAAAAATCATCTAAAAATACACTCAAAACATAAATCGTCACAGGCACTAAGCTAACCCATTCAAATGAGATAATTTATTACCAACTCATTTACAAACAGGCTTGTTCTTACAGGAAGTGAACCATCAGGTTATAACAGCGTTGCTACATATCCACCTCATTTCATAACAGCTTTGGGTGAAAGCATTACTGATTGTCAGCAGTCCTCAACCAATGGCAGCTTATTATTAATTGAGATAGAAAACCTGCCTATGATTCTGGAGGTTTTAGGTTCCGCCCACGCGGATGGCGTGATTGACCGTTTTGTGGGAGATTTAAGAAGCTATTTCAGCGGCTGGAATTATCAACTGTTCCAGATTCAAAGGGATCAGTACGGCTTTATTATAATGGGTAAAAGCGGCGATGATACCGCAGCAATCGCTTATGAAGTCAACAGAATCGCCCAGACCTTAAGCGGGCGGGAAAATCTGCCTGCGCACCTTATAACCAGCATTGGCGGTGTGGATTTTCCTTCCCATGCCACCAGCCCGGAAGAGGCTATAGATAAAGCCCTGATAGCCCTGCACAACCGCAACAGTATGCACTTTGCTGCTTATGCGCGCAATGAAAGCTCGGTGTTTAAATCCATGCAGCATATGAAATTCGCCCAGTATATATCCAAGGCGATACAGGGCAAACGTGTGCGGATGGCATTCCAGCCGATAGTAAGCTGTAAAACCGGCCATGTTGAGCATTTTGAAGCACTCCTGCGCCTGATCGGGGAGGATGGCCGCCCCGGTTCAGCCGGAATGTTGATTCCCGTAGCAGAGCGCATGGGCATGATCTTCATGATTGATGAACTGACCCTTGACATGGTGATCCATGAGCTTGAGCTTGCGCCCAATCTGACACTGGCATTTAATGTATCCAGCCTTACGACTTCTGACCATTTATGGCTGGATAAACTAAGCCACCTGCTTAAAAATCGGCCTGAAGTGGCAAGCCGGATGATTATTGAAATAACTGAAACGGCGGCCAACCGTGATTTAAGGGATACCGCGCTTTTTACCGCCAAGGCGCAGAATCTAGGATGCCGCGTGGCGCTGGATGATTTTGGCGCGGGTTATACATCTTTCCGGCAGCTTAAAGCACTATCGGTTGATATGGTGAAGATAGACGGCACGTTCATACGTGACCTTGCCGATAATAGCGATAACCGCTACTTCGTGCGCACATTGCTGGATTACACTAATTCCTATGGCCTGGATACTATCGCGGAATGCGTGGAAAATGGCGAGGCCGCCAAGCTTTTAATGGAAATGGGCGTCACCCACCTGCAGGGCTTCTACTTCGGCAAACCTATAATGCACCGTTCCTGGCTGGAAGGCGGCGAATATGGAACCAAACGTCAGTAAATGTTCGCGAGAATCAGACTAGGCGCTCCCCCTACTCCACCGCCAGGGAGTTCTGGTGCATGAGTGTAGCGAGGCGGAGGTTGCGTTTTTTCATCTCTTCAATTTCTTGTTTCTGCATTATCAGATCCAGGCTTATGTGCACAGCCTCTAAAAATATCGCCACTACATCCTCCAGCGCGGTGCGTAGCCGTGCCACTACTTCATCAGTCAGTTTCTTTACTGATGCTGCTACTTGGGCAGTTTGTTGTTTTACGTTTTCCTTGTACTGATTTATAGCACCGAATATTTTACGGAGGTTGTTTTCAACCCGTTTTTTATTTATTTTGGTGACTCCTGAATCACCTTCCGCCAGACAGGAATACTCTTCTGAAAGGGCATCCGCTGATTCTTCAACCGCCTCCACCATCGGCTCCACCAGGTTCAGCTGAATTTCCGGATCTACTTCACTCTGCTGCTCAACTGTCTGCAACAGTTCTTCCGCTACATCATAAAGCTTGATGATTTTACGGAATTTCTCCTCGCTCCCTATTCCCTGTAACGGCACAAAATCCCCTGACGCTTTATTTAAAGGCGATACTACGCCTTTTTTTTGAAACTATAATGAAGGCGCATTATAAATATATTAATAATATGTAAAGATGATTTTTGTGAATCTTTTGATAAACACCACTATTTCAGGCGGGAGCAATTGCCGCCATGCCCTGATTCATCGCCTCAAGGTTATGTAATGCCATTTCAGCAGGCTGTTGTTCTTTACGCTTTTTTGCAGCATTCCCGGCTTCCATGAACAGGTCACTGCCGCGTTTTAATTCCCTCTCCTGCGCGGCTTTAATCATATCGCCAAATAACTTGTCATGCGCATCTGGTGCATTATTCAAAGCCTCCGCCATTTGTTTTTCCTGCTCGGTCAGGCCGGTATCAATACCGTTTTTCTCCAGTGCGCGACGGAGGATTTCAGCCTCACGGTTAAAGGTATAAATATTTTTAAGCTCGGCCAGACCGGATTTTATCTGTTTCCAGTTAAAGCTGAACAGTACCTTGTCCCACGCTGATTCTGAAGCCAGAGTGTTGAATTTGGAAGCCCAGTATTGCTTCATGGCAAAGTATGGGGAGTATCTTTCCGCAGCTATCAGCCAGTTCTTTAAAAAACCCTCACGCGGAGTTTTTTCAGAAAGCAATGTATCATTCAGAGATTCACCCAGGTTATGCGGCAACTGGCCGAGGTATTTATTGGCGATCCGCTCAACCTCGCCCATATCTTTCCCAGCTAGAACCTTGGCATAGTCCACCCGGTTGCCTTTGGAGTAGCCGAAATATCCAGGTACGGAGAAAAATGGTATAGCCATCATCATCGGTGCGAACTGCACTGCAAAACCCCTGATGCTGGCCTTGAAGGTTTCCTTGATGCGCTGGCCGATGGTTCTATCATCGCCGTGCCATTCATCCTTCACGCCGCCGATCCATTTCTCCACCGGCTGAATCCAGTTTTTGTATATGCCTTCACGCCAGAAATAAGTGAGGGCGTTATACACATAAAAATTCACCTGCCAGAAAGCAGCGTACTGGCCTAGCTTGATGCTTTCAACTTTCTTGCCATCCTGCTCAGTGTAAAATAATTCCTTCTGGAATAGGCCGCCTTGCTTAACTTTATAATTAGTTAGTGGATATGCCTCTCCCATATGGGCTTTGAGATCACCCAGGAACTTATCCAGCGAATTCACGCCGTTATCACGTAATACCTGAGACAACCTGTATTTTTCCACTACCAGGCTCTCGCCCGTAAATTGGTCTTTCTCAGGCAGTTTAAGTAGTTGGTTGATATTGCTGCTTAAGTTCTCTCTGTTGTTAGCTGGCAATTTTTCCAGATGCTTCGCGAGGTGTGCCACCTGCCCCTCAAATGAACCACCCAGGGCTTTGCGCCATTTCTCCTTGATGTACAAATAAGGCAGGCTGGAGCCTACGGCATCCTCCATTGAGTTGCGCACTACGTTACGGAAACACTGCTGCGCAAAATCACGAATCAGGAGTTTCGGGTCAAGCGTTCCGTCATTACGCAGAAATTTATGCGGTTCACTGAAATCAAGATAATTAATTATTGTTCTGGCAGTATTATCAGCCATTGAACCAAAAAAGAATGGTATAAAGGTATCTAAAAACTGTGCACCAGTACCTTTAGTTCTGCCGTTTTTGTCAGGGTCGTATTTGGTTAGGTCATCCGCAAACTGCCGCCCCCAGTCCCTGGCTTTATCTTTGCCAAATAATGAGCCAAGCAAAGCCTCAAATATTCCCGGAACATTATTTTGTACTGCATTATCAAAACGATTCGCCAATGGAATCAGGTTATTATTGAGCCACTTTGCCCAGGCCGGAGCTTTATCTTTAAGCTCTTTTAAACGCTCTGGCGGAACACTGCTTCTTTGGTTTAACTCATCTACTGCTCCCCTTAGTGCCATATCACCAAGAGTATAAAACCACGGAAAAACCGTTGCTCTGGTCGCAGCCATCGATACAAAGCGTTTATCATCCCCCCTCTCCCACATGCGCTTAGGCAGGGAGTCCTGTGATTCCTTAGATAAAACTGATGTTTGCGGTTGGTACAATTTTCCCCTTTGCTCTACAACCCACTATAGTATCTTACATACTGAGAATACTAAACTGATGTGAAAGTAATGTTACGGTATGAATATAAAGCATGATGGAATTGCAAAAAATGCGCCTGGTGGGGATAACCCACTGATAACCTGTACGCGAAAGCTAGAGTTTGATGCAGCGCACCGCGTAATCGGCCATGAAAACAAGTGCAAATACCTGCATGGTCATAGATATGTGCTGGAGGTGGAATTTGCCGCCGTCACGCTCGATAAGCTTGGCCGGGTGCTGGATTTTGGCCTGATTAAGGACAAGCTTAAACAATGGATAGACGATAACTGGGATCATAACACTATTTTATCAGAGCAGGACATTGAACTAGGCCAGCAGATAAGTAAAGTCACAGGCCAGAGAGTGTTTTACCTGCCCTATAACCCCACCGCTGAGAATATGGCTTTATTCCTGTTTGATCGCATCATCCCGGAGATTTTCCAGGAATTTAGTGTGGAATATCATAAAGTTATTATCCGGGAAACGCCAAACTGCATAGCCACAGTGCAAAAATAGAATGCACCCTGAAATGAAAACTTCCCATTTCAGAGCTATAATGCTTAACACATAAAAGCAAAAATACGCTTGTGGATATTTTTAGCATATGAGCACAGAAGAACAATACCTGGACGATGATGCGATAGCTGAACTGGCCTCAAGAGAGCCGAAGGTATTAGTTTCTTCTTAGAACCTGTTCACGATCTTCTGAGTATTAGTGCGACGAAGGCGAAGACGGC
>CAYTOJ010000009.1:0-6901 GCA_964439415.1 uncultured Rickettsiales bacterium
CGTAAAGCAAAAGTAGTAGAGGATTTAACCAAAGGCATCGAAGGCTTGTTCAAGAAGAATAAGGTGACGTATATTATCGGCAGGGCGGCCTTTACTTCCCATAAGCAAATATCCGTAAAGCTGAAGGATGGCGGGGAACAGGTTATCAGTGCCAGGAATTTCATAATCGCCACCGGGTCAGATGTAGCAACACCGCCCGGCATAACTATTGACGAGAAGAAAATAGTATCCTCCACCGGGGCATTGATGTTTGATAGAGTGCCTGAGCACCTGGTGGTTATCGGCGGCGGTGTGATCGGGCTGGAGCTAGGGTCGGTATGGCGCAGGCTTGGCAGCCGCGTGACGGTGGTGGAATATCTGGATCGCATAATCCCGGCGGAAGATGGTGAAGTAAGCAAGCAGTTCCAGCGTATACTTGAAAAGCAGGGCTTTACATTCAAGCTTGGACAGAAGGCGAAAACCGAGCTTAAAGGGGAAAAAGTTCTGGTGACAATGGAACCAGCCAACGGCGGAGCGCAGGAAAGTATAGAAGCTGACGCGGTGTTGGTATCCACAGGCCGCAAGCCCTACACTGAAGGGCTGGATTTAAACAAGGCAGGGGTGGAGATTAATGAGCGCGGTTTCATAAAAACCGATAAGCACCTGCGCACCAATGTTGCTAATATATATGCAATAGGTGACGTAACCTTGGGTGCTATGCTGGCGCATAAGGCTGAGGAGGAAGGCATAATGGCGGCTGAAATAATCGCAGGGCAAGCCGGGCATGTAAACTATGACGCTATACCGGGAGTTATCTATACTGACCCGGAAGTAGCCAGCGTCGGCAAAACCGAGGAAGCATTAAAAGCGGTTGGAGTGCAGTACAAGGTTGGTAAATTCCCATTCATGGCAAACAGCCGTGGCCGTGCCACCGGGCGTGTGGATGGTTTTGTGAAAATACTCAGCGATTCCAGAAGTGATAAAGTGCTAGGTGTGCATATCATAGGGCCGGATGCCGGAACAATGATTCAGGAAGCGGTGATGGCGATTGAATTCGGCGCATCCGCTGAGGATATAGCCCGCACCTGCCACCCCCACCCAACGCTTCAGGAAGCAGTGAAAGAAGCCGCCCTGGCCGTGGATGGCAGAGCGGTGCATATATAACCCGAATAATGGATAAGGCTTGATTAAGGTGCTGTAATTCCTTCATTCTCCCCTTGGGGGAGAGTCGCAGAGAGCAAGCCTCATAGAGGCGAAGATCGATGCGGTGAGGGGGAATTTATTGTACAGCGCGCAACCCCTCACCCAATCGGCTTTGGCCTATGGCCTTGCCTCTTGGACTCTCCCCCAAGGGGAGAGTGAAAGAATCTCAATAACTTATAGCTCTTTTATCCATAACCCGGGTATAGATAGGTATAAACAAGCAGCCTCTTACAAAGGCCACCTGGCTTTAGGAACTGCGGTGATGGGGCTGGAGCCGTAGCATTTAAAGTTCTCAATTGCAGCCCAGGCAATCATCGCGGCGTTATCGGTGCATAGCTTAAGCGGGGGAGCTACAGCTTCTATACCACTGATGTGCGCAATTTCTTCCAGTTCTGTACGTATGCTGATATTCGCGGCAACTCCCCCAGCTATTACCAGGGTTTCGACGGGCATTATTTCCCGCGCCATGGCAATGGCATTAACTGCGCGATCCCGCACAATGCGGCAGACTGTATGCTGGAAGGACGCGCAGATGTCAGGCGTTACTTTTTCCAATTCACTTTGTTCATATGATTCCACCAGGCGGCGGACGGCGGTTTTAAGGCCGGAGAAGGAAAAATCACACCCCACACGGCCAAGCATTGGCAGGGGCATGGGATAACGTAGAGAATCACCGTTGGCGGCGGCTTTCTCAACTGCTGGCCCGCCGGGATAGCCAAGACCCAGCATTTTCGCTACTTTATCGAAGGCTTCACCCATAGCATCATCCTGCGTTGCGCCTAGCCGCAAATAGTCGCCAGTGTTTTTCACCAGCAGAAACTGGCAATGCCCGCCGGATGCCAGTAAAAGCAGATAGGGAAACTTTATTTTATGAGTCAGGCGGACGGTAAGCGCGTGCCCCTCCAGATGATTCACTGCAATAAATGGCTTATTACTTGATGCAGCCAGCCCTTTGCCGAACATCAAGCCCACAATCAGGCCACCGATAAGCCCGGGCCCTGCTGTTGCGCCGATTATATTTATATCATCAAGCGTAAGTTTTGCCTCATCAAGTGCCATATTATACACGTTATGAATATGGCTCAGGTGGCTCCGGGCGGCTATTTCTGGTACTACGCCGCCGTAAGGTTGATGCAGTTCTATTTGCGAGAAAATAATGTTGGAGAGTATTTCACCATCATCCCGCACAACGGCAACCGCGGTTTCATCACAACTGGTTTCAATACCTAAAGCCAGCATTATCCCTTATAACCACTGATAAGGTAAACCTCAAACTCTCGGTATTTTACCTTGGTGGTATTCATGCGGATAGTAGCCAGATATTTCTGATTAGTGAAATATGGCAGTGCCGGAACAGTCTCCCCGCGCTTGTCAAATACATATATTATTTTCAAATCCCGTTGTTTTTGACCATCAAAGGAATTTTTTAACTGAAAGTGATTCCTCACCAGCTTGTCATAATTCCACATCACCAGGTTAAATGGGTGCGGTTTTACATAATAAATAAGCTCTGCTGCCAGTTTACGTTCGTTAGTCATAAGCGTTGTACCGGGGTGCGCGGCGATAATGCCGGATACTGCCTCACCCAGTTCATCCCAGCCATTTCCACGCTCCAATGGGTCTGGTATCTGAATATGTAGTTCAGCAAAAACAGGCTGCAGGGTATTATGTATCGCACTCAAATTCTGATACGCCAGCATAATGGCGAAGTGCAGCACCAGGCTGGTAGCCAGAATATGTTTTTTGTACAACATCAGCCAGCGGCAGGTAAGGATTGAGGCCGCTACATAGGAGGTTGATGCCCAGTGCGGGTCGCTTCGGGTAAGGAAGCTGATGCAGAACATAACCAACAGCATCAGGCCGGAGAAGCTTATCAGCAGTAGATGCGCATCGTTCCTGTCGAGCAGATTATGCTGGATCTTCGTAACTGCCCAAGTCTGCTGGTCTGGATGTACGTTGCTTGTCTCCCTCCCGTTTACGGGGGGGATTAAGGTGGGGCATGTGTTGGTACTATGGGAAGAAGAAAGATGCCCCCCCCTAGCCCCCCCCGTAAACGGGAGGGGAAAACGAGAGGTAGTACCAGCACCTAGGGAATTACGAAGTTTTTTTGTTCGCTTCACCGTGCTAAAGTAGTCAAAATAGATATAAAGCATGGATCCGAAAAGCAGTGGCCCGAAAATACCGAATTGTGAGGCGAAAAACTCTAAAGTACGCAGTGGGTTAAAATAATTGCCGCTTGTAGCCTGCGCATTATCCCGTGCTACATGAATAAAACTGGCGAAGTTATGCTGCCAGTTCCAGTAAATATTAGGTGCGAACATGGCAAAAGCCAGGGCGGCACTTACATATGGCCAGATGCTCTTCAGGTAATGCCTGTGCTGTCTGGAAAATAGTAAAAACAGCAGTGCAGAGGGAAAGAAAATAACAAAATTGTACTTCGACATCATACCAAGCCCGCAAGATACCCCAAGCAGTATCCATAAATATTTCTTGCCCGTATCAATGGATTGGACAAACAAATAAAGGCTGATGCTCCAGAACATTATCAGTACAGGATCAGTAGTCACCAGTGTGCTGGAGATAGCTACCCCGGGCAGTGTGATGAACAGGGCGGCGGAGAACAAGGCGGTTCTGGAGTTGTACAGCTTTCTGGCTGTCAGGTATATAAAAAGCGTCGCAATATAATAAGCAAAAGGGGAGGGCAGGCGGGTGGTAAAGTCAGAGTCCCCGAACAACTTATTACTTAAGGAGATTGCCCAGGCTACCATTGGTGGTTTTGAGTAATATCCCCAGTCCGGATTTTTAGACCAGACCCAGTATTGGGCTTCATCGGGGAAAAGCGGGTAGGGATTGCTCGCGATAAAACTGAGCCATAGGCACGCTATGGATGCTGAGAAGGTGAAAAATAATCCCAACGCCTGCTTATCACTTGAAATGGCCAGTTTCATGAATCACTTAACTTTAAAGATATGAATCAGCTAATAATTTGTTGATTTTGGATTCTGGAGATAGTATCAAGCCGCAATAAAATTCAAGGTATATCTTTTTAAGGTGTTTTTATGTCTCGTAGGTGCGTAATATCTAAGTCTAAGGTTCAGTTTGGCAATAGCGTTTCTCACTCCAACCGGAAAACGCGGCGGCCATTTCTGCCCAATACTAAAAAAATGAGCATCTGGAGTGATATTTTAAAACGCGCTGTAGTGCTTACTGTAAATTCTAAGGGAATCCGCACACTGGAGCATAACGGCGGGCTGGATAATTACCTGCTCAGCACCCCTAATTCACGGCTGAGTGAGGATGCTCTTCGCCTTAAAAAAGTTGTTCAGAAGCTTAAGCAAGGGAAAGCAGCCGCTTAAAGTCATCGCCCACTTACACCAGGCGTAAGTTCTTGCCTATACTCCGGGCGTTGAATTGGCATAGGTATTATTTCATCATAATCATAATTACCATCAACCAAACCGGCTGCGGCAGAGCTATCTTTGATTGAACAATCGCGGGATGGGACATAGCTCTGAGTGGCGCGTATAGCCTGCATAACGGGGTTGTTTTCAAAATATGGCTGTGTGCCCATTGTGGCTGGGTATCTGGCCATGAAAAAGTCCTTGGTTGATGCTCCCGGGTTTGCCGCTGTGAAGGTGTGGAAATCTTTAAGCAGTTGTATATAGGTTCCGGTTTTTATTCTCATCTCCGCTTCTATCGGCAGGCCATCCAGAGCATCCGGGTTATTAGGCGAATAAAACACCACTTTCCAGGTTCCCTGCGCAGGTGTGAGATTCAGTAGCGGGGTGGATAATGTTCCATCCGGATCAGTACCCCGCGTTATGTAGGTATTTTCTTGGCTGGGTGGTTCGGCGCGGCGCAGTAGCAGCCAGTTTTCAGTTTTATCACCCCATACTTCTTCAGGCGGAACTAAATAAATTTCTACATCTGCCGGCAACTGCTTTCTTGTTTTTAACTTCTCATCATAAAGACCTACTGCAAAATCAAAGGCAATGTGGCTAATCACTGCATTATTCAGGTGACTGAAATCAAAGTTGGCCACCACTGCCTTTCCTGGTGAACTTGAGCCTGGCGGCCAGTCAATTTTCTCAAATGATGATGGATTTAAGGTATTGGAGAGATAAACAGGTGGCTGTGTGGTAGTGGTATAATTGGTAAGCTGCAATTCAGGAATTGCCGCCAGTTCACGGAATATGGATTTCATGATTTCAGGGTCTGGAGCCATTCCAAACGAGCCGTTACTGAAAACATGCATGCCGCTTACCATATTCCGAACATCTCCGGCAGCAACATCCCCGGCGATTTGGCTGGCGCTGAGCATCATGGCCAGCATGGTAAGGTCTTTCGGGTTGGGATAACCAAGCCGCACCGCTTCGCTATAAAAGGATGTATAAATTAAGGCCAGCAGCGGCGCACCGAGTGATGTACCACCGCCCAGGCCATAGATTAATTGCGGTTTGCCGGTATCATCCAGTATAGGTTTGCCTTCCTTATCCTTAAGAATGTCTATTATCGGATTCTGCCGATAAGGCATGGCGAACATGGTCATGTAATCAATTGTTTCCTTGGGGAAGGTGGAAACTGGCAGAGAAGTTTCATCACTGATGCAGACACCATTAATAACAACTGAATTACCAGAAGTGTTTCGATAATCGCCACCTTGCCCTGATTTTTCACTATCTACCCCTGTAGAATCTAGAAAATAACCCTGATTTGCTATGTTGCTGAACATTACAAGCTGTTCGGGAATTTTTTCGCGTATTAGTATGGCCAACTGGCGCGCTAGAGGATCGAAAGGGTCAAAAAAATATGGCGATAAGGTTTCGCCATAAGCATGGGTACTTGCCTTTATGCCAGACAGGTTCGGATTGCTGGTTAAACTATCCAGTAATCCACTGAAATTACCAGGATATTGAGATAGTCCATTAATTTCATTTTTAATCATGCTGGCGACCAGCAAACCATGAGTATCATTGTAACTGTTATTCAAGTACTCCCGTATATTAAAACCTTGTAGCCATAAGCTTTGAACACCTATTTCCGATAGAATTGTCATAACTTCATCTAACAGCTCCGGTAAACTCTCCCTGATGATTCCATGAAATATCTCATATAATTCCTGGCGGGATGGGGCTGGCGGATTCTGCGGTGATGTAGCTGTCTGCGGGATAAACGGCAGGTAGGAATAATAATTGAGATCGTCAATCTGCCGCAATCTGGTTATAGGTTCTTTTGCGTCAAAAACTTCTGTGTTGCTTTTGCTGATTATGAGTCCTGAGTGACTTTCAGTTGGATTCGCAATAATTGCTTTTACCTCATCCGCACTTATATTCTGAATGCGCTGTAAGTCTGCGGACTGTAAAGTGACCTGCCTTGTTACGGATATTTCATGCCCCAGATTATCGCTGGCGCGGGTAAAGAATCCAAGCTTCACCTGATAAATCTGGTTGCCGTTTTCATCTATAACGGCTTCAACGGCACTAATTTGTGCTGGATATGCGCGGGTTATAAAGTTATCTAAATTTCCGCTTAGAATTCCTGCAAGCTCATCACTGTCGGTGGGAACTGCGGAATCACCGTATAAGAATATATGCTCTGTTGCTGTGGCTGATTCCAGGCCTTTAATAAGCAGATCATTTATGTTATCTCTCTCATCGCCCATATATATTTTAATATCACATGGGTTTTAAGTTAATATGACAAGTACATAAAGGTATAT
>CAYTOJ010000009.1:7001-26357 GCA_964439415.1 uncultured Rickettsiales bacterium
TATATGCTGAATCTTGGTGTTTTAATATCCGGCAGGGGCTCTAACCTGAAAGCGGTTATAGATGCCTGCGCAAGCGGCCAGTTGCAGGCGCGGGTGAGTGTTGTAATCTCAAACAGGGCGGACGCGCCGGGTCTTAGTTTTGCCGCTGATGCAGGTATTCCTGCCCGGGTGATTCTCCATAAGGATTATCCAACCCGTGAGCAGTTTGAGGATGCTTTAAGCAGTGAGCTTAAAAAAAATAATGTGCAGCTTATATGCCTGGCCGGATTCATGCGGATACTGACCGACCGATTAATAAATGAATGGCAGGGGCGCATTATAAACATCCACCCCTCACTGCTGCCTGATTTTAAAGGGCTGAACGCGCAGCAGCAGGCACTGGAAGCAGGAGTTATGGAGGCTGGTTGCACAGTGCATTTTGTGACCAGTGAAATGGATTCAGGGGAGATAATTCTACAGCGGAGGGTTCCGGTTATACCAGGCGATACGGTTGAGAGCTTATCAAAGCGCATTTTAGAGGTGGAGCACATAGCCTATGTGGATGCTATAAAAACCCTGTACGGACTGGAAGAATAAGCTTGAGGCGGTTTTACAAGAAAGTTTCCGTAGTATCATCCCATGAGGAGCATGGAAATCTCTATGCGGTGTCGCTGGATGGTAAAACACTGAAAAGTGCTCAGGATAATGTCATATGTTTTCCACAGAAAAAAATTATTGACCTCCTAGCCGCAGAATGGAGTGCTGCCCCTGGTGTTATAAAAGCATCATCCATGCCTGTGACCAGAATTTTAAGTCATGCTACGGATATGGACGAAAATGACAGAGCCGATACCACAAAGCTGTTGCTGAATTTCCTGCCGACTGACCTATGCGTAATCAGGGCTGATTATCCTGCTGAGCTTAAAGATATGCAGGACAGGGAATTTGCTCCGCTGATTAGCAAAGCTACTGATATAATAAGCAGGCATGGCTGTGCTGATTTTGGTGGTTACCTGGATTGCATGTCACCGCTGGAACTGGTGCTGCTGCAAGAATCTGCACAAATCTGCCATTCAGTATATATAAGCCTTGCACTGCTGGAAGGTGGCATTACTGCCGAAGAAGCGATTAGGCTCTCCAGTCTGGAGGAGCTATATCAGGAAAGCCGCTGGGGAAAAGTGCCGGAGAGCGTAGACAGGCGAAAAAATCTTATGGATGAGCTGTATATAATAAAATCTGTCAGTAAGGCTACAAAGTTTACCAAATCTTAACTTGTGGCATAGTGGCAACATGTGGGGCTAAAATGTGCAGAATGAATCCAGATGTTGTGATTTATGGCTTGCATAGAAGGCATCAGCGGGTTTTATTGTCGCTCAAATCGTATGCATCGTTTAACGCTGCATGTACCTATAACGCAAACAAAGTTGGGAAACTTAACATGAAAAAAATCTTATTGGGCACATCCGCTATTATCAGTGCCGTGTTTACTGCGGCTTCTGCTAATGCTGCCGGTAAAACGCCTGAAGTAACGGTTGGCGGCTTCGCTAATTTTCAGGCTGGATATATCAGCCAGGATCGCGACACAAATGTTCGTAGCTGGAAGTTCCAAAACGATGATGAAATTCACTTCAAAGTAGATGCTAAAGCTGATAACGGCCTGCAGTATGGTGCTGTTATTGAGTTGGAAGCTGACGTATCAGCTGATGCTGATGGCCAGGGCTTCAATGCTGATAAAACCTTTGTATTCCTGCAAGGTGGCTGGGGTCGTGCAGAGATGGGTGCTAATTCAAGTGCTACTCAAGCTCTTACCGTTGGCCCAGCTCAGTTTGCCCGTGCTACCGGTGGTATCAATGGTGACTGGTACAACTATGCCAACCTTGCATGGGGTGGTGCTGCACCGTTCATAATTACTGCTGACCTGCCAGTTGCTCATGGTGCTGCAACCTCTGCTGGCATTAACGGTGTTTCCGGCGCTTCTGAAGATGCTGCTAAAATCACTTATTATACCCCGAGGTTCTCCGGTTTCCAATTGGGCGTAAGCTACACCCCGGATGCTGGCAATTCCGGCACTGCTGCAGCTTTCACCGGCAAAAACAACGGCGACTATGCTGATGTTTGGAACGCTGGTGTAAACTATAACGGCAAATTCCAGAATATCGGCCTGGCAGCAAGCCTTACCGGTGAAATCGGTTCTGCTGAAAATACCGCTGTTAAGCTGCGTGATTTGCGCGCTTGGCAGGCTGGTGTAAACCTTAGCTGGATGAACTGGAGCCTGGGTGGTTCTTATGGCGATTGGGGCAAGAGCACCCAAGCAAAGAACGTAGCTGCTAAAAACAGCAACTACTGGACTGCTGGAATCGGTTATGAAACTGGCCCATATGGTGCTAGCGTGACCTATCTTGATTCCACCTACAACCGTAACAAAACACAGAACATTTCTGTTGGAGCTGACTATAAACTGGCTCCAGGCCTTGTTCCATATGCTGAAGTTTCCTTCTTCGATCTGGATCTGGCTGGTACAAACATTGATAATAAAGGCACTGTAGTTCTGGTTGGTACTCACCTGAATTTCTAGTTCTATCAATAATACCTGAGAAGGGCGGTGATTATCACCGCCCTTTTTTTTGTGCTTTGCATATGTTTAGTTTTTGCTTTAGTCATAAGCACCTAATTGTAAAGGTGGACATGCTTAAAAAACTTCCTCACGTTGCTGTTTTATTGCTTATGATAAATGCCTGTACCGGGCAGAAGGTGGACTCTGAGAATTACCCGGTTGATCTGGAAACGCAGCGCCGCGAAAGGCTTGGTAAACTTGGTGGCGGGGATGGCATTGTACTATTTGGCGGCGATAAAAAGAAAAAAGCTTATTCTTCAGGAATTGCAGCAGGGGCTTCCAATCCGTATTTATGGCGTGCAGCACTGGATTCCATCAACTTCATGCCTCTGCAATCGGTTGATTCCGCAGGCGGTGTGATAATAACTGATTGGTATCAGGATCCTGCAAATCCGAAGGACAGGCTGAAAATAAACATCATGATAGCAGGTACTGAGTTGCGGTCAGACGCTGTTACAGTGCGCACTTTCAAGCAGTCAAAAAACATAAAGGGCGAATGGCAGGATATAAAAGTAGATACCCAGGTTAACACCAGACTTGAGGATGCAATCCTGATTAGAGCCAGAGAAATAAAGGTAAAATCCGAACAGAACTAAAGCCTGTTTGTGAATTTGTATATACGCCTCGCGAATGAAGAGTGTAGATTCTTTGCAGTTAATTTGCGAGCGGCTGTATATTTTTCCATCGCTTCTTGAGTTTCACGCAACCGCTTCAGGGTATATACGCGAATTCGGCTGGATTGCCTGTCGTTTGAGGCCATGCCTACCGAAGCTTTAGCGTAGCTAGGTTAGCGTAGGGTGAGGAGCCATGCGCAAAACATAAAAGATATACTTATCGCACTTCTTGAAGAGAGCGAAATTACGAAACAATTGGGTCGCAGCCCGTCTACGCTGCTGGCTATATAAAGTTAATATTAGTGGCTTCCTCGTAAACCTGAAATTCATAATTATATTATACTCTAAAGGTTATAAAGAAGCCAGTTAGAGATATGATATTATCAAAAAACCTTGAGATGAGCCTGCACAGGGCACTAGCCATTGCAAAAAACTTCATGCATGAGTATGCAACGCTTGAGCATTTGCTGCTCTCCCTCACTGAAGACCCCGACTCGGTGGCGGTTCTAAAAGGCTGCAATGCCAATATGGAATCCCTGCGCCGTGATTTGTGCGATTTTATTGAAAATGACCTGACCGAACTCTCTGTCACCAGTATGGAGGAAGCCAAGCCAACATCCGGCTTCCAGCGGGTGATCCATCGCGCCGCTATCCATGTGCAGTCAGCCGGTAAGGCGGAAGTTACCGGTGCTAATGTTCTGGTAGCCATGTTCTCTGAGCGGGAATCCCACGCGGTATATTTTTTGCAGGAGCAGGACGTTTCAAGGCTGGATCTGGTGAATTACATATCCCACGGCGTGGTGAAATATACCGATACTCCCAAAGCGGTAGGCACAGCCGCTAAAGCAAGTGAGGAGGAGAAAACCACCGAGGACGATAAAACCGGCAAGCCAAAAGGGGATGCCCTAACTAATTATTGCAGTAATCTCAACAGGAAAGCTGAATGCGGGCGGATTGACATTTTAGTTGGCCGCGAGAAAGAAGTTGAGCGTACCATCCAGGTGCTTTGCCGCCGCAGCAAGAATAATCCCCTGTTTGTGGGTGAGGCGGGAGTGGGCAAAACCGCGATTGCGGAAGGTCTGGCGCTTAGAATAGTGCGGGGCGATGTGCCGGATGTGCTAAAAAAATGCGTAATATTCTCGCTGGATATGGGTGCCCTGCTGGCCGGAACCCGTTACCGTGGCGATTTTGAGGAGCGCATAAAACAGATAGTGAAGGAAATCGAGAAACTGCCGGATGCTATTTTATTCATTGATGAAATCCATACTTTAATCGGAACCGGGTCAACTTCCGGTGGGGCACTGGATGCCGGAAACCTGCTGAAGCCTGCCCTGGCGCGGGGTAGCTTCCGATGCATCGGCTCCACCACTTATAATGAATTCCGCCAGTTCTTTGAGAAGGACAGGGCGCTCACACGCCGCTTCCAGAAGATAGACATTGAAGAGCCAAGCATTGACGATAGCATAAAAATACTGCGCGGCCTGAAACCATATTACGAGGATCACCACGGGGTGAAGTTCACCGAACAGGCGGTGCGCGCCGCTGTGGAGCTTTCAGTCAGGTTTATAAACGACCGTAAGCTGCCGGATAAAGCTATTGATGTGATTGACGAAGCCGGAGCGGCGCAAAAATTACTGCCGGAAAGCCGCCGCAGAAAGTCCATCGGCGTGAAGGAGATTGAGGAAGTAGTCTCCCGCATTGCCCGTATTCCCGCAAAAACCCTCACCTCTGACGATGCTGAGATGCTGCGCCATCTGGAGCAGAACCTGAAGCTGGTGGTGTTTGGGCAAAATAATGCAATTGAGGCGCTCTCCAGCGCTATCAAGATGTCCCGCGCCGGGTTGCGTGATGCTGAAAAACCGGTGGGAAGTTTCCTTTTTACCGGCCCTACCGGAGTCGGCAAAACCGAAGTTGCCAAGCAGCTTGCGAAGAGCATGGGCATGGCGTTGCTGCGTTTTGACATGTCGGAGTATATGGAGAAGCATTCGCTCTCCCGCCTTATCGGCGCGCCTCCCGGTTATATCGGTTTCGATCAGGGCGGCCTGCTGACTGATGCGGTGGACAAGCAGCCTTATTCAATAGTGCTGCTGGATGAAATTGAGAAAGCCCATATGGATATTTATAATATCCTGTTGCAGGTGATGGATTACGGCAAATTGACTGACAATAACGGCAAGCAGGTTAGCTTCCGCAATAGCATTTTAATCATGACATCCAACGCGGGAGCGGCGGAGATGAGCAAAATGGCTATAGGTTTTGGCAGGAACAAAAAAGAAAATGAGGATAAGGAGGCTATCAGCCGCCTCTTTACCCCGGAATTCCGCAACCGCCTGGATGCGATTATTTCCTTCCAGAAGCTGCCGCGTGAAATTGTGACGGAAGTGGTTGATAAGTTCATCTTCCAACTGGAATCACAACTGGAGGATCGCAGCATTTCCATCCACATGACTGATGAAGCGCGTGAATGGCTGGCTACAAATGGCTATGATGAAAATTTCGGCGCACGGCCGCTGGATAGGTTGATTACGGAAAAGATCAAACGCCCACTGGCGGATGAAGTACTGTTCGGCAAACTTTCCAAGGGCGGCTGCGTGAGCGTGGATTTAAAAGATGGTGAAATCATCTTCTCCTATCCGCAGGAATTGCCACCAAAACCAAGCCGCAAACGCGCCATTGCACGCCGCGAAGGGGTGTAGAGGTCTGTCTTTATTTTCCGGAAAATATCTTGAATATTGAACGTATAGCGGCGTCCCCCAGACTCCATATGGCACTGCCCTCACGTTTGGCGAGTCGACTAAAATCAGCAAGTGTATAACTCTCTCTTGAGTTTCCATAGTTTAAAGTAACACGGCCTTCTTTCGTATCCACTGAATAGGTAGTACACCATTCACGCAAATATGACTGATGGTTGGATAGAGCCTGTGGAAGTGAATCGTCGGTTTATTGGTACTCCATATTTATTTCGTTCATTCATAGAGAGTGTTAACCAGTCAAATTTAATCATATGGTGTAGTAGGTCCACTCTGGTAATAATTTCCTTGTTCATCATATGGCATATTTGATTCTCTTAAATTTTAGTAAGTATGATTAAATACAAATATATGCTTGTATACAAATGACAGTATATTGAAGATATTATGTACTTTCCCAACGATTGGTATATCTCTCAATTTCTACAATCCCAACAGTAGTTTAGGAAAGTGGCGATTCTCTTACATACTAATCGGAACTGAGCAATCCTGATGTACATATAAAGATTCAAGCTTTACAAACCAGGGAAAATAATTTTAACTGCTGGTTAGGGATTGTGAATCTAATATCCCGTTGAATTAAACTATGGAAGTGCAAGATGACTTTACCTTTAATGCCAATGGGAACAGCCGTCTGGCTGGTTGAAAACACGGCTCTCACCTTTGAGCAGATAGCAGTTTTTTGTGGTATGCACCCATTGCAGATACAGGGAATAGCGGATGGAGAAGTGGCGGTAGGCATTTCCGGCGTGAATCCACTGGCGAATAGTCAGCTTACCAAGGAAGAAATAGAACGGTGCGAGAAGGATCCTGAATCACCACTCAAAATTCAGGATTTGCATAGAAAGCATCTGATAAGCAAGCAAAAAGGGTCTCGCTATACTCCGGTCGCCCGCAGGCAGGATAAACCGGATGCCTTGGCCTGGTTGCTTAAAAACTGTCCTGAATTGTCAGATTCACAGATTATCAAGCTGATAGGCACAACGAAGCATACTATTCAGAGCGTTAAGGAAAAAACTCACTGGAACAGCAGTAACATCAGGCCGCGTGACCCGGTTATTCTGGGGCTTTGCACGCAGACCGATCTGGAGAACACAATTGCCAAGGCTAAACTTGCTGCAAAGAGTGGCTCTGAAAGGGTTGATGCTGCGTAATTCCACCGCTAATTATCCACCGCAATCTAATTAATATATCCTGTATCTAAGCGCTGGTGTTAGTCTATGCTGCTCGCGCCTCCGGCGTGTGGATTTTTTGCAGTTAATTTGCGAGCAGTATAGAAGCGGATTCGGCTGGTGGTCTGTCGTCCGTAGCCAAGCCTACCGAAGCTTTAGCGTAGGAAGGTTAGCGTAGGATGAGGCGGCCATGCGCAAATAATAAAACAATATACCAAAAAACACTTTTCAAGTGTTTTGGGTATACTAGTGGGTTGTATTGATTAAAAACCAGGGTGGTTGTTCAAAAGCAACCCACTAGATTTTATAATTTTATGCGTGGGCTTTCGTTTTATTTAACCCTAATGTTTAAATAAAACAGCCCACTAGGCTAAAGAGGCGTTAAATGGATCCTTTTGTACTTCTGGCTGGTCTGGTTTCAGCAGGTTTGCTTGTTTACCTTATTATTGCGCTGCTTAATCCTGAGGCTTTTTTATGACAGCGCCCCTCTTTACAGGGAATGGTCTGCTACAGATTTTTATTTATCTGGCTGTATTGTTAATGCTGGTGAAGCCACTGGGCGGGTTTATGGCCACAGTTCTGGGTGGTGAATTCGGGAAGGGCAGCCTGTTCGCCCGCCTGGAGGGGGCTATATACAGTCTATGTGGTATTGACGGCGCGGATGAAATGGACTGGCGGGAATATAGCGCAGCGATTCTGATGTTCAGCATCGGCGGTTTTCTAATGCTTTATGCCATTTTGCTCTGCCAGTCATTTTTAATGCTGAATCCCGCAGGCATGAAAAATTTGAGGGCTGATGCTGCTTTTAATGTGGCGATCAGTTTTATCACCAATACTAACTGGCAGTCCTACAGCGGCGAGCAGGCGCTTTCAATTTTCAGCCAGATGGTGGGGCTTGCCACGCAGAACTTTATCTCGGCCAGTGTTGGCCTGGCTGTAATGGCCGCATTTGCCCGTGGTCTGGCAAGGCGTAGCAGCAGAAACATTGGTAATTTCTGGGTGGATATTACCAGAATCAGCTTTTACATATTGCTTCCGCTCTCCATTTTGTGGACTATTCTTCTAGGCTGGCAGGGTGTTCCGCAAACTTTTGAGAGCCATATAAAAACGCAGTCTGAGCAGGTAATTGCCATAGGCTCGGTGGCCAGCCAGGTGGCGATAAAGCAGCTTGGCTCCAACGGCGGCGGGTTTTTCAATGCCAATTCCGCCCACCCTTTTGAAAATCCGACTCCTGTATCTAATTTCCTCCAGATGCTGGCGATTTTGCTGATACCTGCCGCAAGCTGTTATGCCTTCGGTGTTCTAATCGGCGATAAACGACAGGGCTGGGCAATACTGGCGGCTATGGCTATAATATTTATTCCGCTACTGTTTTTCTGCGTTGCTGCGGAGCAGGGTGGAAATCCCCATGCCGCTATTCTTGGTATTAATCAGACCGCGCAGGATGCACAGGCAGGCGGCAATATGGAAGGCAAGGAAGCGCGTTTTGGGATAGTAAATTCCGCTGTCTGGTCAACGGCGACTACTGCGGCCTCTAATGGTTCGGTCAATTCCATGCTGGATTCTTATACTCCGATTGGTGGGCTTGTTCCCATGCTGCTGATACAGCTTGGGGAGGTGGTATTCGGCGGCGTTGGTTCAGGGGTTTATGGCATGATGATTTATGTTATTATCTCTGTGTTTATTGCCGGGCTGATGATTGGCCGAACACCTGAATACCTGGGGAAGAAGATTGAGATGTTTGAAATGAAAATGGCCTCGCTGGTTATTTTAATACCGCCTGCGCTGGTGCTTTTTGGTACGGTGCTCGCAACATTGACGGAGGCGGGAAGGGCGGCCACTTTGAATCCTGGCGCTCAAGGGTTCTCAGAAATTCTCTATGCTTTCAGTTCAGCCGCCAACAATAACGGCAGCGCATTTGCTGGCCTCAGTGCCGACACGCCGTTTTATAATATTCTCCTGGGGGTATGTATGTTACTGGGTAGATTCGCCGTGATTATTCCAGCGCTTGCCATTGCCGGGTCGCTGGCTGCAAAAAATACCGTTCCCCGCTCCAGCGGCACGCTTTCAACGCACAAACCTTTATATATCATGTTCCTGGTGGGAACGGTGCTGCTTGTAGGTGCGCTTACCTTCATACCAGCCCTGGTGCTTGGGCCTGGTAGTGAATACTTGAATCTGCTGAAGGGTGAGCGATAAATATGACGCATCATGCCATCCAGTATAAAGCGAATGAGCCGTCTAACCTGTGGAAATCACTTGCTTCGGCCTTTCGTAAATTATCGCCGCTGTACCAACTGAAAAATCCGGTGATGTTCTGCGTCTATGTTGGCAGCATACTGGCTACCCTGATATGCATCCGTGATATTGCGGGAAAAAACGGAGGCGGGGAAGTCTGGTTCAGTTTAAGTATCAGTATCTGGCTCTGGATTACTGTATTATTCGCCAATTTCGCTGAGAGCATAGCTGAAGGCAGGGGCAAGGCTCAGGCGGATCACCTGCGCAACTCCCGGCGGGATGTAAAGGCGAAAAGAGTGGTTGATATGAACGACCTGCAAAACTATGCGGAGGTTGCATCGCACGATTTGCGGATAGGTCATCTGGTACTGGTGGAAAGTGGTGATGCAGTTCCCGGGGATGGGCAGGTGATAAAGGGCGTGGCATCGGTTGATGAGAGCGCAATAACCGGGGAATCCGCGCCGGTAATCAGGGAATCGGGTGGGGATAGAGACTCAGTTACAGCAGGGACGCGCCTGGTTTCCGACTGGCTGGTGATACGCATTACCGCAAACCCCGGCGAGATGTTCATAGATAAAATGATCGGCCTGGTGGAGGGGGCGAAACGCCAGCGCACCCCGAATGAAATAGCTTTAAGCATACTTCTATCCGCAATGACTATTATATTTGTAATAGTCTGCATGAGTTTATGGCCATTCTCAGATTATGCCGTGCAGCAATCCGGCAGCGGCTCTACAATCAGCATTACCGTGCTGGTGGCGCTTTTCGTATGCCTTGCCCCAACTACTATCGGCGGATTGATTTCAGCCATTGGCATCGCGGGGATGAATCGTTTGCTTAAAGCTAATGTTATCGCCATGTCAGGCCGCGCAGTGGAAGCATCAGGTGATGTGAACGTGCTGCTGCTTGATAAAACCGGCACAATTACGCACGGCAACCGCCAGGCGGTGGCGTTTATAGCCGCTGACGGGGTGGATGCGGTGGAGCTTGCTAAGGCGGCTGAGTTATCATCCCTGGCGGATGAAACGCCGGAGGGGAAAAGCATACTGATTCACGCCTACAGCCGCTACAAATTGCAGCCGACACTGCGCGAGGCTCTGCATGGTGAATTCGTGCCCTTCACGGCGGAGACGCGCATGAGCGGGGTTGATGTAAAAGGGCGGCGCATAATGAAAGGCGCGGGGGATGCTATTGAGGCTTATGTAACATCGCTGCAAGGCCATATGCCGGGATCGGTTAAAACATCGGTTGAGCAGATAGCACGCACGGGTGGAACGCCCCTGCTGGTTGCGGATGGTAATAAGGTACTGGGCGTGGTTCACCTGAAGGATGTTGTAAAAACCGGAATCAAGGAAAGGCTCAACGCACTTCGGCGCATGGGCATAAAAAGCATAATGATTACGGGTGATAACCCCATGACGGCGGCTGCTATAGCCAGCGAAGCCGGGGTGGATGATTTTATGGCGGAGGCCAAGCCGCAGGATAAGCTGAACCTGATCCGCGAAAAGCAGAAGGGCGGCGAGATGGTAGCCATGGTGGGGGATGGCACTAACGATGCCCCCGCCCTAGCGCAGTCGGATGTTGCGGTGTGCATGAACAGCGGCACACAGGCAGCTAAGGAAGCTTCTAATATGATTGATCTGGATTCCGACCCTACCAAGCTGATAGAAATTGTTGAAATCGGCAAGCAGCTACTCATGACACGCGGCGCGCTTACAGTATTTTCCATCGCTAACGATATTGCCAAGTACTTCGCCATTATCCCTGCGGCTTTCGCCAGCACTAATCCGGCTTTGCTGCAATTTAACATAATGGGACTGGCCTCCCCTAAATCGGCGATATTATCCGCTGTGATTTTCAATGCCCTGATTATAGTTTGCCTTATTCCGCTTTCCATGCGCGGCGTGAAATACCGCCCTGACAGCGCGGATCAATTACTGGCGCGTTTTTCCATGATTTATGGTTTAGGTGGCATTATCACCCCTTTTATCGGCATCAAAGTCATTGACTGGCTGCTAAGCTGGATGGGGTTTGTATGAAGCGGCTTATGAAAAATATAAGGCCAGCGGTTACGCTTTTAGCAGTATTCACTGTAATATGCGGCGGTTTATACCCAATATTCTGCACTTATCTATTGCAAGCGTTGTTTCCTGAGCAGGCAAACGGCAGTATTATTAAGGATGGGGATGGAAAAATTCTGGGTTCCGAGCTGATCGGCCAGAATTTCACCGCCAATAAGTATTTCTGGGGGCGTGTTTCTGCCACACAAAGTCACCCTTACAATGCTGCAGTCTCAGGTGGCTCTAATCTTGGCAGTAATAATCCTGCATTGATAAAAGCGTGGGAGGAGCGGGTAAAAAGCTTGAAAAAAGCCGATCCCAAAAAACAGATGCCAATCCCTGCGGATTTAGTCATGGCATCGGGCAGCGGTTTGGATCCACATATCAGCCCGGCGGCGGCGGAGTATCAGATAGCCAGGGTAGCGCAGGCGCGTGGCATGAAGGAGGATGAAGTTCGCCGCCTGATAGAGAAATACTCGCAAGGCAGGCAGTTAGGATTCTTAGGTGAGCCGGTGGTTAATGTGCTGCTGCTTAATCTGGCTTTAGATGGTAAAATCCAGTCGTCAATTCATGAATAATTTGCAAGAGAAAGTCATAATTGCTGAAGCTCTTGGCAAAGTATACCAGCAATACAGGAACCCGGCTGAGCGGCTCAAGTCACTGCTGCTGCGCCATAAGAACCCCGCCAGGGAATTTGTGGCACTAAAAGATGTAAGCTTCACCGTCCACAAAGGCGAAACCATTGGCATAATTGGCCGTAACGGTTCCGGTAAATCAACCCTGCTACAGATGCTTGCGGGTACGCTTAACCCTACATCCGGCAGGCGGGTGGTAAACGGCAGACTATCAGCACTTTTAGAGCTTGGGGCTGGTTTTAACCCTGAATTCACAGGCCTTGAGAATATATATCTCAACGGCTCGATACTTGGCCTTGCTGAGTCTGAGATCAAACAGCGCGTGGATTCAATCATAGATTTCTCAGGCATTGGCGCATTTATCCATCAGCCGGTAAAAACCTACTCCAGCGGTATGTTCGTGCGGCTGGCGTTTTCCATCGCCATATCGGTAGAGCCGGAAATACTGATTGTGGATGAAGCCCTGGCCGTGGGGGATGAAGCCTTCCAGCGCAAGTGTTACGGGCGGCTGGAGAATTTTCAGGCGCGGGGGGGAACTCTGGTTTTTGTGAGCCATTCCGCCCAGGCGGTGGTGGAGATATGCGACCGTGCCCTGCTGATAGACTCAGGCGAACTGGTGCTGGATGGGCCGGCCAAGCAGGTGGTGGAATTCTATCAGCGGCTGATTTACGCGCCATTAGAACGGCAACAGGAAATGAAGGCTGAAGTTCGACACCAGACACCAGAAACCAGTTTTCTTCCTTCAGGCTTAGGGCTTCGACAGCAGACCAAAGAAGTTACAACTAAAATCAAAGAGGTATTTGAGGAAGGGCTGAAATCAGAAAACGTGGTCAACTATGACAGCCACGGCGCAAGAATAGAAAACCCCCGCCTGTTAACCATGCAAGGCGAGCAGGTGAATGTTCTGGCACAGAATGGCCGCTATATATATGAATATGATGTATCTTTTGAGGAGGCCGCGCAGAATGTATCCTTCGGTATGCTGGTGAAGAACATGGCGGGGTTACCGCTGGGCGGTGCTGATGCCGCCGGGGATCTAAGAAAGCTGGAGAGCGTGGCAAAGGGCAGCACGCTTCAGGTACGCTTCCTTTTTGATTGCCGCCTGCTACCTGGCACATATTTTCTCAACTGCGGCTGCATGGCTTTCAGCAACGGCGAATATATCTATCTGCACCGTATTTTAGATGCGGTAATGTTCCGGGTAAGTGCTGATCCTGAATCTATTGCAACCGGCATGACAGACTTTAATATAAACATGAAAATCAAGAACTTTGTGAAGGATATTCAGGAGTAGCTATGCACTTGCGGTTAGGGGTGAATATTGATCATGTGGCGACTATCCGTAACGCTCGCGGCGGGGAACACCCTGACCCGGTACGGGCTGCGGTTATGGCGGAAGAAGCAGGGGCGGATGGTATAACCGCGCACCTCAGGGAAGATCGCCGCCATATATCGGACGATGATATATTCCGCCTGAAAAACGCGGTTAAATTACATCTGAATCTGGAAATGGCGGCAACGGAGGAAATGCTGGCGATAGCAATAAAAGCCCGCCCCAACGCCTGCTGTCTGGTTCCTGAAAAACGTATGGAAGTTACCACTGAAGGTGGCCTGAATCTGGCGAATAATACGGCTTACCTGCGTGACTTTACTGCGCGCCTGCGAAGCGCAGGAATCAAGGTGTCGCTGTTCATCGAGCCAGCAAAAGAGCAGATTACTCTGGCGCATGAGATAGGCGCGGATATTGTGGAGCTTCACACAGGCCGTTACTGCGAAAAGGGCGGCCATGGCCGTAAATCCGAACTTATGCGCATAATTGAGGCGGCGCGTTATGCAGCGTCCCAGGGGCTGGAGGTGCACGCAGGCCATGGCCTGAGTTTCAGCACCGCAGGCGCAGTGGCGGCAATTCCTCAAGTGGTGGAGCTTAACATAGGCCACTTTTTAGTTGGTGAGGCGGTATTTACGGGGCTATCCGCCGCTATTAAAACCATGCGCACTGAGATGGACAGAGCCAGGATGGCGGGATGATCTATGGCATCGGCAGTGATATAGTTAACATAAGCCGGTTTGAGAAAATCCTGACGGCCAGTTATGCCAGTAAGTTTATCAATCGCGTATTCACTGAAAGCGAGATAGCAAAAGCAGAAATTAAAGAAAATAATAACTACCAAAATTATGGTATTACCTCTCGGCTTCCCCCACCGGGCACAAAGGGGGCTAGGGGGGGGTATCTTTCTTCTTCTAGTAGTACCAACACATTCCCCCCCCTTAATCCCCCCCCGCCTGCGGTGGGGGAGACAAGCAACGTGCATTCATGTCAGCAGACCCGGGAAACCAGAACAAATGCGCGTTTAAAAGCCGCCTTTTACGCCAAGCGTTTTGCTGCCCGGGAAGCTTTCGTAAAGGCACTTGGCACAGGCTTTTCCACCCGCATTTCCTGGCGGGATGTAAGCGTAAGCAATGATGCATCAGGCAGGCCATGTATACTTCTAAGTGATAGTGCATATGAACACGCATTAAGCATCACCGGAGGCGCATTCCAGACACACCTCTCTTTAAGTGATGATTACCCGATGGCTCAAAGCTTTGTTATAATCTGCCTGATAGGCTGATATTCTCAACCGTTGTGTGTGGTGCTACTGTGCTGTTCTCCAGCTTTCCTGACCAGTTGTGATGGTGGTGGCAGGAAATCATCAATAATAGTAACTCTGCCTTTTGGAGCATCATCAGATACGCTTTGTTTCTTCATACAGCTTTATCCCATTCAAAATGGTACATTACCATAATTATCAGGGCTGATTAAAGTTCATGTAAGCAACTGATGCAACCCCTCTGTATGCGGCCAGGGTAAATGAGACTAAACTGGCCGAACAAATAACGCTATATTTTGCAATGGCATACTATATCACTTGGCCAGATTGTATCAAGACTATACCACGCAAGAAGTGGCGCTACGCGGTCTTGACACAATCTGGCCAAGTGAAGTGAACTACTAAGCAAATATGCGGGATTCCCGTTTTTGTCAGTCTCACTTCTGCTTGGCCGAGGACACTCACCGATTTGCTTTGGCTGCCTACCTCAAATGCTGCGAATTTTATATTTGCAGCCTTGCAAATCGTGCGTTGTGCTAAGAACAGACGGTACATTAAGTACCGTCTGTTTAAGCTGCACGCCCCCAAGGGTAGAGTGAAAGAATTTCAAGAACTTAACTTGTTTATTATCCGTAACCCAGGGGAATTAGTATATAGGAAACCTGGCGCAAAGCTTCTGCACCTTAAGTTTTACGGCCTGCTCGGTTTTACCGTTATCATCAGCATTTAAAGCCAGGCCATCCAGGGTATCACCAATGAAATGCCCTACCTGCTCAAATTCCTGCACACCGAAGCCACGGGTTACGCCTGCCGGAGTTCCCAGCCGCACGCCGGATGTAATCATGGGTTTTTCGGGGTCATACGGCACTGCGTTTTTATTGCAGGTAAGCCCTGCCCGCTCCAGGCTCTGCTCCGCCTGCTTGCCGGTAAGTTTCTTAGGGCGGAGATCCACCAGCACCATATGGCTGTCAGTACCGCCTGTTACTATATCCAGCCCTCTGGCTTTAAGAACCTCCGCTAACTTACGGGCACTGCTCAGCACATTTGCAGCATATGTTTTAAATTCCGGGTGCAGTGCCTCCGCGAACGCTACCGCTTTACCCGCAATCACATGCATAAGCGGCCCACCTTGCAGGCCGGGAAATACGGCTGAATCAAATTTTTTGCCCAGTTCCATACTTTGTGACAGAATCATTCCGCCTCTAGGGCCACGCAGGGTTTTGTGAGTAGTTGTAGTTGCAACATGAGCATGGGGAAATGGATTCGGATAAATTCCCGCCGCGATCAAACCGGCATAATGCGCCATATCAACCATGAATAATGCACCTACCTCATCGGCGATTCTGCGGAAACGGGCGAAATCAATCACCCTTGGATACGCGGAACCTCCCGCTATGATAAGCTTCGGCTTATTCTCCCGCGCCAGTTTTTCCATCTCCTCATAATCTATCAAGCCATCATCCCGGCGCACACCGTATTGCACAGCTTTAAACCACTTGCCTGACAGATTTGGCGCTGCCCCGTGCGTGAGATGCCCCCCGGATGCCAGCGACATGCCAAGAAACGTATCCCCCGGCTGAAGCAGTGCCAGAAAAACCGCCTGATTCGCCTGCGCGCCGGAGTGTGGCTGCACGTTGGCATAAGAACAGCCGAATAACTGCTTCGCCCGCTCAATAGCCAGTTCCTCTGCCACGTCCACAAACTCGCAGCCGCCATAATAACGCCTGCCGGAATACCCTTCAGCGTATTTATTGGTCAGCACCGTTCCCACCGCTTCCAGCACGGCACGGCTTACTATATTCTCAGAGGCTATAAGTTCTATTCCCTCACGCTGACGCCTCAGTTCCCGGCTGACCGCCGAAAAGATTTCAGGGTCGGCTTGCTCTAATGAAGAGCTGAAATAAGCATTGTTCATCACGGCTCATCTATATATACCTATCGCACTTCAAAAGTGCGATAGGTATATATTTTTTGTTTAGCGCATGGCCGCCAATCCAGCCCCATGCGCATTAGATATTCAGCCCAGCTTGGACACCCGGCCTACATGTCTGCCGCCCTCGAATGGAGTTTCAAGGAACGTCTTAACACAGTCAATCACAACTTCAATACCGGAAATGCGTGCGCCTAGTGCCAGCACATTCGCATCGTTATGAGCGCGTGCCAGCCTCGCCTCCAGCCCGCTGCGGCATACAGCCGCCCGCACCCCTTTATGGCGGTTCGCCGCCATGGCAATACCATTACCGCTACCACAGATAATTATGCCAAGGTCAGCCTCGCCACCGATGATACTGCCTGCCATTATGTCGCCATAATCCGGGTAATCAGCCGCCAGTGGCGTGTCAGTTCCTTTATCAATTACGGAAATGTCCTTCAGGTAAGCCTCAAAAAAGGCTATTATTTCCTGTTTAAGTAGAAACCCGGCATGGTCAGAGGCTATAGCGACTTTCATTTCAGTTCACTGCCTCCACTGCTATGACTTCCGGCACATAATGCTTCAGCATATTCTCAATACCAGACTTTAAAGTAGCGCTGGAGCTGGGGCAGCCGGAACATGCGCCGTGCAGTTCCAGTTTTACTATGCCATCCTCAAAGCTTTTGAATATAATATCGCCGCCGTCCATAGCCACCGCCGGGCGGACACGATGTTCGATAATCTCCACTATCTGCTGCTCGATTTCATCGAGTTCCTGCTCGCTGTAGGAAGCATTCGGCGTTGCTGTATGTGCCTGCCCACCCCGTACGTAAAAGTCCATAACTGCCGCCAGGATTTCCGGTTTTAAAACCTCCCATGAATACTGCGGCTCCCTGGTTACAGTGATAAAATCATGCCCCAGAAAAACGCCTTTCACCCCGGTTATGGTAAACAACGATTCAGCCAGAGGTGAGCCGGAGGCATCTGCTGCGGACAGAAAATTAGCCGTACCAGCTTTCATAACCTGCTGCCCCGGCAGGAATTTCAATGTTTCAGGATTGGGCGTAGATTCAGTTTGTATAAACATAAGTTAAACTCAAGCAACACTCCAGGATAATCCCCGACACTTAATATCTAGTAGGAATAATTTATTATTACAAGTGTGATGAAATACAGGAATTACAGATAATCGGCAGTTCAATTACGGCATTCTGCGCCAGACGCACGCCATAATCCTGCAATTTTTCAAGCTGGTGAATCACTTTATGCCCGTGCAGTTCCTCAACACTGTGGCAACCGCTGCATACAGCCAGTACAGATAAAGCATGTTTATGATCTTTAGTGCAGTCACACGCGACAAACGCGCTGATTTCCTTAATTTTATGAACCAACCCATCTTTTAACAAAGAATCAAGCGCACGGTACACTACAGGCGGCGCTTTAATGCCATGCGGCTTTAATTGCTCAAGCAAATCATACGCAGTCATGGGTGATTTATTCATCCTTAATATCTCAAGCACAAGATCACGCGGATGTACAGGATAACTGCTAGGTCTAGCGATAATACCCCCTATAATAATTCACAATTCGTTATATTATAACGAATTGATTGACCGCTGCACATCTTCATGTTATCGAAGCATCGTTTGTTATATTATAACATATAAAAATACCGTGGATTCTAAAGAACTTACAGACATGCTGGTGCATGATTTGCCTGCGTTAAGCATTCAGCAATCCCTGCATAATAGTATTATATCCATTCCTTTCGATAAAGCATTCCATTTTCAATAGACCTCTTTCGGAACTTATGTTATTGAAATTCAATATTCAAGCTCCAGATTATGTATTCCTGCGATGAGGTTGAGGCGTAGTCCATATCGTTTTCTTCGGTTTCGGTAACGCTCGGCAAGGATGCGGAATCGTTTGATGGAGCCGATGACGTTTTCGTTGGGAATGCGCTCCTGTGCGACGGATTTGTTGTACTTTTTCTGTTCTCTGGTGAGCTTTGCGCCTTTGGGTTTTTTGATAGGGAGCACGGTGTTGGCATGTACATTCTGTGCGCCCTGGTACCCGGAATCCATCACGGCTCTGGTCTCTTTTTTGAGGCGCAGCTTTGAGTCTTTCAGCAGCTTGTAATCATGACGCTTCCCCCTCCGCCGTATGGACTGCGATAATGCGGCGTGCAGCACGCTCTACAACGATTTGCGCCTTGAGAGTATGACGCTTTTTCTTGCCGGAATAAAACTTTTTCTGTTTTTTTTCGGACGCTCAATCGGTGTTTCCGTGGCATCCACCAGAATCACTTCAAACTGCGTATCAGACTGCAGAGGCGCTTTCCTGCCGGGAACGTGGAATGCTTTGTTTTTGATGAGAGTATCCTCAATCCATCTCACAGTCTTCCAGCAACTGCTCTCACTGACGCCATAACTTTTGCTGATGTGAAAATAAGTGCGGTATTCACGCCAGTATTCCAGTGCCATCAGTAGTCGGTCTTCCAGAGAAAGCTTGGCATCCACGCCGCCATGCTCATGTTTCTTTTCTTCCGCAATCCGTAAAACGCCCAGCATAATACCAAACGTCTTCGACTTTACACCAGTCAGCCGACGGAACTCTTCACAGGATAGATTCCTGAGGGTAGCGTAACGCATAGCATCTCCATTCCTTGCTGGATAATGCTCGCAAATATCTGAAACATCTTAATAATAGGTTGCGAAAGAAGTCTAATATTCCGGCGTTGTGCAAGGCGTATTTCAGCAACTTCTCATATCCACCACTCGGCTCTAAAACA
>CAYTOJ010000010.1:0-5453 GCA_964439415.1 uncultured Rickettsiales bacterium
ATTCCGGCGGAAATTTTATCCCGCACGGAAAGATATATCTTATGCGCAACATTAGCCGCAGTGTTGGTAAGGCCTGCTATATCTTTATCACTAAGTGCGGCGGTGTTAGTGAGGATTGGCTCGGTAATATTTACAATATCCTCCGCTATTTTCATAGCGGCACTGTCGCTGAAATCCCTGCCGTTTATAATCCGGTCAGCCAGATTTTTGCGCAGGTGCAATTCAGCATCGCTTGCAAGCACTGTGAAGATTTTATTGGCGAGATTTTTTTCAAAATCAGTTAAGCCTTTCATCTCCAGAATTCTGCTGATTTTATTCGCAAGTTCCAACTTGTGGTTGTGAGATACCACACCAGTACATGCTTCGGTATAGCCAGGTAATTCCCGACCTTCCTCAGGATTAACCATAATATATAGCCTTTAATGCTCTCTCTGTTATATACAGGCTAAGTCGCTAATATGCGCTTGCCTTTATTTTTTATTAAATTTATATTGCAATTCACATAATTGCAACAGTTATTAATTTTGATAAAAATCAGTCTGATAAAAAATTAACTTCCAATCAGTAGTCATTTTAACGGCAAATTAATATTATTAGTGCGTATTTAAGCATCAAGAATAAGTTAAGATAAATAACAGGAGATATACATGCCCGCGACAAACCTGGCAATTAAGCCGCAGTCAGTTAAAGAAATCAAAAAAGTCGCAGTGCTAGGCTCAGGTGTCATGGGCGCGGCGATAGCGGCGAATATAGCCAATGGCGGCATTCCTGTATTGCTTCTGGATATTGTGCCGAAAGATGCCGCTGACAGGAGCATCTTAGCTAAAACCGCTATTGATAAAATGCTGAAAAGCGACCCTTCCGCCTTCACGCACCCTAAAAACGCTAATCTGGTGACTGCTGGTAATCTGGAGGATGATATTGGCCGCCTGACTGAAGTTGACTGGATTATTGAAGCGGTGATTGAGAAAGTAGAAATCAAAAAGGACGTTTATAAAAAAGTGGATGCCGTGCGCAAAAAAGGCTCCATAGTGTCATCCAACACCTCCACCATACCACTTAGCAAACTTACCGAAGGCGCGAGTGATGCTTTCAAACGCGATTTTTTAGTTGCACATTTCTTTAATCCGCCGCGTTACCTGCGTTTGCTGGAATTAGTCGGTGGCCGCGATACCTCGCCGGAGAATCTGGAAACCGCCCGCCGCTTCTGCGATTATTACCTGGGTAAAGGCGTGGTTGAATGTAAGGATACACCCGGTTTTATCGGCAACCGAATCGGCTGCTACTGGCTGCAGGTTGGCCTGAACCGCGCTATAGACATGAATGTAAAAGTGGAGGAAGCTGACGCACTGCTGGGCAAACCCTGCGGCATCCCTAAAACTGCTGTGTTCGGCTTGTTTGACCTGATCGGTATTGACCTTATGGTGTTGATTGGCCGCTCCATCACCACCAATCTGCCAAAAACTGATCCATACGCGAAAGAATTTAAGGAGCTACCCCTGATTTCAAAAATGATTGGGGATGGCTATACAGGGCGCAAGGGCAAAGGCGGCTTCTACCGCATGGTGCAAGTGGACGGCAAAAAAAGCTTTGAAACTCTGAACCTGGGTAGCGGTGAATATGCCGCACAGGGCAAAACCGATATACCTGTACTGGCTAACCCTAAAGCAAGTTTGCAGGATATATTCTCCAGCAATGATAAATACGGGCGATATGCCTGGTCAGTCATGAGTGAGATGATTTGTTACGCGGCTGATTTAATCCCGGAAATTTCCGATGATATTCAAAGCGTGGACGAGGCTATGAAAACCGGCTACGGCTGGAAATGGGGGCCATTTGAAATCGTAGACCAGATAGGCGCGAAATGGTTTGCTGAGAAGTTAAAATCTGAAGGCCGCCAGGTTCCAAAAATCATCAGCCAGGCGGGGGATGGCAAGCTCTACAAACTGGAAGGCGGCAAGCGCCAGTATCTGAACACTAAAGGCGGCTACAGCAACATCAGCAATCCTGAAGGTGTTATCACCATTGCTGATCTGAAACTTAAAAACCAGCCGGTTCTGAAGAACGATTCAGCCGCGCTTTGGGACTTGGGCGATGGCGTGGCCTGCCTGGAATACACTACTAAAATGAACGCCGCGGATAACGGCGTGCTGGAGATGATTGAAAAATCAATCGATCATACTCAGAAAAACTTCAAAGCACTGGTGATAGGAAATGACGCTGATAATTTCTCAGTCGGCGCTAATCTGAATTTCTTTTTAAGCCACGCAAAATCAGGGGATTATGCAGCTATAGACAGCATCATCGCACGCGGACATCAGGCTTTCAGCCGTTTAAAACAGGCTGATTTTCCGGTAGTATCTGCGCTTACAGGCATGGCGCTTGGCGGGGGCTGTGAAGTTGTACTGGCAAGTGACGCAGTGGCCGCGCATATTGAGAGTTATGCAGGACTGGTTGAGATTGGCGTAGGGCTTATCCCCGGCTGGGGCGGCTGTAAGGAATCGCTCATCCGCCGCATTGATGCTGGTTTAACGCCGGAGGATGCCGCGCTGGCCGCGTTTGAGATGATTTACACGGCAAAAGTTTCAAAATCCGCACAGGAAGCGCGGGACATGCTGATTTTAAATGATAAATCCGCCATACACATGAACCGCCTGCGCACGATATCCGAGGCTAAGGCTCTCGCCTTAAGCCTCTCCAAGGGGTATCACGGCGGGCAGGATAGAACTTTAACCAGCCCGGGTAAAAAAGGGCTGGATGCACTGAATGCCAGAATCGATCAGGTAGCAGCAGCAGGCAAAGCCGCGCCGCATGATATAATAATCATGAAAAGCCTAGCTCAAGTGCTCACCAATCAAGGTCAGGACGGGGAGATAAAAGAATCCGGAATTTTAGAACTGGAACGCCACAACTTCATGGAGCTTATCAAAACCGAAGCAACCCACGCCCGCATTGAACACATGCTTAACACCGGTAAACCGTTGAAGAATTAACTCTTTCTATACGGGATTTTTTATCTTCTGTGACTCCAGAAACCTGTTCCAGTCGTCCTCGCTGATGTCACCGCTGGGGGTTAGGAGTGCGGCTTTATGCTCTTTCTCCAGTTCATTGGTGTATTCATCGTACAGTTTGATAAATAGCTCCTGCGCCTGGGTTATCTCATTAATATTGGCGGTTATTGATTCCGCCATTTTATCAACAGGAATCACAGACTCACTAGCTTGGCCATTATAAAAAGCCTCGAGAATCTCCTGCCGTAATTGCTCCAGGGGTGGATTTTTGAATTCCATTTTCTCCAGCCGGGTTTCTACTTCCGGCTCCTGCAGCAGATCAGGGAATAAATGTACCAGACGCAGGAATACATTTTCCATCAGGGTGAATTTATCCACGTTGATAATACCCTTAAGCTCTGCCGCCTGACTTGGCACTTCCTTTTTATCCTTATTATTTTTATATTTATCGCTAATATTCACCTTGCCAGCTTTCCATATACGCTCCTTGAAGTAGTTTCGCAGGTGTTTTTTAAACAGCGCATCTGTGGCTTTCTCTGCAAAATCCAGCAGTTCTTTCTCTGCCGTTGCCCGGTGGGTAGGCGATGCTGCCGCAGCTTCCCGTTCATGCAAGCGCCAGACGAATTCCGCCAGGTCCAGTGGCTGATCTGCCATTATATTGAACTTATCCGCGCCAGATTTTCTAATAAAGGTGTCAGGATCATCTCCCGAAGGCAGTGGCAGAAAGTTTATCTCCAGCCCCGGTTTCAAAAGGCTTATCGCCATTTCAGCGGCGCGCCGCATTGCCTTGCCACCTGCCGCGTCGCCATCCATACACATGGTGATGCTTGGGGCTGACCGCCAGAGCTTCTCAAGCTGTTCTGCTGACAGTGCCGTGCCAAGGGGTGCAACAGCATTCATAACCCCGTGCTGGCGCAGGCTTAGCACATCCATATACCCCTCCACCACGATCACGCGCCTGGAATCGCCAATGCTTTTGCGTGCATGGAACAAGCCGTAGAGAATATCCCCCTTATGGAACACGAGAGTTTCCGGCGAATTGAGATATTTCGGCTGGCCATCCCCCAGAATGCGCCCACCAAAGCCGCAAATGCGCCCCTTATGATTATGAATGGGGAAGATTACCCTACCCCTGAAACGCTCTATCAAGCGGCTTTCAGTATGCGTGGCGGAATCTGGCGCAACGGCCAACCCGGCCGCCACTATAATATCAGCGGCGTGCCCCTTTTCTATCAAAGCTTTTATAAGCGCGCCAGGGGCAGACATGGCAAAACCCAGACGTGCACTTTTTATAAGTGCCTCATCCAGCCCGCGCTTAAGCAGATAATCCCGCACAATTGCGCCTGAAGGGGAATATAATGCCCGCTCGAAACAACCACATGCTTCTTCAAGCGCATGCAGCAGAAGCGCTTCCTGATGTTGATGCTGCTGGTACTGAACGCTGCTGGTACTGTTATCCCGTTCCATGGGTATTCCCGCATCTGCTGCCAGTTTCTCCACCGCCTCAGGATAACTGATGCGCTCATAAGCCATAACGAAGCCGATAACATTACCCTTCGCACCGCAGCCGAAGCAGTGGTACACGCTTTTTTCGTCCGATACATGGAAGGATGAGCTTTTTTCATTATGAAACGGGCACAGGCCGCTATAGCCAGCCCCTGATTTCCTCAGGCGCACCACCTTCCCCACCACCCGGGATAGCAGGTGATAGGCCATTAAACGGTCAATAAAGTTCTGGCTGAATTTCTGGATAATGATTCTCTAAAGCTTATGCCTGAGATATATAATAGGGGACTATGGTTTACCAGAAACATATCGCTTTTCTGGTTTCAGGATTCAGCTTCTATATTGCCCGGCTGGTGTGGGATCGTAGAAGTAGCCACTACCTGCCATGTATAAGCCAGATCCACCAGTTGCAATACCAAAAATCATTTCAAACAAACCATCAATGTTCCTGATTGCACCCATCACTGGCCCTTGTTCCCGGTTTACATCAAATAGCTTGTTAAAACCAGCTACAGCCGCCACCGTTCCACCCAACCCCATAATAATGCCAAGCAGCAACCGACCCGGCTTGACAAGTGTTGGCGGAATTCTACCAGGTACAAAACATTCACTTATTCCATTGGAAACTTCATGGTTCAGATTATGCAGAGAGCTGTTTAGTTTTGCGTTGACGAACGAACTTGCCCTGCCCAGAGTCTCACTCGCCAGGTTCAGCATTGCATTTCCGTTGGAAACATTATTGGTCATAATATTTCTCAATATGGAAGTGATACCCACTGCAATTCATCCAAAGCGAACTTTCAGCATCATAGTTGCCAGTGCCGAATATCTTACTACTAACTAGGCTTCTACCTATCGCATCTCCCACCGCGAGCATAGGGGGACTGAGGGGGGGGAATGAATCGGCGTTATAGCAGGAAGAAAGATGCCCCCCCC
>CAYTOJ010000010.1:5553-8722 GCA_964439415.1 uncultured Rickettsiales bacterium
ACTCTCCCCTTGGGGGAGAGTCGCAGAGGGCGAGCCTCATAGAGGCGAAGGCCGATGCGGTGAGGGGGGGATTTTCTATAGATGTTTACCCCCTCACCCTATCGGCTTTGGCCTATGGCCTTGCCTCCCCAACTCTCCCCCAAGGGGAGAGTGAATTCTCAGGCTTCAGGCTTCTGGTTTCCGCTTGATGCATCCACCGTTAGGCCGCTGTCGTGATCAAAGCCGTATTCATCGCGCATTCTTATCATCACCTCCTGGCTGGGGCTGCCTTCCCCCCATTCCACGACAGTGCCATAGTCCTGCACTTTATAGTCCCCGGTTGCCATAGCCTCCTGCAATTTTACCAGGCGGTCAAGGCGGATGAGAACATAAGCATACTGCAACACACCCGTTTGCGAGTACCCACGCACCAGCACAACGGCATTCACCTTTGCGGCAATCTCTTTTTCGGTAAAAGTCAATTTGGCCAAGCTAATATCATTTTTATAAAAACCAGATTAAATAACTCTAGTTAATATTAAATTAAACCAAAACTTTACCTAAGCAAAAAGTTTTTTATAGTACACTTGATAGATGCATACAAGCAACGACCAAGCCACTAAGACTAAGCCGTCCCCATCCCTTGCGCCATTGGTTGAGATACCAAGGGATGACCGTTGCCTCTTTCAAGCGATTTACCTGTCAGCATTTTATCCCAGCCAAAACAGTAGTTACCGATACCGGTGATAAGTGCAACAGCCGCAGCGGCTTTTTCTCCAGCACCCAGAAACCATGCTGCAGCACCGCCAATAATACCAACGATACCAGATGCACCTAAACCGCTTCTAGACGCCCTGTCTCCACCTGCGAACGCCGGAGCATCACCATTCCTGTTCTGTGTGGTTGGCTTATTGTTGTCACTTTTAGGAGTAACAGGCGGCGTTGGCTGCTCTGTCCGCTTCGCTGGTGCAGGGTCTGGGTCGGTGGCAGGGGCAGGGTTGGCCTTATTTTGCTCAAGAGCCTCTAAACGACCAGCTACATTATTTAATATACCACCCATTTTATCTAGCGTCTTAATAACCAAATCCTGACCGGCATCCGCTGTTGCTTTCCCAGTTTCCCTATCACCCCCCGCTGGTGCTTGTTTGCTTTGCTTTATATCAGCTGATGTTTGGATACCCCCTTCATGCGTTCTTATAACACCCTTTCTAGCTTTATCATCATCACCAGCAGTTTTCATATCAGCCACAAAAGCATGGTTCAGCTGATTTCCTTGATCAATAGTAACTATAGGCTGCTTAAAAGCATCATTTATAATTTTGAAAAATTCGGCTCTTTTTGTTGTACGATCACTTAAAGAAAAATCCTCCAGCATCTCTTCAACGAAGGCACCTAATTTTTGTGGTTCACCCTTTGATACCACATGTTCTTTGTTATTAGTATCACTGTCTAATGTTATTACACTGGCGTATACATCATTACCATCGCGGTATAAAGCCAGTCTCTTATACCTACCAAAGGTATCCTTAAACTTATTGTGCAAGTCGATGCTTGGCACAACTATCAAAGCATTCTTTTCATCCAAAGGCTCCGTAGCATTTTTCAATGCCTGAGAGACATTCTTAATCTCCTGCGTCGGAGTCATCATGGTGAGGACTTCTGCTAAATCCTGCTTTACTTCATTGGTAGTAAAAATATCTTCTAAGGTGATTTTATTACCACCGATTTTAAAATACTTGTTTTTAGATGCATCTGATAGTTGAAGCTCGGTTGTTGTGACGCCAGAACTTGCACCAATACCAGCAATACCAGCGGAAGCACCAATAGTTACTTTCTTCTGCTTTAATACTCCTTGTACGGTTTCTCCATTAATATCGATTGTAAAGTTATGCTCACCAATAGATTGGTCATTTCTTATTGTTTCAGGCTCAACGGTAATATCAAATGATAAGTTTATCTTGTGGTTAGCGATATGAACTACACCACCATTTACCTTATCGTGCTTAACTTTAACAGCCTTTGAACCACTGGTTTTATCTTTTCCAATATGAGTTTCAACACCAGCAGTATACTTTAGGTTTTTGATCGGGTGATTTCCGCCTTTATTCTGTTCAGCATAAACAAAAGTATCCAAATCATCATCCGGCGCATTGCTTGCCCCTACAATCTCTATTTTACCAGTATCTTTATCTTTGCGGACAGTTAAATCAGCCTTGTATTCATCATCTAAGTGCTCGAATTCCACCTTAATTTTTGTAGGCTTGGATGCACCACCTGCAACATTAAACAAATTGCTTTGTGCTTTGAAGAGATAATACAAAGTTGTTGCATCGTGATTACCAACGTCCAGAAAATCACCATGGGTATGAGAGTCTTTTTCTATTCTGTCTAAAGCACTATCACACGCTTCCTTAAACTCTGCGTATAACTCCGACCCTTCCCAATTCTCAGAACCTGCCGTAGGGCTTTTATAAAAGTTTTTATGGAATTTACTAAAATATTCAGCTAGCTTCAATTCTCTGACATTACCATCAGATCCAGGGATTAGAACGAAGGCATTATCAGCATTAAGACTATCAGATCTCACAATTAAATTCTGTGATAAGCCTGGTACATTCTTAAGTTCAAATACTGCACCATTGTCGCTGAAAATATTAGCCATTGCCTTTTGCTCCCGAATTTAAGTTCTATTGAATAGAAGATACCTAAAAAATAAGAAAGTTTTGTTACAAAATTCTTATGCTAATGTTATTTTTACATTCAGCGCTCATTAATATCGGTTGCGCCGCTGGTGCTTACAAAATAGCACTGGATTAAGAACCATATGATTAAGAAACATAAAATTGACATACTGGCTGCAATTTGCTATCTTTTTATATACAATAGAAGGTGGAGGATAAGCAAATGAACTATGAACAAGTGAATGTAAGAATGGATGCTACAGTCAAACAGGCGGCTGAAATGGTTTTCCAGCAGCTTGGTTTATCCGCAACGGATGCTGTGCGAATGTTTTACCATCAGGTTGCCATGCAGCGCGCTTTGCCCTTCAACGTGCGCGTGATTAAGCCTAGTGATGCCGGGGCAAAAGAAACAATGGAAGATTTCAATCAAAGAATCAAAGCCTCTACCAAAAGGAACAGGAAAGCACTTGAAGGCTTATCAAACCGATGAATGAACCAGTCTGGCTAAC
>CAYTOJ010000010.1:8822-26193 GCA_964439415.1 uncultured Rickettsiales bacterium
TGCTCAAAATCATGCTTTTGTGGATGGTAACAAGCGCACCGAGCTTTATGCCGCCGATTTGTTTCTGGAACAGAATGGCTATCGTCTTGATGCAGACCAGAAAGAACTTGAGGATATAATGGTGGATTTGGCAGAGAAGCAAGTTAACCGTATTGGAATGGCTGATTTTCTTGAAAAGAACTCATATCCTAATCTACATAAGGAGGATAGAAACGATGGATAAGAGAATTGAAATACATGAAGGCTCAGGTAATGTTTTTGCTGATCTTGGCTTTGAGAATTCATGCGAGCTTTACACACGCGCTAAAATCGGCTTTCAGGTATTAACCATTCTGAAAGAGCGGAAATTAAAGCAGCGTGAAGCGGCGGAACTCCTGCAAATAAAGCAGCCTGATATTTCCTTGTTGATGCATGGAAGATTCAATCGGTTCAGCACCGAGAAACTGCTGGATTTTCTGAAAAGGCTGAATCAGGAAGTAACCTTGATTATCCGAAACCGAAACGAATCATTCCAGCAGAACGCTGTTTGCCTGTCGCTATAAGCCTTCTTATCCTTTGTAAGTAGCATCCGCGAACTGTTCGGGTGAACACAACAGCCCCCGGTTCCTGGATGGTAAGGTAATCATCTCTTAATTATTTAAGTTTAGTACACATATTATATGCTTACTATAATTTCCAAGGAAGCCGAAGTGAAGCTGGTGGAAAAAATCGCCGCGCCGATGCGGGACGATACCTCCTCCCGTGCGCTTAAGCTGAACTTCTCGCATCTATTGGATCAGTACAAAACCGAATATCAGAGAAAAATCACGCTGAATATTATCAGCGATCACCTGCGGGAGGATGAAGGCGTTTTATTCATCTGCCAGGACAATGACATTTTCCTTATCTCCCCTAAAATCAGCCGCAATAGCCTTGATAAACTGATATTTCAGCTGCGTTATCTATATTCTGATGATCCTCTGGCGTATAATGTCTATGGCCAGGAAAATCCTGAATTCTGCAAGATATATGAGATGCATACCAATCAGGCCGAACTGGAGGATGAAATAAAACGCAAGGCGGTTTCAGCGGCTAGAAAAGGTATAGAGAAAACCGTACTGGATTATGAGCCGAAACTAAAAAAGCTCACCCCAGCCCGTCTGGCAGTGCTGGAGAAGGATCTCGCCATGGCTGATATAAGTCAGGTACTTCGGCATCAGCCGGTATGCGCCGTGCAGAAGGGGCGCGACCCTAAAGAACTGTTTGAGGAGCTTTATATAAACATAGCCCATTTGCAGAAAAGCCTGGCTAATGATGTAAACCTGTTTTCAAGCCAGGCACTGTTCCGTTACTTAACGCAGGTTCTAGATGTAAAACTGCTGGATATGATAGCACGCCGCCCGGCAATTTACTTTGAAAGCTCAGTAAGCCTGAATTTGAATATCGAAACTATACTCTCCAGTGAGTTCATCAATTTCGACCACCGGATAAAACCGTCATTAAAAGTATCCGTGGTGGTGGAAATCCAGGCATCTGATGTGATTGAAAACACCATGAGATTCGCCGCCGCCCGAGAGAGGCTGCTAGGTGGGGGCTACAGGATGTGCCTGGATGGCCTCAGCTACCTTAATTTTATTCAACTGGATCGTGAGCGTCTGGGATTTGATCTTGCTAAATTGCAGTGGAATGCTGAACTGGACGTTGAATCCAACCCATCTGATTACTGGAAACTGCGGGAAGCTATACTGAAATATGGTGCAGGCCGGGTTATTCTGTGCAGGTGCGACACGCCAAAAGCCATAGAATTCGGCCATTCCCTGGGGTTATCATTATTTCAGGGCAGGTATCTTGATTACCTGCTCTACCCAAAAAGCCGTGTGACTAACTGATTTCTGAGAACCTTTAGTATAACACGCGAGCAGTATACATTACTCATCCCCAGCCGCCGAATACGCTTCCTCATCTGTGTTTACAGTGTCTGCAATATCCAGTTTGTTCAGGGCGGGATAGTTGACTTTGCCGGTGGCTAGAATCGGTATTTCCTTCATATATATAATCTTACGTGGAATATAAATCTCCGGCACACCCTGGCTTTGAGCAAACTTCAAAACTTCACCTGGGCTGGCATCAGCGCGGCTGGTGATTAAAATCAACTGCTCACCTTTTTTAGCATCCGGGCGGGTGACTACGGCGCTAACCGCCTCCGGCCACAGGCGATTTACATAGTTTTCCACGAATGTGAGGGATACCATCTCCCCCCCGATTTTGGCGAAACGCTTGGCGCGCCCTTTAATGTAGAGATACCCTTCTGTATCCAGCGTTACTATATCCCCGGTGTCGTGCCATCCCTCTCCTGCCTCAGTTACCAGCGGCTCGATTTTACCGGGATTCTGAGGCAGCAGGTAACCCAACATCACGTTAGCACCTTTTATATATAACCGCCCACCTTCAGTAATACCTTCAACCGGAATGAGTTTGTATTCCAGCCCTGGCATAAGTTTTCCGACACTGCCGATTCTGTTTTCAATAGCGGTATTGACCGATAGCACCGGGCTGGTTTCAGTCACGCCATAGCCTTCCAGAATGCGCACACCGAATTTCTCTGCATACATGCGGCGGGTTTCATCGCGCAGTTTCTCCGCCCCGGCGAATATATAACGCAAGCTGTGGAAATCATAGGGATGCGCGTATTTTGCATATCGGGAGAGGAAAGTATCAGTGCCGAAAATAATCGTGGCGCAGCAATCGTATATCACCTCAGGGATAATACGGGAATGCAGCGGTGACGGATACAGGAAGGATGGAATACCGGAGAGCAGCGGCAATAATGTGCCCACCATCAGCCCGAAGGAATGGAACATCGGCAGGGCATTAAACATGGTATCATAACAGCCGAAATCCACCCGGCTCATTATCTGGTAACGATTGTACGAAATATTGGCATGGCTGAGAGCCACGCCCTTGGGCGCACCTTCCGAGCCTGAAGTGAACATTATAACCGCTGGCCTGTTCACATCCCGCTCGGCGCGCCTGCCAATAATCCACCCACAGCCTGACTTTGCTTTCACCAGGGCGGCCAGTTTGGCGGCTGGTGTTATTCCTTGCGCCAGATTCTCCAGGTATAGCAGGTTAACTCTGGTAGAGAGAGCCGCTGCGGAATCCTGCAAGCCTGCCGCTTCAATAAATGCGCGGGATGTAATTACGGTTTTAAGCCCGGCAGTATCGCAAGCTGATAATAATGCCGCCTCCCCCGCGCCAAAATTCAGCATTGCGGGAACCAGCCCATAAGCTTGCATTCCCAGAAAACTCACCACTGCAGCATTGCCATTGGGCAGCATCAACCCCACATATTCACCAGGTTTAGCATGTTTTGCAATCACCCCACCAACCGCCAGCGACTTGATAAGCAACTGTTTATAGGTAAGCCTGGTACGGCTGACATCCTGCAATATATGGCGCTTGTTGCCGTAAATATCAGCAGCGTTCAAAAATTCCTTAAAAAGCGGAGCGGGGCGTTTTACTTCAAAAACGGCTTCGCACATCCGGTCATATAATTGATTCGCCAGTAGTATTTTACGCTCCTTGGCCGGAACATTATCTTTCAGCTCTGGCTTGAACGGCGGCAGTATGTGAATCCGTACTTTTTTGAATAACTTTAATGGCAGCTTGCCTGCCATGCGGGAAAAATATGTAAATTCCAGATTTTCCAGCACTATAGGTAGTACTAACGCCCCGGTTCTATCCGCCACCATCGCCGGGCCATTGTAGAACTTCATCAGTGATCCGGTGACGGTAATGCGCCCCTCAGGGAAAATCAGAACTCTGTCCCCCTTGTTCACATGCTCCACAATATCCTTGATTGAAAGGGGGCTGGAGGTATCAACCTCAAATGTTTTGCAGAAGCTAAGGAAAGGCTTGAACAGCTTTTTCTGTGCCACAAATTTATTTATGGCAAATGTGGGCGATTGAGGCAGAAACAGCGCCAGTACAGGGGCATCCAGGAAGGATTGATGATTGCAGATCAGCACCGCTTTTCCACCGCCCAGCTGCTTGAAATTCTCCGCCCCGCAGACTTCCACCCGGTAGAATATTTTAAGCAGAAATTTCACAATAAATCTGGCCAGGATTTTGGAAAAGGAGTTATTTCCCATGGCAGAGGCGTTAGTTAAACTCATGCAAGCTCCGCTATCTGTTCCTGCTCTTCCGCATCCGGCATAACTGATGCCACCATCTGATAGCCCGGCAGGCTGGCAGGCAATGTTTTACTGCCGGAGAGGCGCACACCCATACGCTCGATACTACGCGCCTTTGGCAGTAACCGGGAATTCACTGAATTTGCGAATTTGGAAAACGCATCGGATGCTTTCTGCAAACTGCTGCCTACAGTCTGTGCATACGATATAGCCACCGCCAGCGCGTCCATTAGCGCACGGATGGAATCCATGATTTTTTCGTAGTTCTCTAACTGTCTGTCACCCTCAATTTTCACACTGCACAGGGCAATCAGCGCCGCCAGACTTTCCGGCCCCACCATAATAATACCCTGCTTGAAAGCCTTCATTCTGAACTCAGTATCCGCACGGGTAAGGTTGGTGAGTGCCGCTTCGCTGGGCAGGTACATGATATTTATAATCTCACCGCAAGCATCACTTCTTCCACACTCCTTATACTCAGCTCTGATTGCGCTGTCATATTCGCGCCCTGCCAGGGTTTTCAGGTGAGTGGACATGGTTTTGAGGAAAGCATCAAGCTTTGCCGGATCATCAGTATCCGCCATTTCCACCAGATGTTTGCTGGCTTTGGCATCTATCACCATAAGGTGATTATTTGGTAGAAAAACCAGCGCGTCAGGCCGCAGGCGTGCACTAGATCCGGATATTATGCTGTACTGGGTTATAAAATCCCGCCCTGCTTCCAGGCCGAATGATTTTAATGTATTCTCCAGGCCAATCTCACCGTAATGCCCCGCCCCGCCCGGAGAGGTTAAAGCCTTCCAGACGGTATCCGCAACCTTGCTGCTGGTTTTTACCTGTGCATCCAGCGTGGCTACCGTGGTGGTGACTTTAGTCATCTCCTTCAGTAGTGCTTCCGTGGTTTTGCGTACTGCCTCCTCGCTGTTTTTTTTCGCCTCCTCAGTCTCACGGCGGTGATTCTCAATTAAATCGCGGGAGAGTTTCCCGCCCACCTCCATTACCGCAGCCTTGGCATTCTGCATACTCTCCAATTTTGCCGCTTCCCAGTCCTGCAGGCGCTTTTCCATCTCTTGAAGTCGCACATTGGCCATATCCACCTGTGCCCGAGTTTCCAGTTTAGCACTTATGTGCCCCTGCACTTCTGCTTCAACTATGCGCAGGCGAGCCAGTTCCTCACTCAGTTTGCCCTGCCACTCCAGCACGCTTGCCATACGCGCTTTAGCGGCGAAATAAAACACCAGAAAAAAAGCAACGCTCATCACTAATGCCGCCAGAGCGCCGATACTGAAACTGAAAATTTCTACATTCATAATTGGAAACTAACCGTGGAGAATTTCAAGCGCAAGAAAAGGTTTAGGATATCCATGGTTGTTCAATTCTAATCCAATTCCCTGAACTGCGAAATATGCACAGGTCTGCTGCCGGGGAATTGGGCGATAATCTCCAGACTGCCTCCCATAGCTTCTATATACGAACGCAGCGTGCTGACGTACATATCCGCCCGGCGCTCAATTTTAGATACGGCCGCCTGGTTAACCCCCAACTCACCTGCCACCTTCTCCTGCGAGCAATGCAGTGCCTTACGCAATTCCTGAAGCGTTGCTTCTTCCGCAAGCAACTCCTTACTGCGTTTGGTAATCGCATTGCGCTCCTTCCTGGGTAGTTTTTTAATGTAATCGTCAAACTTTACTGCCATTGTCCTTCTCAATCTGCTTTAGGTGTTTTTCAAATCTTGCATCGGCAATAGGGATGTTTTTCTGATACCATCGCTTATCGCCCTGCTTATTGCCACCAACCAATAGTATGCTCCTGCGCTTGGGATCGAAGGCAAATAATATTCGCCATGGCTGTCCTTTCCATTGAACGCGAAGCTCTTTCATATTGGAAAAGTTTGAGCCTTTGATACTATCAACCCGTGGCCTGCCCAATGTCGAGCCGTATTGTTTGAGAAGATTTACATGCGCTGCAACTTCCCGACGCAAGTCAATATCCTACCTGTCGAGCCATTCGGTGAATGCTTCATCCGCAAGAATTTCCCATTCCATACAAAGAATATATTCCATAGAGGGAATATTGTCAAGATTGTGTCTCGACAGACTGTGTGTGTGCCGCAGAAATAGAGTTTATGTAAATGTCTTACTGTTTTTCCTCCAGTAATGGGGTCAGTTGCTGCTCAATGGAATCCAGCATTTTCTGCGTGTCAGCATCTATTACAGGCACAGGATGTTTAGCCTCTCCCTTGATTCCACTTTTCCCGCTTTTGCGCTTAATCCCTTTTTTCTTACCCTTTACAGACTTACGGACTGGAGGCTCCTTACTCTTTACAGTCTTGTTGTCAGGCAGCACCAACGGTACAATCGGTTGGACTGCTTCAGTCTGTCGCGCAGTTTCCTTAATTAACGGCTTTTCCTCCTGAGGGGGGATTTGACTGCCAATCAATCGGTACTCCTGGCCTGGAAGTGGGTGATTGTAACAAGTGGCTTCAGCCAGAGTTTTGTAGCAATATGACGGCTCTTTAACCGCATTCACGCCAGGTTGCCTGAATCCGGCGGCAGTCTCCAGGCCGTGCGATATAATCCCGCAGCCAGTTAGCAGCATAATGCTGACAAGCAAATATATTCTATGAAAAATCAATTTGTGTGCTACAGACATGCAACCAGCATTAAGCACTATTTATTAAAAAATCATTTTTATGCTTACCACCAGACAAATTTATAAACACTTGGTTTATAGTGATTTTAGCCCCCTCCCTAACCCTCCCCCGTAAACGGGAGAGGGGACAACGGAGCAGATCTTCTCTATATCCCCCCTCCTGTTTACGGGAGGGGGTTAGGGGGAGGGCAAATAGAACCTCTTAATTTGTCGGGTGGTAAGGTCTATGCCGTGACTTGATTACGGTTGAATCCCCGCTTCTTACAGGCTTGCCTATCTGCAATCTTTTAAGCCGCTTCTTTGCTGAGTTTTGCGGCTTTCTCCAGAGCTTCCTCGATTGTGCCTACCATGTAGAAGGCTGATTCCGGCAGGTGGTCGTACTTGCCTTCCACTATGCCTTTAAAGCCTGCTATGGTATCCTTCAATGCCACGAACTTACCGGGGCTGCCTGTGAACACTTCAGCAACATGGAACGGCTGGGAGAGGAAGCGCTGGATTTTACGGGCGCGAGCCACTACCAGTTTATCATCCTCCGACAGTTCATCCATGCCTAAAATGGCGATAATATCCTGCAATGATTTATAGGTTTGCAGAATGCGCTGCACCTCACGGGCGATTGCGTAATGCTCCTCACTCACCACTTTAGGGTCAAGGATGCGGGAAGTGGAATCCAGCGGATCCACCGCCGGGTAAATGCCAAGTTCGGCGATCTGCCGGGAGAGAACCGTGGTTGCGTCAAGGTGCGCGAATGATGTTGCGGGAGCCGGATCAGTCAAATCATCCGCAGGTACATAAATCGCCTGCACTGAGGTGATGGAGCCTTTTTTGGTGGATGTTATACGCTCCTGCATGTTGCCCATTTCAGTGGCCAGGGTCGGCTGATAACCCACAGCGGAGGGGATACGCCCCAGCAGAGCCGATACTTCCGCGCCTGCCTGGGTGAAACGGAACACGTTATCCACGAAAAATAAAACGTCCTGCCCTTCTTCATCGCGGAAGTATTCCGCCAAAGTAAGGCCGGTAAGTGCTACACGGGCGCGTGCTCCGGGTGGCTCGTTCATCTGCCCGTAAACCAGCGCCACTTTAGATTTTGTAGGGTCTTCCAGATTAATAACGCCGGATTCCATCATTTCATGATAAAGATCATTTCCTTCACGGGTGCGCTCACCCACGCCAGCGAATACTGAATAACCACCGTGCGCCTTGGCGATATTATTGATAAGCTCCATGATAAGCACGGTTTTGCCTACCCCTGCGCCGCCGAAAAGGCCGATTTTACCGCCCTTGGAATATGGCGCTAAAAGGTCAACCACTTTGATTCCGGTAACCAGAATCTCTGATTCAGTGGACTGATCAACATACAGCGGTGCGGACTTGTGAATCTGGTCAGTCTTGCGGGATTTAACCGGCCCGCGCTCGTCTATCGGTTCGCCAATCACGTTTAATATGCGCCCCAGAGTTTCAGGGCCTACAGGAACAGTAATCGGGCTACCGGTGTTTATAACTTCCTGGCCGCGCACCATGCCATCGGTTGAGTCCATCGCAATACAGCGAACGGATGACTCACCAAGATGCTGCGCCACTTCCAGCACTAATCTGCGCCCATCAATGCTGGTCTCCAGTGCGGTTAATATGGGAGGCAGGCCACCTTCCTCAAAGGTTACGTCCACAACTGCTGATATTACCTGGGCTACCTTGCCCGTGCTGCTCTTAGCCATTAAAGCTCCGGAATATAGATTATCAATATTAATAAGCAGGCTTTTAAAGCCATTAGCCGCTGTGTCAAGGCTTCAAGTGATAGCTTTTTTTACACCAAGCAAGTCAGCCAGTTTATCCAGTTTTTTTCCGGCATCGCCTTTGATCAGGGCGTAGGCTCCCGCTTTGCGTTCGGAAAGTTCCAGTTTCCCGCCCGTGATGCGAAGTTTTATGCTGTTCAAGGCAGATGCATCAGCCCGGGAATACTTCCCGGCAAACGCCATGAGCAGGCCTATAATGGCGGCGGATTTTATCTGCTCATCCTTTAAAAGAGTTTTCGCCATCTCATTAAAATACTTCTTGGGTTTGCTTTTATAGCGGTGAAACAGCATCAACCCCAGCATCAGGCGCTCAGGGTGGGTAATGCCCGTCAACGGATATTCAATTATCCTCTGGAAAGCAAATTCCGCCCGGTAGTCCGGGTGTTCACTCCAGGAGATTTCACTAAGCTCAGCCGCAGCTGTAATCAGACGCTCATTACCGTTAGCCATGCTTCCCAGGGATTCCATCAGCCATTCTCTTAAGGCTGCCGCATATTCCGGATTCAGGCGCGACATAGCAGCAAGGTAGCGCGCTGAAGCCCACAGTGCATCCGCCCCCCTCTCCTGCCCCTTTAGCAGGGAATACATATACCCCTCACGCACCCCGGCGGCTGAGAATATAATGGATTCAGGGCTGCCGAGTTCTATGATTTTCAGCAGCACAGCGGCAGAATACTGAATTGTCTCCTCCCGTTCCTCAGGCAGGCCGGGGAATTTCGCCTGGTCTAATTTATCCGCCTCCACCAGTGACGCCAGCATCCCGGCCAGGCTGTATGGGTCTGCCATGTAGTTATGCACTACCCTGATGGGGTAACCGGTAATGGCAGTGTGCACCTTGGCAATCGCCCGGAAGCCGCCACCCACGGCGTAGAATTTACGCCCATTCAGAAACTTCAGTGCCTGTTCGTTTTTAAGCTTTTTCTCCAGCACTTTTAAAGCATTTTTAGGTTTGCCTTCTGCTTCCTCCATAATACGGAAATGGCCGATGGGGATGGAATCACGGCTGGTAATACTGCCGTCCATAACCCGCACAAGCTCCAGGCTTCCACCCCCTAAATCCCCCACTACGCCTGATGGTTGATGGATGGAACCGATAACCCCATAGGCTCCGTACTCCGCCTCCCTCTCGCCGGAGATTACCTGTATGCTAACCCCCAGCGCGGTTTTAAGACCCAGATATCCACCACCACCATTTTCCAGCTCACGCACCAGATCTGCACCGTCAGATGCATCCCTCACTGCCGCAGTAGCCAAAGCATGAACATTATTGATACCTATGCTCTTTAGAATCATCACAAAGTCCGATACCGCATGCCGCGCCATTAGTCTGCCCTTAGGGTTCAGCTTGCCACTGCCGGATAGCCCCTTCCCCAGGGCGCACAGCACTTTTTCATTAAACAGCGGTGTAAGGTGGCGAGATAGAGTTTCATAAACCACTAGACGCACGGAATTAGAGCCAATATCAATTATGGCTACGTTATCCTTTCGGCAGGCTATGCTGATTGCCGGAATCTCCATATCCATACACCTTTTTTCCGCAAGTATTTGCATTCAGAACTACTCAAGCGCGAAAGTGATATCGGCCTGTGCCTCCACCTTGATCTGGCCTGGCGAAATGGAAGCACCCTGCCCGGTAGAGGAATCTTCCATAGACTTCATGTTCTGCGCCTGCACGTTAAAACCCATATTCCTAGGGGAGTTATAATAGCTATGGTATATCCAGTTATTATTAAGTGAGACTGTTATAGGTTTACCAACCTTCTGGCCTAAAACAGCGGCTGCCGCATCCGCCTTTTCCTTGGCGGCTTTTACCGCCATATCCCGCGCAGCATCCCTGTGTTTTCTAAGTTCTGTAGTGCTGAACTGCACACTCTCAACTGATGTTACACCGCTTTGCAACGCGCCTGTTAGCGCCTGTTCAAATTTGGTTAAATCCGTGATCTTGACATTCAGGCCTTTTCTAAAATGATAATGCTTGACTTGCGTGGTATCGCAGCCCTGTTTGTACCCGTCCGGATAGTTACAATCATCGAATACCGGAGATATATCAATATAATCAGTTTGCAGATTCTCAGGTTTTACGCCCAGTTTTTTAAAATGCGCCAGTGCTGAGGCCATGGCAGTATCCATCTTTTTCTGCCCTATCAGCAAATCTTTGTCTCTGGCAGTTACCGACATTACCAGCAACGCTTCATCAGGTGTCACTTTAATTTCAGCATCACCAGTGACATTAATGCTTGGCCGCTCAAAAGGCGCAGGCGCAGGTGGAGGAGGTGGAACCTCCGAAAAAGCAGCTATAGGGAGCATCACCCCTAACGATAATATAGATGCAGCGGTAATTTTTTTAATCAGCATCTTAATTCCTCCTGTCTTAATTTTCCGGATATTCATAGTCATGCGGCGAACTATTTCAAGCTTCGCGAATCTGTTCCTGCTTTTTAAGGCCGAGTGCCTCCCGCTCCACCGCCTTGTAGCCCTGTTGAACGTTGTATATAGCGGCTGTGGCAGGCACGGCCAGCATCCCAAGGCCGGATAACGACCTGAAAAAATTACCCATCTGCTCATTGCCACTTTTAAATGATTCCCTGGCTTCTTTCATTGCGAACACCCCAACCGCTATGGAAGTTACACTGGTGAATATAGACGCAACCAGATTGCGGCGATTCTCAGCAGAAAACAAAACATGCTTCACCGCCTTCAGCAGAGATGGCCCTTGTGATAAAAACTCTTTAGCCTCAGATACTTCCTGATCAATTTTTTTGGATGCTTCCTTCCACATGCCCTTTATTTCCGGCTCCAGCGCTTTTATGGCCGCATCGCGGGCTTTTGCATAATCCTCAGGAGTTTTGCCGGGCATGAAAATAACACCCTCAACATCACTTAGTTTCTTCTCCACATCTTCAGTGAATCTGCCCCATTCTTTGAGTGCCTTATGGAGAGTCTGGCGGGCGTATTGTTTGGTCTCCTCCCCGTTTTCATCCAGTTCATTGCTGCGACAATAAGCTTCAGGATGCCGTGATATTTTCTCATGCGCGTATTTGTAATAGTCCTGTAGCGTGTCAAAAAATTTCCGCTTGTATTTGCCAAGAAGCTTCTCGGTGGTCTCGTCAGTGAACTTGCGCTGCGCCGCTAGAAGCTCTGAATCCGCTTTCTGGATTGCACAAATATGACTGGTTATCTGCTCAGGCGTTTTAATATCCGGCGGGAATTTCTCCGCTGCCCGGTTTAAAATCATGGTGGATGAACCTGGCGCACCTTGCCGCGCTGCCCGCCCACGCACCTGTTGTTCTATACGGTAGGAAGATGGCACGAAGGTAAGCATCACATGCAAACCCCCGGCATCCAGCGCCGCCTGCTCCGGTTTTATGTCAATGCCACGCCCGGCTATGGTGGTAGCCAGCGTCACCGCGCCGCTTTTGCCCGCCCGCTCTATCACATTCACTGATTCAGAGCGGGATTCCAATCCGTTCAGTTCCTGAAACTCCACCCCTTGCCCACGCAGGTATCCGGCGAAATCAAGTTCATCGCGGATGCTGTTGAAGGAAACCAGAACCGGTCTGCCCCTGGCACTCTCCTGCTTAATATTTGCAAGCAGAGCTTTGTAATGTTCATCTTTATTTTCTGCCAGGGCTGGCGGTTCATCCAGCCTTTTAGATGTCTGATTGGGCGGTATGAAAAAAGTCTCCACCCCGAAACGCTCTTTAGTCTCACTTATTTCCTGTGCGCTTCCCGCCGTTCCAGTCATCAGCCAGCTTGAGCCGTAGCCTTTTACAAACTCCACCGCGCTCTCAGATGCCACATTAATACTATCCGCACTGGTGGGAATCCCCAACCTTGCATTGAGGAACTGGTGCACCCCATAACCCCACTGGCTGCCGTGCTTAAGCTCACCAGTGGCCTGATCAATAATTACTGCCTGCTTCACTTTTTCTTTTATATGGCCTTCTGGGCTCATGCCAACAATCTGCTCATCCTCCACCACCGCATAATCGCAGTTCAGCGCCTTATGTTTTGCCTGCAGGGCGGAGCGTATCCACTGGGTAATTTCTTCATCCTTAAACTTTTTTATTACTTTGCCCTGGCCGGGATTCTCCTTTTTCAGCCATTTGCGCACCTGTTTTGTAATGTCGCCGGAGGATGCTTTTTCAAAATCAGAGCTATCAATGAAATTGTTGATGGATGGGTAAATCCAGTATGGAGTTTCCTTATCTGAAGCACCGGAGAGGATATAACGGGTAGTCTCATCCAGAGTTACATAATCAGCTTCGTCCAGCAGCAGAACGTCCCGTCTGCGGTTCTTTAAAATGCCGTAGTTATAAGTATCGTCCGCCAGGCGGGAATGGATAATTTCATGGGCGGATGAATAAACAATATCCGCATCAAATGCGTGGTGTTCATGCTCTTCAAGCTGTGATTCCCTGCCGCTGAATACCCCGCGCTTGTGCTGCTCTATCTTTGCATAGCGGTCTTTAAAGCCTAGGCCACAGGTAAAGCCAAGGGCACGGAAGAATTTATGAAATTCCTTCTGGTGTGCCTCCGCCAGAATATCATTGGTGCTGACTATATCCACACTGTGCCCCTGCGCTGCCCGAACCGCCGCTTTCATGGCGAATATAAGCGACTTTCCCTCACCAGTATTCACCTGGCTTTGTACGTTACCATCCTGATTCAGGGCATTCAGTACGGTGAGCAACTGGGGGGTATTAGGAAACAGGCCAAGGGTGCGGAAAGCCGTCTCACGGGCTAAAGCCATAAACTCCAGCAAGGCGGTTTCATCCTTTGGGTTTTTGCGTAAACTCTTGATTGCGGCTTGTGTAGCACGGGATACCTGCTTATCCGTCATTGTGGATACTTCCAGGCCGCGCTGAGTTAAAGCTTCATACTGGCGGCTGAGCTTCTGGGCATAACCCTGCTCTAGCGGTGTGCCTTGCGACCCTACCCGCACCGCGCATATATATCCTTCTATTTCCGCACTGGTTATACCAAGTTGCGTTTCTTTACCGTTCCGTGCCATAATTTAAGAATACTACAGGCACGATGTTATATATTTATGAAATTTCTAAAATGCTTAAGTTAATGTCTCATGCATAATCTCATATCCATATTATACACTATACCTTTGGTATTCGTATTTTCCATATCAGCTCCTTTCAACGTATTGGCGTGTGATGGATGTATAACGTTTCCCGCTGATGCGGGATTTGTAAACGTCAAAGACTTTGGCGCGAAAGGCGATGGGATAACAGATGACACCGCCGCTATAAATGCAGCACTTAGCGCGAGCGGCAGCGATACTGGCGAGACATTCTGGCAGGATAAAATAGTATACCTGCCCATAGGTACCTACCTGGTATCAGATACTATTACCAAGCGTTACCCGAATGGGCGTTATGCCAGTGGCGCGATTCTTATAGGGCAACACCGGGATAAAGTTATAATACGCCTGCAAGATGCAGCCAGTGGATTTGGTAGTGCAGATAAGCCTAAAGCTATTATCCGCACATCCGCGAAGCTTCTTGATGGCAACGCCACCAGCGGCGGCAAGGACTATATAAATAAGGGCGAAGGCAATGATGCATTCATGAATTATGTTCAGAACCTGAGCCTTGATACTGGCAGGGGAAATAAGGGAGCCATAGGGATAGACTATCTGGCTAATAATATGGGGGCGGTCAGGAATGTCACCATTAATGGAAATGACAGCGAAGCGGTGGGTATCAATCTCACCCGCAAATGGCCAGGCCCTGCTTTGCTTCAAAATGTTGAAATAAATGGCTTTAATGTAGGTGTTGATGTTGATAACACCGAATACGGCATCACTATGGAAAGAATTACCCTGAATAATCAGAAGGGCATAGGTATTCGTAATCGGCATAATGTTATTTCAGCATCAGATATAACAATAAAGAACTCCAGGCTTCCAATCAGCAATGAAGCGCGGGATGGATTAATCGTGCTGATAAATGGAGATATTTCCGGCTCCGGTCAGGATGAATCCATTACCAATAACGGCTTTATGAACATCAGAGGGCTCAAAATAAATGGCTACGTGAATGTATTCGGCGCTGCCCTGACGAATGGTGTAATTGACGGGGTATATAAAGGCAGCAGACGAACGGCAAATTCTAGCCAGAAGTGGTCACTGCCTGTTGAGAATCCACCATCTTTCAATTATGATCCTGCTAAAGACTGGGCAAGCATAGTGAAATTCGGCGCAGAACCGGATTCCGGCAAGGATTCCGCCCCGGCAATAAAAGCCGCATTCGCATCAGGCGCGGCAACTGTTTATTTTCCGCATGGAGTGTATCACATAGGCCAGAATATTACCGTTCCACCGCATGTTAAACGTATTGTCGGGATGACATCAACCATACGTGCTCTAGCAACTCGCCCTGCCGTTTTCAGCCGGGAACAGGGAATGTTCCGCACGGCAAACACCGAAGCCTTAATAATAGAATCCCTGGCCTTTGATAATAGCTACCTTGGGGATCAAGTGGGTGTGGAGGCCATAGGGAGCGGCGAATTAATACTGCGTGATATTGTAGGGGCTGGTGTTACAACCCTTTCCCGACACCAGTTAGGTGGCAAAGTATTTGTAGAAAACACCTGCTGTGGAAATATGAGAATTGCAGGCAGAAGCGGCGTATGGGCGCGGCAGTTGAACACGGAAGGTGGTGGTACGCGCATTACGAATCGCGGCGCGCCACTATGGGTTCTGGGCTTTAAAACCGAACGCAACTGCACGGTGCTTGAAAATACTGATAACGCAAGTGCAGAAATGCTGGGCGGGCTTGTATATATAGTAAGCAGAAATGCGGATCCGGCGATACCTGTATTTAAAAACAATAACTCTAACCTTCTTGCATCATTCGCTGAAGAGTCATTCTACCCTGATAGTGTTTATAGTATATACATGGAAAATATTAAAGGCGGTAAACTTAGAGCAATTAAGGCCGATACACTTCCTAAGCGTAAAGTTGGCCGCATGGCAGCGCAGATTAGCAGTGCCGAATAGAACCAATAATTGATAATAAAATACATTGTGCGCTGCACCATAAGCCTTTGAAAAATCACCCATTGTCACAGGATTTTCGCTAGACATTTTATCCCCGCTCATTATCACGGATGTAATAGGTCATATGATAAAATAAAAAAGGATCGCCACTAAAATGAGCATAAACATCCCTGAAAACATACCAGAGACTGATGTAGACAATCTGCCAATCACCCGTGGCAGATTCAACCAGGCGAAAGTTCACAGCCTGCTTAAAGAGGTTTTCAGCGAGGATGAAATAGATGCAATGAAACTGGAGGGCGTGGATAAACGCATGGTCTTCGGCATCAATCCCCATTATTATTCGCTGGCATGTGGCGGTGGACTGCAAAATGACAAAGGCGAAGTTCTGCTGCCTGATATGCCGGCCAGCCCATCCATACTTGCTCTGGTAATGCCACGCCTAGGGGAGGCACTGGATATGAGCGGCCAGGCTGATCCCTCCGGGCAGATGGATCACAGCCCCGATAGCTTGAAGGGAAAAATCCTGCATAAGTACGATGAAATCGTGCTCGGCCACACCGCCCTCGCCTGCTCCGCTCACTGCCGCTATTGTTACCGGCTTGACCTGTTTAACCAGAGCACCGGAAAGGGTCTGGTAAAGCCTGAAGAAGTGCGGGATTACATTGTAGAATATAATAAAAAACTTGCCTACCACAACGGCCTGGATTCCAAGACCGGGGAGCAGCGCTACCCGGTGCGGGAACTTCTGCTCTCCGGCGGCGACCCTATGGTAATGCCTAACCGCAAACTGTACGGATACCTTGCTGCAGCAGGGGAGAGCGGCGTAAACATGGTGCGCATCGGAACCAAGGAAATGGCCTTCCGTCCGCAACGCTTCGATGAAAAATTTGTAGAGACTCTGCGTATCTTCAACCAGCATTACCCTAATGTGCATGTGAATATAGTTACACACTTCTCACATCCTGATGAATTCCTGGAACGTGACCAGAGCGGCGCATATGTGAAGGAAAATCATTACTTTAAATGGCTGGATGCCGTGAAGAAGGCTGTACAGGGTGTAACTTCTTTAAGCTTTGTCAGCCTTGATAATCAAACGCCGATGATAGCGCGTGTGAACGATAACAGCAGTACCCTGCACCTGCTGCATGAAGAACTGCGCCGCAACGGGATAAAACCCAAGTATACATTCCAGTGCCGCGAGATAGAAGGGCATAAAGCGTTTGCTGTTCCGGTGGAAAAAGCCTGGCAGATACACACTGATTCACAGAAAGGCTTGTCGGATGCTGCACGCTCCCGCATCTCAATGTCCACCGAATGGGGCAAACTGGAAGTGGTGAGCGTGATAGAAGGCTTTAATGAGCAATTGCTGGCTGACATGCCAGTTGATGCCCGTGATATAGCATATGAGCAGTTCGGTAATGGTTTAGTGGTGCTGAAAATACACCGCTCCCCACATTCCGCCGATAGCCAGGGCGATCTTGTTATTGCCCGGCGCAATCCCAAAGCATTATGGATTTCAGACTATGAAGACAGAATAATATACGATGGCAGGATAGATGGCGCTGAATCATACACAGGGCTACTGACTTTCCTGGCTTCCATAACCAATAGTGGCAGAAATCTCACTGAACGGCCCCAAATGCTGGAAGCAACGGCGTGATAGTACTTGTGCTATAGAGCACATCTAACAACTATTTTTATTGTTTGAGTCTGTGATAGAACTCTCGGTTTTT
>CAYTOJ010000011.1:0-24075 GCA_964439415.1 uncultured Rickettsiales bacterium
AATATACCCCTGAAATGACATCATTCAACCACACTCTTCAGACGATAGGGGTATAAATGTACAGGCGCTTTTCGGAATTAACGGGAATTGTAACAGGCCGCCCGGATTTTGTAATCCGCGAATATCGGCCTAAGCTTATTATGCTTGTTGCCGGGCTGGTATTATCCTTTATCGCGGCGGCGTTTGCTGCGTTCGTCATGCTGGAGGATATCGGGCTTGCGGTTATAGTGTCAGCCACATTCATCGGCATTATTGTTCTGGGGTTATTATCGGCCTATGTGATCCATAATACCCGTAAGATGGTGACGTTGACAGAGTTTCAGAACGCCCTGTTCGCCGCCGCCGCAGCAGCACGTGCAGCCTTTTTTATCATAGTTTCAAATTCCGATCGCTCCATTTTGTATTTCAGTCCAAGTTACAGAAAGATTTTCAGCCATCTCACCCACGCATTGCCTTATACAGTAGATGAATTTCTGGATTTAAGCCGTATCTCTAAGCCGGAGACTGATAAAATTATTGCAGCAATAGGTAGTAAAGGTGAACTTGAAACTATCATGCCTGTAACAGGCGCTGATGGAACTGCAATCAACTACGGTTTAAAAATTTCCCCGATAAAACGGCCTGATGGCTTCAGCTTGATTTACGCTACTAATGAGGAAAACAGCGCAACAAGCCAGACTGATTCAAGCGGCGTAATTGACATTCTGATTGATTTATTGCCGCAGCCTGCCATGTGTGTTGGTGCGGGTGGGAAAATTATATCCATCAATAGCAGGATGCGCACAGTACTGGGGGTGGAAGCCCAGGCGAATATCAGTGATTCACTAATAGAGATACCAGATAATAATTATGAAGGGATACTGAAATTCAGTTTGCCACAAGGCAATCAGATAGAACTTGATACACTAACCAGGGATTTAAGTCCGTCAGGCTACAGCGGTATTACCCTTGTTTTTGCCAGGGAGAAGCAGCAGGCGCAAGCAGCCGTGGCTTCACAAGCAAGCCTTAGCCCTGCTTTCTCCGGTGATATTGGCTCGGCTTTTAAGCTAATAGCTAACGATACGCCAATCGCAGCAGTGTTGTTGAACAGGGAAGGTTCTATAGCCGCATATAATCAGGCGTTTTGTGTTATGAAGCCGATCTCACAAGCTGGTATACCGCTACGCAGCCTGCTGGCTGAGGAAAGCCTGAAGGATTTTGATGAATTGTGGAGCAGGATTACCGCGCAAAGTCCGTCAAGCCTTAGCCTGGAGGGGGGGATAAAGTTCGGCGGGGATGCCCCGCGCACTGCGCAATTATACTTAACCGCGCCATCCGGCGCGGAGGGCGGCGGATACATACTGGCGCAGTTTGTTGACACGACAGAGCAGAAAAATCTGGAGATGCGTTTTGCCCATTCCCAGAAAATGCAGGCAGTCGGGCAGCTTGCCGGGGGGATTGCGCATGATTTTAATAACCTCCTCACTGCCATGATTGGCTTTTGCGATCTTTTGCTTATCCGTCACCCGGCGGGCGACCAATCCTTCGCGGATATCATGCAGATTAAGCAGAACGCCACCCGTGCGGCCAATCTGGTGCGCCAGCTTCTGGCATTCTCACGCCGCCAGACGCTTCAGCCGAAAACTCTTGATGTGACTGATACTCTGGCTGATCTCTCCAACCTGTTGCGCCGCCTTATTGGTGAGAATATCGAACTTAAAATGGTACACGGGCGGGATGTTGGCTTTATAAAGGCCGACCAAGGCCAGTTCGAGCAGGTTCTGGTGAACCTGGCCGTAAACGCCAGGGATGCGATAGGCAGCGGCGGTGTGCTTACCATACGCACCGGCAATGTGAAAATTGAGGATAGAAACAGCATTCCCCGCGCCTTTATCAGCCCCACTGAGGAAGACCCGATTCAGAACGGCGAGTATGTTCTGGTGGAAATTCAGGATACCGGCCACGGCATCCCGCATGAGATAATGCCAAAAATATTCGAGCCGTTCTTCTCCACCAAGGAAGTAGGCTCCGGCACTGGCCTTGGCCTTGCCACCGTTTATGGCATCATCAAGCAGACGGGTGGGTATATATACGTTGCCAGTTCCCCGCAGGGAACGCAGTTCAACCTTTACTTCAAGCGCCACTTTGAAAGCAAGGAAGCAGTCAAGGCCGAGGGTGATGAATCGCAGGATAAATCAGCATCCGCTGACCTGTCAGGAACCGGCACGATATTACTGGTGGAGGATGAAGCGCCAGTGCGGATATTCAGCGCACGCGCCCTGCGCAACAAAGGCTATAATGTGCTGGAGGCTGACTGCGCCGAAGCCGGGCTTGAGGAATTTGAGAAAAGTCAGCATTTGATTGAGATTGTCGTGACTGATGTAATCATGCCTGGCATGAACGGTCCCGCGATGATAGAGAAAATCATGAAAATCAAACCGGGGATTAAGGTGATTTTCATGTCCGGCTATGCTGAGGATGTATTTAAGAAGAACTTCGGCTCTGAGCGGGACTTTAACTTCCTCCCCAAGCCATTCACCCTGAAGCAGCTAGCCGGCAAGGTGAAAGAAGTAGCACAGAAAACCGCAGGATAGACATAATATTCATCACAACTGGACAGGGCGGAATCTATCCGTATACTTAGCGTGAGTTATGGGGAAGTGACTGTGAGAAGACATTAAAGTTCTTTAACTCTCCCCTTGGGGGAGAGTCCAAGAGGCAAGGCCATAGGCCAAAGCCGATTGGGTGAGGGGGTGCATTCTGTAGAAAAGATATCCCCCCTCACCGCATCGATCTTCACCTCTTTGAGGTTTGCTCTCTGCGACTCTCCCCCAAGGGGAGAGTGAAGAAAATACAGTACTTTACGTCAGAGATTATCCATAACTCGGGTTAAATAATTGTAAAAACAGGCAGGTGATTTGAGTTCCCAGTTACTAAAATTCACATCCATTCAGCAGAGCCTGCCGGAGGTGCAGGCGGCGGCGGCCAGGAAGCTTAACCATCTGGAAATTTATGGTGGTTTTAGCGACGGTGAAGCTGCCGTTCAGGCATCCCGCTGCTCGCAATGCGGCATCCCCTTCTGCCAGGTGCACTGCCCGCTACAGAACAATATACCGGACTGGCTGAAACTGGTGGCGGAAGGGCGTCTAAGGGAAGCTTATGAGCTATCCAGCGCAACTAATACTTTCCCGGAAATCTGTGGCCGCATCTGCCCGCAGGATAAACTATGTGAAGGCAACTGCGTAATCGAGAAAGACTTTGGCAGTGTCACCATCGGCGCGGTGGAGAAATACATCACCGAAAACGCATTCCAGATGGGTTATGTAAAGCCGATTACCCCTAAACATGAGAATGGTTTATCTGTGGGAATTATCGGCGCGGGGCCTGCCGGGCTTGCCGCGGCGGAGAGTCTACGGCGCATGGGTTATATGGTGGATATATATGACCGTTACGACCGTGCAGGTGGGCTGCTGATTTACGGCATTCCCAGCTTCAAGCTGGAGAAACATGTGGTTACGCGCAGGCAAAGCCTGCTGGAGCAGGGGGGAATAAAATTTTACTTCCACATTAATATCGGCAGCAATGCTTCATTCCACGACTTACGCGAAAAACACGATGCTGTTTTAATCGCAACCGGGGTATACAAAGCGCGGGAGTTGGATTTCGATATACCTGACCTGACAGGGGTTATCCCGGCACTGGCATATCTCACCTTCAGCAATAAGCAGGTGCTGGGCATTACCAGCTTGGAATACGCAAGCGGGGATTTGAGCGCGGCGGGGAAGGATGTTGTAGTAATCGGCGGTGGTGACACGGCGATGGACTGTGTGCGCACGGCCGTGCGGCAGAATGCAAAGTCAGTGAAATGCTTATACCGCCGTGACCGTGCATCCATGCCCGGCAGCAAGCGGGAGGTAAAAAACGCTGAAGAGGAAGGCGTGGAATTCATCTGGCAGACCCTGCCGACCAAAATCAACGGTAATGCAAAAGTGGAAAGTGTGAGTGCCTGCAAAACCAGAATCTCCCACTACAGTGGCAGGCAGAACCTGGCCACTGTTGAACACTCTGATTTCAATATAAAAGCTGATATGGTAATTAAAGCCTTGGGCTTTGATGCGGAAGACCTGCCCGGCATGTTCGGTGAGGCTGCGCTTAGCACCAGAAAGAACGGAACAATTAAAACCTCGTCCGGTTATCAAACCTCATTACCGGGGGTATTTGCCGCCGGGGATATTGTGCGCGGCGCGTCACTGGTGGTATGGGCAATCCGCGAAGGCCGCGAAGCCGCGCAGCAGATGCACAAGTATATGAGTGATTCTATTACTTTAAGCCATAAGCAACAAGCCAGCGCCTGATTCTAAGCATCTTTACATAATGCCGGGATTGCTGTAGTTGGCTCATCCTATACTGCTCGCGTTTACAATGCGCGGATAATATCCTATGAGTTGCGAGCAGTATAGACGAGCATGGGGCTGGATTGCCTGTCGCCCGAAGCTGCTTTAGCGTAGGGTGAGCGGCCATGCGCAAAACAAAAATCATATACCTATCGCACTCTTGAAGTGCGATAGGTATATGCCAAGTTCTGCACGTAAACTATATATCAAAACCTATGGCTGCCAGATGAACTCCTATGATTCGGAGCGTATGGCGGATCTGATGCGTCCACATGGCTATGAAATGGGGGATGACCCGGCAAGCGCGGATCTGGTGATCCTGAATACCTGCCATATCCGGGAGAAGGCTACCGAAAAATTATACTCAGAACTTGGCCGCATTAAAAAAGCTCGCAAGAAAGCTGGAACCACGGGAATTCTAGCGGTTGCAGGCTGCGTAGGTCAGGCTGAAGGGGGCGAGATTATCAACCGCGTACCATATGTTGACCTGGTGGTGGGGCCACAGAATTATCACCGCCTGCCGGAGATGGTGACAAAAGTAATGCGTGATGGCGGCAAAGCGGTGGAGATTGATTTTCCAGCAGTCCCTAAATTCGATTATCTGCCGGAACCTGTGAAACTGTCAGCCTCTGCCTTCCTCACCGTGCAGGAAGGGTGCGATAAGTTCTGTTCGTTCTGCGTTGTGCCTTATACCCGGGGGGCTGAATATTCACGCCCAGTCAGCGATATAATCCGTGAAGCTGAAAAGCTGGCGGCGGAGGGTGTGCTTGAGTTCAATCTGTTGGGGCAGAATGTAAACGCCTATCATGGAGCGGATGAGAACGGCAACAGCATCAACCTGGGTGATTTAATCGCAAGACTTTCACGCATTGATTCCGTCAGGCGCATACGCTACACAACATCCCACCCACGGGATATGCACGAGGAATTATACAGGCAGCACGCGGAGAATGAAAAGCTGATGCCTTACCTGCATCTGCCCATACAGTCAGGGTCAAACAAGATTCTGGAGAAAATGAACCGCAAGCACAGCCGCGAGGAATACCTGCAGATAATAAATCGTCTGCGTAAGCTGCGCCCTGATATAGCATTCTCCACTGACATTATCGTTGGCTTCCCCGGCGAAAGTGAAGAGGACTTTCAGGACACCCTGCAACTGGTTGAGGAAGTGGGCTATGCCTCCAGTTATTCTTTCAAATACAGCCCGCGCCCTGGCACTCCCGCCGCCGCACTGGAGGCGCAAGTGCCAGAGGAGGTAAAGGCGGAGCGTTTAGGGCGGTTGCAAAATCTGCTGATGCGTCAACACAGCGAATTCAATAAATCCATGGAAGGCAGAATACTGCCAGTGTTGTTTGACAGAGAGGGTAGCAAACCGGGGCAGGTTCTGGGGCGCAGCCCATATATGCAATCTACCTATGTAATAGCCGGGAATGCCGCACTCAATACAATTGCGCAGGTTACAATTACCGGCAGCAAAGCGAATAGCCTGCAGGGTGACTTGATTAATAAGTGCTTGCCTTAGCTCACATAATCAATATTAGACTTCCAATAAGTATTTAAATTAAAGGATTAAATTAATGGCTGTTGAACGCACTTTATCAATAATTAAACCGGATGCTACAGCGCGTAACATCACCGGAAAAATCAATGCAATGCTGGAGTCAAACGGGCTTAGGATAGTTGCGCAGAAAAAGCTTAGACTCTCGCGCCTGCAAGCGGGTTTATTTTATGCCGTGCATAAGGAACGCCCGTTTTATAACGATCTGGTGGAGTATATGGTCTCCGCCCCGGTAGTGCTGCAGGTTCTGGAAGGTGAAAACGCCGTGCTGAAAAACCGCGAAGTCATGGGTGCGACTGACCCTGCAAAAGCCGCAGCAGGCACTATCCGCAAGGAATTTGGCGAGGGCATTGAACGCAACTGCGTACACGGTTCCGATTCGCCGGAAAACGCCGCTAACGAAATCCGCTTCTTCTTCAGTGATATGGAAATAGTCGGTTAGTTCTGTATATATACCCCTATCGTCTGAAGAGTGTGGTTTAATGGTGTCATTTCAGGGGGATATTTTTAATATATACCTATCGCACTTCAAGAGTGCGATAGGTATAGTTTTTTTGTTTTGCGCATGGCCGCCCCACCAGCCGAATCCGCGTCTATACTGCTCGCAAAATCACTGCAAAGAATCCGCACTCTTCATACGCGAGCAGTATACTTCTCTCCAAACTCTACTGCGCTGGCAAATTCGCTTGTCACTGGCTGCGCTAAGCTACACAAATGAGATTTACTAATCTGCAAGCTACGCTTAGCTCTCAAATCCGCATGTACCTCGATGTACACTTGCGTTTTTGCGATGCTCGCTTCGCGCTACTCAAGCTCACAGCAGCGAGTTTTGAGAGAAGTCTATTATAGACCATTGGGAGATGGTGTCCAGCTGCAACCAAATTCTACTGATTAATGACACACTGTCCGGTTTTACTTGAAATATGGGTAGGAAAAGCCATATAATACTAGCCAAGTAAGGTATAAAAAGAACAAGGAGACTAAGCTAATGAACTATATGCGTAATAATTCATATCAGACCGCCGCAGCAGCCGGGATTGATATGGGGCTTCGAGCTTACATGCTGCGTATATACAATTACATGGCCGGGGCGCTTGCTCTGACTGGCTTGCTTGCTTATACCGTGTCATCCTCCCCCGCTATGATAAATGCTATTTTCGGCACACCGTTGCAGTGGGTGGTGTTGCTTGCACCCATAGGCGTTGTGTTTTTCATGAGCTTCAAGATCAACACTTTAAGCTTTGGAACGGCGCAAACTCTGTTCTGGGTATATGCGGGTCTGCTTGGCATATCGCTATCCAGCATCTTTCTGGCATATACGGGAGCCAGCATTGCGCGGGCGTTCTTTGTAACCGCCGCAGTATTCGGGGCGATGAGCCTGTATGGTTACACCACCAAGCGGGATTTATCCGGTATGGGTTCCTTCATGATGATGGGGCTTATCGGCGTGATAATCGCCTCATTGGTGAATATGTTCCTGCAAAGTTCAGGTCTACAGTTTGCCCTTTCCATACTCAGCGTCATCATTTTCGTTGGTCTCACCGCCTGGGATACCCAGAAACTCCGTGAAATCTACTACGCTACAAAAGGCACGGAAATGGAAGGCAAAAGCGCAATCATGGGCGCGCTTAACCTGTATATGGACTTTATCAACCTTTTCCTCTCCATCCTCCGCTTAATGGGCGACAGGAGATAACCACAAGCTCAATCACACCTAAAACCCCGCCCCGTGCGGGGTTTTATTTTATACGGGGTTGATTTCAAAAGAAGTCTAATCATATACAGATCGCCGATGACCTATAGATACAACTGAAACTATCATGGTATTATAATCAAGATGATAAAGTACGCGGTAATCACCAACGCGTAAGCTTCGCAAATGGTGCAGACTATGGCGCAGAGGTTTTCCAAACCGTATAGGGTCAGTTGCCAGTTTAGCCTCTATTGCTTTTTTGATGCGTTGCCGGGTTGAGTGATCTAAGCGCGGGATATCTTCCTTAATTACTGAATCAGCATATCTGATTTGCCACATAGCTTATTTCCAGGCGTCTTCGTGACTGACCCAGCGTTTTGTATGAGTGAAACGTTCATCAGCGTGTCTGGAAAGCAAAATGTCCTCATGCAGTTCCAGTGCTTCACGTATCAGTTCAGCAGCAGTTGAGGAAAGTGAACGCTTATGCTGTGCTGCAAAGGTAGCAAGCAGGCCGCTCGTTTCTGCATCTAGCATAACCTGAATTCTGGGATTATCCGTAGCCATAATATCTCCTTCTGGAATCAGAAGTGTATCACCAGCGATACAACAGCACAAGGCATTATAAAAATAGGTGAGTTTTTAGCTCTGCTTTCCTTAGCAGCCTGCTGCACATTCATGGTTGCGGTTAGATTGCTGACATATTTTAACAAAATCTTAAAACGCGCTTCAAATAATCGTGATATTTCTGTTGTAGTTCGCAAGCGGCCTTGCTGGGCATTTTAGGAATATAGATAAGTACATTGTAATTTATGAGCGATGCATCCAACTCAACTGGCTTCTTCACTGTTGATAATAAAGAGCTAGGGCAAAAAAAAGACACTATACGTACCGGAGCGCTAAGAATTACAGGGCTTAATGATGGCGGCACACAAGTAGAACATGCCATAATCAGCCATGCGGGCATCATTGCGCAGGGTAATGAACCAAGATGCAACACCCTGGATGCTGATGGAATCCCCAGAGAAGCAATTATCATGAGTGTAACTTTGGATAATGCAGGGCAAATAATTCCGAATTCTACAACATACACCGTTGAGACAATTGTTATTGATAATAACTACACAAGCTTGAAGTTAGCGGCTGAAGGCGATATTTTAAAAAAACAGGCACTTGCCAATGCAGCTAAAGCATTAAGTACGCAGCGCCCTGAGCTATATGCAAAAAAGAATCTAGGTGCTGAACATTCTTTTGCTTTAGAGGAGATGATGAAGGAGCATCTCGCTACCCATGCTAGGGCACTGGGTATTCCACAAGCCGGGGGAGTTAAGAAACGACATGAAACACATGTCCCAACGCATCTAACCCATTTTGTTGGTGAGAATTCCACTCCGGCTTTGTTAAGCAGGCTTAATAACCAGAATTTAACTCACGCGCATAAAAATGGTGGACAATTCCTGACTCAGGAAGAACTCAATTTCGGTGAACTGTATCTAGGCCTTAGAGATATCCTTGGAGATCAATTTGATAAGTTAGGCAACACCTATAACGCAAGTGATTTTATATTAAATGCAAATAGTGAATCTATAACAGCCAGCATACCTCAAATACGCAGAAGATTTAGCAAAGATATTGCAAAGGGAGGTTCCGGGTTAAATCACACAATTACAATTGCAGATAATCAAGTTGAGCTTGCTGTTATTAAACCAAACAATGGCAGTAGGATAACTTTTGTTGCAAATATTGCAGGTAATACACCGCAAGCAAGAATTGATGCCCTGGAGAAATGCATATTAAGCGTATACATAGATCGGCCTAATCTGGCTTCTAATCTAGGCAGTGAATTGAAAGAAAAGAATCTTCAAACCATAGTAAATGTTGATGACTTTCCATTAATACCTTTCCGCAGGGCGGTAGAGTTTAGCAAGGATAATAGGCAGAATACACCAGGCGTAACAAAAAAATCGAAAGATATAGTAGAAATTATCAGACACGCATTTGCTGCTGAGCAGGAAGTTAGCAGGGAATCCGGTGTTATTATCGGTGATTTTTCTAAACTGGCCGGGTCGGTACTTCAGGCTATACAACTTTATATAGCAGGCGATGCGGGGCAGGAGACTGGTCAACAGACCGAATCCGGGAAAACCAAGGCTATCTTTGAAGGCATGATAGATAACTTATCCGCCTGGGCGGGCGGCACGCTGCCACTGCCAATCACTACACATGTAGCAAACGGATTGCGAGAGATTATACCAGTTGCAGGACGCATAGGAATCAGTCCGCAGCATATCAAAAATTTTCAAGCGTTAGTAAATGTATTTGATGGGTATCAACAATACGTAAAAGATAAATACCCAGATACAGGGATAGTCGAGGGGCACTTGAGGATAGGAACTGATACAAGGAGAGACATCCAGAACCATCTTGATACTGCTGCCGCCAGTCAGAACACTGCAAAGCTTGAAGGCAACCAGCAACAAACGCTTGCAGGACATACAAAAAAACTGGATGAAAGAGGCAAGCAGGAGAGATAATCTGTAGAATTACAGACTACTCCCGTTCCATGGTGCAGCGAAGGGGGTGTTCGTTCTGGCGGGAGAGGGTAAGAACCTGCTCCACCTTGGTCTCTGCTACATCGCGGGTGTATATTCCGCATACGCCTGTGCCGCTGTGGTGAACTTGCAGCACTATGTTCATTGCTTCCTCGTGCGTGCGGTGGAAGTGGTTTTTCAGTACATAAATCACAAATTCCATCGGCGTGAAGTCATCATTCATAATGACTACCTTATACATCGGTGGCCGTTTGGTTTTCAGTTGCGTGCGTGTAACAACGCTGGCCTGGGAATCTTCCCCGGTGGTGTTTTTAGCGGTCAGTTTTGGTGGTATGTATTCCGACATTTATAAACAACTCCTCCACACCCTTTATGGTATATGGTTATATATTGCGTTATTATCAATAACCGCCCTGCCTTGCAGAGCGTCCACATGCCCTAAAGCCCGATTCTATTTAGATTGAATATGCATCGTCCGGCCTATGTACTAATATAGCACCATATTCTCTAAAATATTATTAAAGATATATGGAGAAGTTATAATGGTAAGATGATGCAATTGGTAACGCAAACGCCCGATTTGGTAAGACTATGCGGTGATTTCCACTTCAGCGGTAGCCCCACTTGCGGTATAAATTTCCAGAAAAATTTTCTGACCCGAAAGGCTGGCTATATCCTTCTTTATTTTCTCAATATCGGCGGAGGATTTTACAGTAAAGCGCCTTGGAGCCTGTGGCTGGCGCCCAGCCTGCGGTGCTTTGGCGAGAGCATCGGCAAGTGGGTATATGCGCTTGATTATTATGCGGATTCCACCTTCGTCCTGCTTGGCATCTGCATCAAAAGCTATGCTGACCCCGGGGAGCAGAAGGCCGCGCTGGCTGTCTATAATAAACTCATCATATATAGCCGCCTCATATGACCCGGTAGTATCTGAAATATCAGCGAAAGCAAAACGCCCCTTTTTAGAGGTTTTGAACTTGGATTGCAGGATTACCCCGGCCGCTTTTACTTCTGTGAAGTTCTCAGACAGTTTAGGGTGGAACTGCGCATAGGTTTTAAAGCCCTGCCTGGCCAGTATCGCCGCGTAGTCATCAAGCGGGTGGCCGTTCAGGTAAAAGCCCATTGCCTCAAATTCCAGGCCTAATTTTTCATCCCGGCTGAAATCCACTGCGTCATTCAGTTTCAGTTCCACCGCACCGCCGCCTTGGGATGGCACACTGAGCATATCAAACAGGCTGGATTGCATGTTGTTTTCATCCCTCGCGTGTTGCTCAGCGTGGTTCAATATAGCTTCCATGTTCTCCAGCAGTTTTTTCTGATTATCCTCCAGGCAGTTAAAACTGCCGGATTTAATCAGAAACTCCAAGCCGCGCTGATTAATGGTTTTAGTGCCAAGCCTTGCCGCAAAGTCGCCGATATTTTTGAACACGCCGTTTGCTTTGCGCTCCGCCACTATTTCATCCATGCCTTTTGAGCTGACATTGCGCACGGCAGACAAGCCATAACGGATGCCGCAATATACCACTCTTGAATCAAGAGTTGGTATATTGTTTATCTTGACTGGGGGATACTCCCCCAAACCCCCGCGCTGCGCGGTGTCGCTTCGCTCCATACCGAAGCCATCTCTTGAAGCTGCTTCGGTATAGTTGTTTGTCACCTGTTCGCTGATAGAGAAAAGCGGCTGGGATTGGTTTATATCCGGTGGCAGTACTGTAATCCCTAACTTTCGCGCATCCATAGTGAACAGGGATAGTTTATCGGTATCGCTGATTTCATAATTCAAGTTGGCGACAAAAAACTCAACCGGATGGTTAGCCTTCATGTAGGCCGTCTGGTAGGAAATCATGGCATAGGCCGCCGCGTGGGACTTGTTAAACCCGTAGCTGGCGAACTTGGCGATAAGGTCGAATATATCAGCCGCGTTCTGTTTATCTATGCCCTGCTTGGAGGCTTTGCCGGCGAAAATGGCACGCTGTGCCTCCATCTCGGCCTTGATTTTCTTACCCATGGCACGGCGGAGCAAATCGGCTTCCGCCAGGGTGTAACCCGCCAGTACCTTGGCTATCTCCATCACCTGTTCCTGGTAGATGATAACGCCGAAAGTCTCCTTCAGCACCGGCTCCAGCAGCGGGTGCGGGTATTCCGGCTTTTCAAGGCCGTGTTTGCGGGCAATGTAGGTGGGTATATTATCCATCGGCCCCGGACGGTAGAGGGAGATCAGCGCGATTATATCCTCCAGCGTGTCCGGCTTCATGCGCTTCAGGGTATCGCGCATTCCTGAGCTTTCCATCTGGAACACGCCTACTGAATCACCACGCCCAAGTATGGCAAATGTTGGCGCATCATCTAGGGGTATCTTGGTTATATCCAAATTCCCGCCATGACGGTTGGCAAGCCTTACCGCTTCAGCGATCACGGTGAGTGTTTTCAGCCCCAGAAAATCAAACTTTACCAGCCCCGCTTCTTCGGCGTATTTCATGTTGAACTGGATGACTGGCATCTCCGAGCGTTCATCCTTATACAATGGTGCCAGTTCCTCCAGCGGGCGGTCGCCAATCACGATTCCGGCAGCGTGGGTGGAGGCATGGCGGTTAAGCCCCTCCAGCTTCAGCCCCAGATTCACCATACGGGCTATGTCCTGGTCTTCATCCATAGCGCGCCGAAGGAGTGGCTCAATATCCAGCGCCTGTGGCAGGTCAACCGGATTAGCGGGGTTAACCGGAATAAGCTTGCAGGTGCGGTCAACCTGGCCATAGGGCAGTTGCAGCACGCGCCCTACATCCCGCAGCACCGCACGCGCCTGTAATTTCCCGAAAGTTATTATCTGGGCTACCCGGTCATAGCCGTATTTCTCGCTTACATAGCTTATTACCCTGCCCCTTTGATCCTGGCAGAAATCTATATCGAAATCCGGCATGGATACGCGGTCAGGGTTCAAGAACCGTTCAAAAAGCAGCTTGAAGCGGATGGGGTCAAGTTCCGTAATTTTAAGCGCCCATGCGGCAATAGAGCCAGCGCCGGAGCCGCGCCCGGGGCCTACCGGTATGCCGTTATCCTTCGCCCAGGTTATAAAATCGGATACAATCAGGAAGTATCCGGCGTAGTTCATGCGGGCGATAACCTGTAATTCAAAGTCCAGCCGTTCAGTATATTCCTTTGTTCTACAGGCTTTTTCTTCCTCGTCCCTGCAAAATGGCAGCACGAAAATATCCAGCCGTTCTTTTAAACCTTCCCTGGCCTGGAACATGAATTCCTCGTTCTCATCGCGGCCATCGTGAGTGGGGAAGCCTGGCAATATTGGTGAGCGGGAAGGGGACTTCACCGCGCACCGCTCTGCAATCACCAGAGTGTTATGGAGCGCCTCCGGCAGGTCGCTGTAGAGTGCCTTCATCTCCTCAGGGTTTCTGAAGCGCCATTGCTGACTTATGCGTTCCCGCTCCGCCTGCCCCAGAAAGCTGGATGAGGATATACACAGAAGTGCGTCCGTCGCCTCGAACATGTCCAGATACATAAAGCGCACGTCAGAGGTTGCAACCAGCGGAATATCAAGGTCATAGGCTAACTGTAGCAGCCGCTCCTCAATTTCGTTTTCCTGCTGGTTGTTATGGCGGCAGATTTCCAGGTAGAGCCTGTCGGCAAAGGCATCCCGCAAAGTTAGAAGCTCCTGCCGGGCTTGCTCTTCCTTGTTCTCCAGCAGCAGGCGGGCGGTTTGCGTGCCAAGGCTGCCAGTCATGCAGATAAGCCCTGGTGAAAGCTCATGCAGCATTTTCTCTGATGCGACTGGCGCAGGCTCTTGTGCCGGATGCAAAAATGAACGGCTTACTAATTTAAGCAGATTGGAATAACCTTCTTCATTTTTGGCCAGAAGGTGCAGTCTATCCCGGGGGGATTTTATATGAGTATTTGCCTGCGGCTTTCCATGTATAACTGAGAGAGAGCAGCCAATAATCGGCTGCACACCGTAATCAGCCGCCGCTTTGGAGAATTCCAGCGCGCCGAACATATTGTCAAAATCGCAAACCCCGATGGCAGGCATGGAAAGCTCAGCCGCCCTTTGCGCAAGTTCCTTCGGCTCCAGGCTGCTAAGGCCAAGGCTATAATGAGTACGGGCTTTTAGATGGATAAATTCTGCTATCGGCATCAGTTGTGTGAATGTATTTATCGGATATTATTACCACCTTCCTTCACGAATGCCAGATGCTTTACAGAAAGATCAAACTACTCCCACTCAATTGTTCCTGGGGGTTTGCTGGTAATATCATAGGTTACGCGGTTTACCCCGCGCACTTCATTCACAATGCGGTTTGCGGTTTGTGCCAGGAATTCGTGGCTGAAGGGGTAATAATCTGCTGTCATGCCATCGGTTGAAGTAACAGCGCGAAGCGCGCAGGCGTAATCATAAGTGCGGCCATCGCCCATTACACCTACGGTGCGCACCGGCAGCAGCACGGCGAAAGCCTGCCATATCTCATTATACAGGCCAGCTTTCCGGATTTCATCTATGTAGATGGCATCCACTTTCTGCAGTAACTCTACCTTCTCCCGCGTTATCGCGCCGGGGATGCGGATAGCAAGACCTGGCCCCGGGAAGGGGTGACGCTGATATAACTTTTCCGGTATATTAAGTTCCTTTGCCAGGCTCCGTACTTCATCCTTAAATAACTGGCGCAGCGGCTCCACCAGCTTCAGCTTCATAACATCCGGCAAGCCGCCGACATTATGGTGTGATTTTATAGTGGCACTGGGGCCACCATGGAAAGAAACCGACTCAATAACATCAGGGTAAAGCGTGCCCTGCGCCAGGAAATCAAAGTGGCCTAATTTGGCAGCTTCCCTCTCGAATACTTCAATAAAAGCCGCGCCGATTATCTTGCGCTTGGCCTCCGGGTCATCCACGCCCTGGAGGCGCCCCAGAAATAATTCAGCGGCATTGACCCGGATAATTGGAATGTGGAAGTTCCCGATGAACATTTTCTCCACTTCATCGCCCTCACCGCTGCGCAGTAGCCCAGTATCAACAAAAACGCATACGGAATTATCCCGTATTGCTTCATGCAGCAACACCGCCACTACGGTGGAATCCACCCCGCCGCTGATGCCGCACAGTACGCGCCCTTGCCCCACCTGGGCTTGTATTGAATTTATAATCTGATTCTTAAAATCAGTTGCGTTCCAGTTTGGTTTTAGCCCTGCTATTTTAAACAGGAAGTTATCTATAAGCCGTGCACCATCCAGCGTATGGTACACCTCAGGGTGGAACTGCACTGCGTATATTTTTTTATCCGGATTGGAAATGGCAGCAAAAGGTGCGAAGTCAGTGAATGCATCTACCTGAAATCCATCAGGGATACTAAGAACCTTATCGCCATGGCTCATCCATACCTGATATTTGTTGCCCAATCGCCACACCCCATCAAGAAAAGTGGATTCATGACTGCACTCAACGAACGCCCTGCCGAATTCCCTTGTGTCTGACCCCGCGACGCTACCGCCCATCATACTGCAAATAACCTGCTGACCATAGCAGATGCCGAGTATGGGTAGTCCGGAATTCAAAATTTCATCATGGGGACGGGGTGAAAATGAATCGTTAGTTGAGGCAGGACCACCGGAAAAAATTATTGCGGCAGGATTTACCTTAAAGAATTCATCAATTGGTAAATTATAGGGCTTGATTTCGCAGTAAACTCCGCTCTCCCTTATTCTGCGGGCAATAAGCTGCGTAAACTGCGAGCCAAAATCCAGTATCAGAACTGTGTTGTTATACTTATCCACTTATATCACATGGTTTGTTGCTAAATATCCCGTTAACACGGCAAGGTATAGACCTTGACTAATTAATTTTACTCCATATAGCAAATTTTAAGATTTAAGTTTGTATTATATACTGACTCGCGTATCAAGAATGCGGATTTTTTGCAATTAATCCGTGAGCAGTGTATACGCGCATGGGGCTGGGTTGCTTAGCGCGCCGAAGCTTTAGCGAAGGTGGGGCCGCCATGTGCAAATATATGAACAATATACCAGAAACACTTTTCAGGTGTTTTTAGTATATGTCTGATTGAAGCGTTTTTTGCTCCGGCTAAATTGGTTTTGATATTTAAGACTAATTTAATACTTTGGGCGTAAACAACCGATATTTACTACTGTAGCTGATTATGAAAACAATAGCTTTATTCCTCATTCTTGCACTGTCTCTGGGCGCTGCCCTTGTTACCTGGAAAATGGTGGCTAAGGAGAAGAAAGAAGTCGCCCCGGTGGTGCAAACCAAGGAGGTGGTGCGGGAAACTCCCGTAACTGAAGTGGCGGTTGCCCGTAATGATATTCCGATTGGTGCTGTAATTAAAGCTGATATGGTGGAATCCAGAGCCTGGCCAACTAATCTTATCCCTCAAGGCGACCTTTTTGTTGCCCGCGAGGGGATAGCGACGGAAGTAGTGGGCAGGGTGGCGCGTTCTTCGCTCCGCCGGGGGGAGCCAATCATAAAAACACTGCTTGCGAATCCGCTTGATCCAAGCTTTCTGGCCGCATCAATCAAGGATGGCATGCGGGCGGTTACTATTCAGATAGACGGCATAAGCGGTATAGCCGGTTTTGTTTATCCTGGCGATATAGTGGATGTGATGCTCACTCATAATATAAACCTGCCTGGTGGTGGCGATGTTAGTGCAGCCGGCATAATATCCAAAGAGCCTGTAAGTGTCTCTGAGGTTTTAGTGTCGGGTGTAAGGGTTATGGCTATAGATCAGCGTTTCCAGGTACATGCGGGCGACCCCCCTGTTCCAGGTTCTTCTGCAACATTGGAGGTCAGTGGTTATGATGCGCAGAAGCTGCGTCTGGCAGAAACGAAGGGTAAGTTATCGCTGGTACTGAGATCGCTCCGGCGTGATGATTCTAAAAAGGCTGATCCACTGCCAAGGCCTGTGGGTGTGGGCGATTTATCCAGAATTACGATGCCAAGTTTATTCCCAGCTTTATACGAAGGTGGTGATAAGGTTATGCCACGGGTAATACACCTTGATCCTGGTCAGGCTGAGTGGGATAGTATGCAGGTTCCGGATCAAAGCTTGCTCAATGCTGATTCTTCGGGAGTCGTTGTAGTAAGAGGCGTGCAAAGACAGGTTGAGGGAGCGAAGTGATAAAAATGACAAAGAAAGCGGTAATAGTTAGCGTACTTTTTGGCGCTGTAGTTAATGCATTTGCGGTAAGTGCCGCTGATGCCGCTCTCCTGGTGGTTCCGCTCAACCGTTCTGTATTGGTGGAATCGCGGGAGAAGATGACTCAGGTCGCGATAGCAGATCCTAATATCGCGGATGCGGTGACGCATGGTGATTCCAAGCTATCGGTTCTGGGCAAGAAACTGGGCAAGACGACTATAAGAATTTTCGGGGATGGCTATAAAGTTCTCAGGGAGTATGATGTAGAGGTTACATTTGATCTGCCCATAATCCGGCGCACCATAGGCGGTTTCTTTCCTGATGAGAAAATCGGTGTGGAGGTGATAAATAATAAACTGGCACTTACAGGTATTGTCAGTAGTGCTGAAGTTGCATCCAAAGCTGTTGAAATTGTCAGCCAGTATGTGGAGGATGATAAAGGCGCAGGTGCTCAAGGCGCTACGCAGGTGGCTACAGCGGGCGGCAGGCAGGAAAAGGTTGTGAACCTGTTGCAGGTGCGCTCCAACCAGCAGGTGATGCTGCGGGTAAAAATGGGTGAAATTCAGAGAACCGCACTGCGCAACCTTGGCACTAATATGGAGGCGGGGGTTATAAGAAACAAATCCCGTTTCGATATCGGCGGTAAGAAAGACATGAATATAATAGAAAACGGTTTGGACGGCAATCCTAATACCTCTCCTACGCGTAGTGCTGATTTCAGTACAATAGCCGGGGCTATTATTGCCGGGTCATTCTATCTGCAGGCCTCTCTGGAGGCATTGGAGACCAAAGGATTATTTAAAACACTTGCAGAGCCTAACCTTGTGGCGATGTCAGGCGAGAAGGCAGAATTTCTTGCTGGCGGTGAATTCCCGATACCTATTGCCCAGCCAAATTCCGGTGGCACTGGCACAAGCATTACCATCCAGTTCAAGCAATATGGTATAGCGGTGCAGTTCACCCCTTATGTGCTGGCGGAGAACAGGATTAAACTGCTGGTGCAGCCTGAGGTTTCCGAACTTAGTGATGCGGGATCAATTAAAGTTGATAATATTACTATACCTGCGCTTACATCACGCCGCGCAAAAACCACTGTTGAACTTGCTCCGGGAGAGAGTCTGATGATAGCGGGATTGCTGAGGGACAGCCTCCGTTCTAGTGTGCAGGACATTCCTGGATTAAATGAACTGCCGATTATTGGTTCTATACTACGCAGTACCAATTTTGACAGGACTGAAACGGAATTGGTTATAACCGTTACACCGTACCTGGTGGATCCGGCGGTGGCTTCCGATTTAAAACTGCCTACGGATAACTTCAAGCCGGCTTCCGTTCTGGAAGGATTTTTCTATGGAGCCTTAAGCAGTATGGCGGGAGATCAGGTAAATAAATCCCAGCGCCCCACCATGGAAGGCGCAATCGGGTTTATGACAGAATAGGTGGTAGATATGAACAAAAAGATCCTTACATTATTACTCTCCACTGCACTTGCAGCCTGCTCTACGCAGCATAAGGACGCGCATTTCTCAGCGATTGAACCTGAAAGTCTTTTGCAAACCTCCAAGGAAGTTCATAACTTTAATCTGGAGGGCGACTCTTCCATTAAAAGACTAAAGCAGTGGATTGGCGAAGATACCCCAACCTATGCGGAAGTGGCCTGCTCAGACATCAGCAAACTTTGCGTGCGTGCTAAAAAGCTTCTCAAGGCATATGGAGTGGCTGTAAGGCAACCTGAGGGCACTGTGAGCGCAGACATTAAACTGGTATATGACCGCAACGTAGCCCTTGATTGTGACCAGACCTACCGTGATAGGCCGATAAATCCCTATAATTTCACATCCTCCAGCCTTGGTTGCTCGGTTTCAGCTAATATGGTGCGAATGGTGAGTGACAGATCCGAGTTCTTTAACCCGGTAATGAGGGGGTATATGGATGCTAAGCGTGCGGCATACATATATGATACAAGCAATCAGAAGCCTGTAAGCACCACTGATCTGCAAACGCTTAATCCAACTGGAAGATAGAGCATTTCTTAGTGTGCTTTAACCATGTTTGAGAATGCTTGTGCGCTCCGGTTTTCAAAGAGTTGAATTCTCTACGTTATTCTGACGGTTGTTTTTTGTTAGGAGGGGTGGGTGTTGCATCCCTCAGTTATGCGCGTCTATACCTACCGCACTCTTGAAGTGCGATAGGTATCTATATATGTAACTCCCCAGGTCTGCTTGCCTGGATGTACGTTGCTTGTCTCCCCCACCGCGAGCATAGGGGGATTAAGGGGGGGGAATGTGTTGGTACTATGGAAAGAAGAAAGGTTCCCCCCCCTAGCCCCCCCCCGCAGGCGGTGGGGGAAACCGAGAGGCAGTACCAACACCTGGGCAGTTACCTATATATTAAAGCCTTGTCAGAGCATCCAGTAGCTCGTTGGACGTGGTAATTACTTTAGAACTCGCCTGATACGCCCGCTGGGCTACTATCATATTGGTCAGTTCTGATGCAAGCTCCACATTAGACTGTTCCAGCGCACCGGATGCTATCTTGCCAACCCCGCTGCTGCCGGACTCGCGTAGGTTTACATCGCCTGAATCATCAGTCTGTGCGAAAACGTTACCGCTTTCTGTTCTAAGGCCGTTGGGATTAGAAAAATCCGCCAGAGGGAGTTTATACAACCGCTGGGTCTGACCATTGCTGTAACTTGCTATGACAAAGCCTTCAGGATTAATCGTAACACCTGTAAGTGAGCCTACCTGCGCGCCGTTTTGTGTGATGTAAGAAACGTTATAGGCTGCATCGAACTGGCTCAGGCCATCGGTAAGGCCAAATACCGTCTCCCCCGGTGTACCGAATGGTTTGCCTGCCGTACCCCAGTTTATAGTCAGTGTGCTAGGTTCAGCACCATTCTGCCACAATGCGGTAAAACTGTTTTTAAGGCCGGGATCAATACTTTTAAGGCTGCCATCACCGTTGAAGTATATGTTGCCACGGGCAAGCTGGTCATCAATCAGGGTGGTTTGTATGTCGTTATCCTTGGATGCCCATACTTCCACCGCCCACTGGTTGGTTCCTACCTTAAGAAAACCCATGGTAAGGTCATGCCCTGTGCCTAGTGAATCATACACGCGGATATTACGGCTGAAGTGCGGTTTAATATCGCCATGCGCCATGTTGAGCGTTTGATATGAATCATCAGTGGTTGTGTATAACTGTGTCCTCTGCGGGTCATAAATAGGCCCCAGATATGAAGTTACCGGCGTATCATCCAGACGCGCCAGTCCCATTTCAGTCAGGATGTTTGGTGTGGCAGACGTATTTGCATCGTCAAATCTTATACCGATTAAAGGGTTTGCTGCGTTTATGGTGAGCTCCGCTGAAGTAAGGGGATTAGCAATTTCCGCCTTCAGGTCAGCAGTTTTGTTAAGTAATGTTGCTAATCCATCTATTGAAGCAAAGTTATTTATACCAGTAGGGGTGGTATAAGTTGCCGCAACTAAGGATTCCCAGTCAACCACTGAACCACCACTGGTAAATGTCATGCTTTCATTAGCGTCTTTGGGAGCCATTACAATCCTGGCGGTGGCACCGCTGTTAACGATTCTGGCTTGCAGCCCTGAGGTGAGGTCAATAGCCTCGGCCAGGGTTTTCATGCTGTTAAATTCCCCTGAAGTAGTATTGGGGCTGGATTGTTTATAGGTGAAGGTGAATGTGCCAAGATTAGGCGTGGCTATGGTAAAGGTGCGGTCATCTGTATCTGCCCCCGTCAGGCTTGCAGGGTCTATAAAAGTACTGCTTTCCTGCGTTGCTCCAAGGCCAGTCCAGCTTGCCGGTACGGCTGAGGTTGAGAATCCCCCATACTGGTAAGTATAAACCAGGCCTTCACTGGTTGAAATCTGAAGCTCATCCCCCAGAATCATATTATTTGTTGAAGTACCATTCAAAGTAGTTGGCGCCAGAACCGAAGTTGAAGGCAGGGCGGTGTTTACATCCGAAACCATCTCCGCCGTTGCCCCTGCCCCTGTATAAAGGGCTTCACTGGCTTTTAAGTTCAAAGCCGCCTTAATGCTGGTGGTGGAAGTCGCCACGCCGCCGGAAGATTCCAGATTAACCGGCTGCAAACTGTCAAGGTCTGCGCTGGAAGTAGTATTTACGTTACCGGCAACGCCCGGGAGCCTGCCATCCCTATCCAGTGGCCAGCCAAGCAGATAATAACCGTTGGCGTTTCTGTAATTTCCTTTGTTGTCAGGGCTGAAACTTCCGGCTCTGGTGAAATATATATCAGAATCGGAACTGGCGTTACGCCCCACCGTGAAAAACCCGTTACCTGACACGGCTATATCGGTTGATGAATCAGTGGATTGTAGCAGCCCTTGCCTGTCAATCAACTGCTTATTGGAGCCGGATACACCACCAGGGCTGTACGTTCCGGTGGATGCCCCAGGATTCACCAGAGTTTTAAATACCGCGCTCGCCGCCTTGTACCCGGTAGTATTCATATTGGCTATGTTATCAGATACTATACCAATCGCCGTACCTTGCGCACGTAGCCCCGTTACGCCCGTGAATAATGCACCATATAAGCTCATTTTAAACCTCGTTAGTTATCTAGTTTGTTGTTGTATGCCCGCTGGCCTGCGCCTGGAATTTTACTTTGTTCACATTATCAAGTGGAATCCTCGCACCGCCGACTATCAGCGAAATCGCACCAAGGCTTGAATCCACACCTTCAACCAGCCCGTCGCTGTAAAGTTTGGTCTGAACTGACTTGCCCGTATCATCAATTGCGGTCGCGATAATGTTATATGTGCCGCTTGGGGTGTCCTTGCCTGCATCGTCCTTCCCGTCCCAGGTGAATTTCTGGCGGCCTTCCGCCGGGGTTTCTATTATTTTCTTATGCACCGCATTGCCCTTGGAATCAGTTATAGTCAGCGTGAGATTCGCAGCTTTCCCTTGCAGTTCGTAGGAGAATGCCCCGCCTTTTCCTGCGTTATAAAGCTCCCCTGATTCCCCCTCTATCGTTGCACCGATATATGATAGTGCCGAAACCTTGCGTGACTGCTCCTGCAATGAAATAAGGGATTCGAGATTCTTGTTGATTGAAACCTGCTGCTCCACCGCGCTCATTTGCGCAAGCTGATCAGTGAACTTCGCTGAGTCCACCGGGCTGGTTGGATCCTGATTTTTGAGCTGCGTGGTAAGCAGCACCAGAAAATTATTCAGGTTGTCGCTGAAGCTCTTCAGACCAGCCTTGGATGCCAGTTCGCCATTAATAACACTGGCACTTTTAGGCTTGTTGGCCGCATTAATCGCGCTGACTTCCGTTGTATTTGCAATTACTGCCATATCCGCTCCTACACCACTATATTCAGTTCATCATTGGACATTTTTATAACCCGTGTAACTACCGCTTCTTCAGGCTCACCGCCTGATTGGCCGTATGCCTTGCCATAAAACGACGCTGGCTTGTTATCGTTCCCCGCGAATTGCTGGTTGCCATCGCCACGTAGATTAAAATTCAGCGATCCCATATCGGTTTTAATCCCTACATCCATCAGGGAGCGTTCAAGCTCACGCGCACCTTTCTGCATCATGGATAAAGTCTCGCGGTTATCTGCCATTATGGAGAGGCTGGTTTTGCCATCCGCGTTCATATCAATCTGCACATCAATCCGCCCCAGTTCCGGCGGATTCAGCTTAACGCTTACCTGACGCACTCCGTTTTCAGCCGCTGCGCGTACCTTCACCACCACCTGATCAATAGCTTCCCTGGCTAACGCTGCATTGGGTGCATCGGCCTTGGCGGCATTCAGTTTTGCCTCCACCGCTTTATGATCTCTGCCGCTGGCGATTCCGGTTATCGGTGCATCTGCGTTATCTGATACCTGTGACTCTGGGCCCTCACTCTGCAACTCTGCATTGGCGGGGCTTGGTGCTATGTGTAGCTCCGGCGTATTATCAGCCTGATTAGCTTCAAAAGTTTTATCATCGTTAGACTGCGCGTCTATCTGCACATTTATTTCTACGGCGGTCTTGCCTTCTACTATCGCGGCTGGCACGCTGGCAGACCGGCTGGTATTATCAGATGTCATCTGAGGAACTTCCCTGGCTTCTATTGCCACAGGCCTGGATAATAATTGCGCTAATTGGTAAGTGCCACTTTTCTGGGTATCTGTATTTTCAATATCCGTTATTTTAGCTGCGAGACTTTCCGCCCTCACTTCGCGGTAAGTTGATGCTATCTCTGCACGGGTGATTCCATGTTCAGCCAGGATATTACCTAGAGTTTCCCCATTAACTGTAGTGTTCAAGATAGTCTCAACCGCTTTAACTGTGGCAGTATCTGCGGGTTGAGCAGCTACAGATTCAGGGGTTTTATCTGCTGGAAGCTGGTTTACGGCAGTTTGCTGGATTTTATCAAAGGGTGCATTAACATTTGCAGGCAGCATCTGTTTTCCTGTAACAAGCTCACTGAATTTAAATTCAGGTGTTTTTGCATTATTCAGGGTGCTCAAGTCCCCAGCCTCATTTAACGCACGGACTATACTAGCTTCTTCCGTAAATTCGGTTTTCTCACTGCCAGATTGTACAATCTGCAAAGCGGCAATCACCTCAGCCATTAATGCCTGCAGGGGATTGGAGTTGGCATTTATATCAGCATCCCCTTGCGCCTGACCTGTCATTCTACTGGCTTCAGGCAGTGGAGCGGTTCCATCAGATTTATTCAGGCTCTGTAATAACCCGGCTATTATCTCGG